>WLCQ01000099.1 GCA_009705225.1 Actinomycetota bacterium | reverse complement strand
GGCGGCAGTCAGCTCGGGCCGATCAAGGAATTCCTGAACGAGCATTCGGACGGACACGGCGCTACCGAAGGCTCGGCGGAATCCGGCTCCTCCAACGGTGAGCATGCGCTCGCCCCGATCGGTGTGGGAGTGATCCGATGAGCATTTTCACCTCGATCCTCGGCCAGGCCCAACCGCTGATTTCTTCGAATCCGGCAGGAGCGGCCGAAAGCGCGCCGATCCTTCACATTGCCGGTCCATCGGTCGACTGGTTGGCACTGCTGCCGCTTCTGATCCTGCTCGTGGGCGGTCTGCTCATGCTCACGTTCTCCTCGTTCCTGCGGGGTCGGGCACCCAAGGGACTCTTCGCCACGGTCACGGTTGTCATCGCCGCCGCTGCTGCGCTCAGTGCGCTGCCGGTGTGGGCACGCGTGCAGAACTGGGATTCACTGCTGTGGTGGACCACCACGCATTCACAGCCCGGAGCTTTTAGCACCGTTGGTGGATCCGTCGGCATCGACGGTTTCAGCCTCTTCATCACCATCGTGATCTGCACCGCAGTGGCCATGGCCGCTCTGTTGGCCAATGCGTACTTGCGTCGCGAGGACATGGAAGGGCCTGAGTTCTACGTTCTCATGCTCATCTCGGCCTCTGGTGGCGTGATGATGGCGATGGCCAACGATCTCATCGTGATGTTCCTCGGCATCGAGACACTCTCAATTGCTGTGTACGTGCTTGCGGGTATGCATCTGCGTCGGGTCCAGTCGCAGGAATCGGGCATCAAGTACTTCGTGCTCGGCGCCTTCTCTTCGGCCTTCCTGCTCTACGGGATTGCCATGATCTACGGGGCCACCGGTTCGGTGAATCTCATCCAGATCAAGGACTTCATGGCGGTCGTAGTGCCGGCGCATAACGGATTCCTCCTGTTGGGCCTTGCCCTGATCCTCGTCGGACTGGCGTTCAAGGTCGCCGCAGTTCCGTTCCACGCCTGGAGTCCCGACGTCTACGACGGCGCTCCCACGCCGGCGGTCGCCTGGATGGCATCGGGTGTGAAGGCAGCCGCGTTCGCCGGTCTTGTTCGTGTGTTCGTGCTCACCTTCTCGAATTACGGGGCCACCTGGCGTCCCATTGTCTACGCCCTTGCAATTCTTTCGATGGTCGTCGGAGCAGCACTCGCCATCGTCCAGAGCAACGTGAAGCGCATGCTCGCCTACTCCTCGATCAGCCATGCCGGCTTCATGCTCATGGCACTTCAGGCGAGTTCTTCACAGGGCACGGCAGCCATAGCGTTCTATGTCGCCGTCTACACGTTCATGGTTGCCGGTTCGTTCGGCGTGGCAACGATCGTTGGCCGCAAGGGCGATGGGCATCACTCGCTCGGCGACTACAAGGGACTCTCCCGAAGCAATCCGGTACTTGCAGCGGCGTTCACACTGCTGCTTCTCGCGCAGGCCGGTGTGCCGTTCACCGCCGGCTTCTTCGCGAAGTTCTATGCCATCACTGCTGCGGTCAACTCGCACAGCACGCCGCTCGCCATCATCGCGATGGTGTCGGCAGTCATCTCGGCTTTCCTTTATCTGCGTCTCATCGTCGCCATGTTCATGTCCGGAGGCGACGACGGCGTCGATGCGCCACTGCCGGATGCAGCATCACGGATCCGGGTTCCGTTCAGCGCTGGTCTCGCTCTCACGGTGTGTGTTGCGGTCACGGTCCTTTTCGGTCTCATTCCGGATCTGTTGGTGAACCCGGCACGCGATGCCACCCCGGCCTTGGTCAAGGTCGAAGGGACAAGCGGACCCATATCCTCGGTCACCGGTGGCTGAAACCACGATGTCTCGAAGCTCCACACACGCACCATCCGCAGTTCCACCACTGTTCATCACGCAGACTGATGTCCTCACCGACATCGCTCCCGCGAGAGGATTTCATGCCGTGCTCAGCCGATCTGTAGGCTCAAAATCTCATGTCTGAGTACTCCGATTTCGTCCGCCAGTACCTCACCGTGGCCATCTTCGCGGGTGTCGGCGTGGGCCTCGGCGCAGGTCTGCTCGGCATTGGCAAGATCTTCCGTCCCACCCGTCCGCAGGAGCAGAAATACCTGACCTATGAGTCGGGTGTTGATGCCGTCGGAAACGGTTGGTCACAGAGTCAGATCCGGTATTACGTCTACGCGCTGCTCTTCGTGATGTTTGATGTTGAAGCAGTGTTCATGTTCCCGTGGGCAACACAACTTGAGGCCTACGGAGTCTTCGGTCTCGTCGAGATGTTGGTGTTTGTCGCCATCCTCGCCCTCGGCCTGCTCTATGCATGGCGAAAGAAGGTGCTCCGATGGGTCTAGTCGAAAGCGGTCGTGTCCCGAAGCCGCTGTCCAAGCTTCTGAACCTCTCCCGCAAGTACTCAATCTGGGCCTACCAGTGGGGCCTTGCCTGCTGTGCCATCGAGATGGGTGCGGCCTTCGCGTCGCCGCGGTACGACGTCATGCGTCTCGGGGTCATCCCCTTCCCGGCCAGCCCGCGCCAGGCCGACCTCGTCGTCATCGCCGGCACAGTCACCGACAAGCTTGCCCCTGCTGTGGTTCGTCTCTATGAGCAGATGCCTGATCCCAAGTACGTGATCTCCATGGGTTCGTGCGCCAACTGCGGCGGCCCCTACTGGGACAGTTACTCGGTCACCAAGGGTGTCGATCAGCTGATCCCCGTCGATGTCTATGTCCCGGGCTGTCCGCCCCGGCCCGAGGCATTGCTCGAGGGCATTCTGCTGCTGCAGGAACGAATCGCCCATGAGGACATGGCCGAGCGCTGGAAGGGTGAGCCAATTGTCGTCAACTGACACCACCACCGATTCCGCCGCCGAGAACGAGGCTGTCGTCGAGACCGACGTCGCCCGAGAGGCAGTACTGGCTGAACTCACCGAACGTCTCGGCGCCGCAGTCCTCGGTTCGCATATCCGTCCCGGCGACGATCTCTGGGTCCGCGTCGATCGTTCCGCGTGGCGCGATGCCGCCGAAGCGGCGAAGTCCATGGGCTTCACCTTCTTCGACTACGTCTCGGCCATCGACTGGCTGCCATCCCCGTTCGGTCGTGACATGGACGCCCAAGAGGACCTCGTGGTCTCCGGTGCCGAGCCGAAGGCTCCCGCACCCATCGTTCAGGGCTATGCCGGTGGCGACACCAGGTTCCAGGTCATCGCCCGCTTGTACAACATCGCCACCGCCACTGGCATCCACTTCAAAGCCGATGTCCCCGACGACGACCTCTCGCTTCCCACCTGGACCAGTGTGTTCGCCGGCGCCAACTGGCATGAGCGCGAGACCCGCGAGATGTTCGGTATCACCTTTGATGGTCATCCGAACCTGATCAATATGTATCTCCCCACTGACTTCCAGGGATTCCCGCTGCGCAAGGACTTCCCGTTGCTGGCCCGTCGAGTTCGTCCGTGGCCGGGCATCGTCGATGTCGAGCCGATGCCGGGTGTCGCCGATTCCGAGGAGGGCGAGGCCGAATGACCGCCGTCAGCGATCCCAGCCAACTCTCCGACCTCGTTGCCGAGGCCACCGACACACGGGTCAATCTCGATTTCGAATCGGAGGGCATGACCCTCAACATGGGTCCGCAGCATCCGGCTACCCATGGCACCTTGCGCATCGTCGCCAAACTCGACGGTGAACAGGTCATCTCTGCCGAACCCATCTGCGGCTATATGCATCGCGGCTACGAGAAGATCGTCGAAGTCCGCACCTATCCGCAGATCAACGCGCTGATCAATCGGATCGACTGGCTCGGTAGTTTCGCCAACGAAGTTCCCTTCATCCTCGCTGCCGAGAAGCTCATGGGTGTGGAAGCACCGCCCCGCGCCCAGTGGATCCGCACGATCCTGTTCGAGATGTCGCGAGTCGCCAACATCTCCTTGTTCCTTGGTGATTTCGGTTTGCAGCTCGGCGGCATGACCGCTGGTTTCTACGCCTTCCGTGACCGTGAGCATGTGCTCAACATGATCGAATCTGCCACCGGTGGTCGGTTCCACCCGAACTTCGATCGTATCGGCGGCCTCAAGGACGATCTCCCCAAGGGTTGGATCGCCGATTCCCATGTCGCCATGGACAAGCTCCTCGCGTTCTGCGATGAGATGGAAGATCTTCTCGTCGGTAACGAGATCTTCCAGTCCCGCACCCGCGGCATCGGCGTCATCCCCGCCGAAATAGCGCTGAACTACGGCCTTTCCGGCGCCAACCTGCGCGCTTCGGGCGTCGACTGGGACCTCCGTCGCGACGGCTGCCCTCCGGGCCTTGTCTACGACCAAGCCGACTGGAAGGTCTGGACCCATCCCGACGGCGACTGCTTCGCCCGCACCTGGGTGCGTCTGCAGGAAACTCGCGAAGCCGCCAAGATCGTCAAGCAACTTCTCGACACCATCCCGGCCGGTCCGGTCATGGCCAAGGTTCCGCGCATCATCAAGGTGCCCGAGGGCGAGGCCTATGTGGCCACCGAAAATCCGCTGGGCGAGATGGGCTACTACATCGCATCCAAGGGCGACCTCGTCCCATTCCGGGTCAAGATCCGCTCGGCCTCGTTCAACAACATCTCGATCGTCCCATGGGTTGCTCGGGGCGCCTATGTGCCCGATCTCATCTCGATCCTCGGCAGCCTCTATTTCATCCTTGGTGATATCGACCGATGACTCCGATGCTCGCCTCCTTTGATCCGCCGTACTGGCTCTCCACCGTTATCAAGGTGCTGGTCGTCGGCGCGGTCGTTCCCACAACCGCCCTCATCCTTGGTGTGGTCTTCCTGTTCAAGATCATGAGCTGGATGCAGAGCCGCCTCGGTCCGCAGGAAGCTGGCCCGCGTGGTCTGCTGCAGCTACTTGCCGACGGTGTGAAGTTCATCCAGAAGGAAGACATCGCCCCGAACGGCGCTGATCTCTGGGTGTTCAAGGCCGCACCGCTCGTTGTGCTGTCCTCCACGCTCCTGCTCTATGTGGCGTTGCCCGCATCGGCCCATCTCGTGGTCGAGGATCTTGATGTCGGTGTCTTCTACGTGCTGGCTATCTCATCGCTGTCGGTCATTGGTGTGCTCATGGCCGGTTGGGCTTCGGCCAACAAGTACTCGCTCATGGGTGCGCTCCGAGCCGCTGGCCAGCTCATCGCCTACGAATTGCCCATGGTCCTCGCCGTGATCGGTGTGGTCATCCAGGCCGGCACGATGAGCCTCAACGGCATCGTGTTCGCCCAGAACGGTGGGGCCGTCTTCGGCTGGACCGGCATCGGAAACCCGTACATTCTCACCCAGTTCATCGGCTTCTTCATCTTCATCGCCGCTGTGCAGGCCGAACTCACCCAGCCGCCCTTCGACATGCCGGTGGCCGAGTCCGAGATCGTCAGCGGTTACCAGGTCGAGTACACCGGGTTCCGGTTTCTCATCTTCTTCCTCGCTGAGTTCGCCACTGCCTTCGTGTTCGCCGGTATCGCCGCGGTCATGTTCCTCGGTGGTTGGGCAGTTCCGTGGCTCGAGGCCAGCAGTGACTGGTACTACGTGCTCGGCCCGGCGGTGCTGTTCGCCAAGGTGATGGTTGTGTCGTTCATCATCTTCTGGGTTCGCTTCACCTATCCCCGTCTCCGCGAGGACCAACTCCAGAGCTTCGCCTGGAAGTTCCTCATCCCGCTGGCGCTCGTCAACATCGTCGCCACGGCCGTCCTGAAGGTGGTGTTCTGATGCCTCAGGTCCCCGGTCTCATCAAGGGTCTCGGTGTCACGTTCGGCGAGATGGTCAAGACCCTCAAGTCGGGTCCCCAGACCACTCGTTACCCCCATGAGCGTGAAGAACCCACGGCACGCGCCCGTGGCGTCATCGCCCTACATGAGGAGAACTGCACCTCCTGCATGTTGTGTGCCCGAGAGTGCCCCGACTGGTGCATCTTCATCGAGGCCCACAAGTACGTGGCACCGCCGCGTCGTGAAGGTGGCAAGCCGCGCCAGAAGAACGAACTCGACCGCTTCGACATCGACTACTCGCTGTGTATGTACTGCGGCATCTGCGTCGAGGTCTGCCCGTTCGATGCCCTGTTCTGGACCCCGGAACATGAGTACTCCGAGATCCGAATCGCCGACCTGCTCCATGACAAGACTCGTCTTGCCCAGTGGATGGAGACCGTTCCGGAGTTCGAGCCCTATGAGGCCGGATCCGAGGCCAAGCTCCGGAAGGTGCCGAAGGACTGATGCTCGCTCTCCTCGTCGCCCAGAACATCGCGTTCTACATCATCGCTGCACTGATGGTGTTCGGCGCTCTCCGCGTTGTCACCTGCAAGAACCTCATGCATGCGGCCCTGTGGCTGGTGTTGGTGCTCGCCGGCGTTGCTGCCCAGTACATCTTGCTGGCCGCCGAATTCGTGGCCATCACCCAGGTGCTGGTGTATCTCGGCGCCATCATCGTGCTCTTCCTCTTCGGCATCATGCTCACCCGCACCAAGACCGGCACCGATGACAATCTCAACAACTCCGCCGGAGCACGTCGTATGGCTGCGCTCATCGGCGTGCTGCTCGCCGGTGTCATGGGATACTCACTCTGGGACGGTTTCGGCAAGCGCGAGTTCGGCGAACTCACCGTCCAGCGCACTGCTGAAGTCAGCGACTCCATCTTCTCGACCTATCTGTTGCCGTTCGAGGTCATTTCGATTCTTCTGCTCGCTGCGCTCATCGGCGCCATCGTCCTTGCTCGGAGGGACTGATGCTGGTCAACCAGTTCCTGTTCCTCGGCGCCATTCTCTTCTGTATCGGGGTCTACGGCGTACTCGCCCGCCGCAATGCCGTGCTCGTGCTGATGTCGATCGAACTCATCCTCAACTCGGTCAATATCAACCTCGTCGCCTTCGGCGCCATGTGGCATGTCACCGATCCATCGAACCTCTCCGGTCAGGTCTTCGCCCTCTTCGTGATCGCCATTGCGGCGGCTGAGGTCGGTGTCGGTCTGGCAATCGTCCTGTTGATCCACCGCAATCGTCAGAGCATCGATATCAACGACGTCGATCTGATGAAGGGCTGATGCTGTGATCCCCAATCTCCTCGACAAGGTCTGGATCGTCCCGGCGCTCATGGCGTCGTCGTTCCTGATCATCCTGTTCTTCGGGAAGCGCTTCGGTACTCGTGCCACCGCCGGTATCGGCATCGTGGCGGTTTCGCTCGCACTGGTCTTCTCGGTGTGCGTTGCCGGTCAGTGGATCAACCGGGTCAACAACCCGCCCACGGGCGAAAAACTGGCTGCCGACGTGGTTGCCGCAAACGGACTCACCCCACAGACCGGCGCCAACATCATCGGCGAGGTCGAAGCCACCACTATCGAATCCGGCGAAACAGTCGATGCTGGAACCCACGCGATGGCCTCGAGCGAGTCGGGTTCCATGTCCGAGATGTCCAACGCCGAGATGGGTACAGCGTCTTCTGAGCATGCGGTTGCCACCGAGCACGCCGCCACCGAGCACGCCGCCACCGAGGGCGAACACGGCGGCGAGCATGAGTCAGTGCCGCCGATCGTGCGTACCACTACCTGGTTCACCATCGCTGGCATCAATTTCGAGGTGGGCACACTTCTCGACGGTCTTGCCGCCATGATGCTCATCACGGTCTGCATCATCTCGTTGCTCGTGCACATCTATTCCACCGAGTACCTGCACGGCGATATCCGCTTCACGCACTACTACGCATTCCTGTCGCTGTTCACCGCTTCGATGCTGTTCTACGTGCTCTCCTCCAACACGTTGCAGATGTTGGTGGGCTGGGAACTCGTGGGCGTGTGTTCGTTCGGACTCATCGGACACTGGTGGGAGGAGAAGAAGAACACCGACGCCGCTCTCAAGGCGTTCCTCACCAACCGTGTCGGCGATATCGGTCTCATTCTTGGTGTCACCATCACGTTCTTCGCTGCCGGGGCGAAAAGCTTCAACGTGCTGCACATCAATGAGTACGCACTGAGCGGTACGGCCAACACCGCACTGCTCTTGGTCGGCGCCCTGTGCCTGTTCGGTGGCGTCACCTCGAAATCCGGCCAGTTCCCGCTGCACACATGGCTTCCCGACGCCATGGCCGGCCCCACTCCTGTCTCGGCACTGATCCACGCCGCAACCATGGTCGTGGCCGGTGTCTATCTGATTGCCCGGCTCTACGGCGTGTTCTTCGCCGGTCTCGGGATCGGCTCGAGTTCGCTGCACTACGTGGCGTTCATCGGCGGCTTCACCACCATCATCGGTGGTCTTCTCGCCTTCGTGCAGACCGATCTCAAGAAGGTGCTGGCCTACTCCACCATCTCGCAGTTGGGCTACATGGTCATGGCCCTCGGCGTGGGTGCCTGGACCGCCGGCGTGTTCCATCTCTTCACCCACGCCTTCTTCAAGGCCTGCCTGTTCCTCGGTGCCGGTTCGGTCAGTCATGCCTGCCACCACACCTTCGACATGCGCGAGATGGGGGGTCTTCGCAAGAAGATGCCCATCACTCATGGCACCTTCCTCGTGGCCACCTTGGCGCTCGCCGGCATCTTCCCGCTGGCCGGCTTCTGGTCAAAGGATGAAATCCTCTCCGGAGCAAGTGCTGGTCAAGAAAATGCCTACACGCTCATGTTGGTGTTCGGTCTCATCACTGCTTTCCTCACCGCTGCCTACATGGGTCGGGCCTACTGGATGACCTTCTGGGGCGAATACCGCGGACATGCGCATCCCCATGAGTCACCCAAGGTCATCACCGTGCCGCTGGTCATCCTTGCGGCCTGTGCGGTATTCCTCGGGTTCACAAACTTCCCGAAGAGTTTCTTCGGTATCGAACTCCCTGGCGGCGTCACCACACGCTTCGAGCATTACATCGAGCCCACATTCGCGTTCCCGCCATTGCAGCACGCCGAGTTCACCCCGTGGCTCGCGGTGGTCTCAACCATTCTCGCCGCCGGCGGTTTGTTCATCGCCTATCAGTACTACGAGAAGAACCGTGGTCCCCACGGTCTCACGCAGCGCAGCAAGGTCGCCCGAGCTGGATACACGTTCCTCGAGAACAAGTACTACCTCGACGTCCTCTACACCGACATCATCGCCGCCGACACGAAGGGGCCGCTCGCCCGAGCTGCCTACTGGTTCAACACGAACGTGCTCGACGGCGTCGTCAATGGTCTGGGCACCGGCGCCCGCAAGATCGCCGGGTTCGTCTATCGCGACATCGACCAGCTCGTGCTGGACGGCATCGTGAATGGTTCAGGGTCCGTCTCGGAGAAATCCGGTCAGGTCCTGCGTCATGTCCAGACAGGAAAAGTCCAGCAGTACGCCGCCATCCTTTTCGCCGGTGCAGTGGTTCTTGCCGGCGTCTTCGTGTTCGTCATCTAGGAGCTCAGGACCAACTCGATGAAAGACTTTCTGAACAGCTGGGGCTTGAGCCTCGCCGTCTTCCTTCCGCTGATCGGTGCGCTGATCATGCTGCTCATC
>WLCQ01000098.1 GCA_009705225.1 Actinomycetota bacterium | reverse complement strand
TCCGGAGCCTACGGTCCGAACAGGTCCCGGGCGTGCGATTTCCTTGCGCACGCAATAACATCGGGAGCGAGAGCGGAAGTGTTCTGCCTCTGCTGACCAAACGGAGTTCGCGATGCCTGCAGTGAGTGCCGATCCAACCACACTTCCAACGGTCGGGCCAGCGAGCGGAATCGCGCGTTCGGTTCGAAGCGTCACCACTGCACCCGAGGGTTTCGAAGGTGAAGGGTTTCCTGTTCGTCGTGCGTTCGCCGGTGTGCCAATGGAGGAGCTCGACCCGTTCATCATGATGGATCAGATGGGGCCGATCGTGTGGCCGCCGATGCAGGCCAAGGGCACGGACTGGCATCCGCATCGAGGATTCGAAACGGTCACCTACATCGTTGACGGCACCTTTCTTCATCAGGACTCGCATGGCGGAGGTGGTGTCATTTCAAATGGCGCCACCCAGTGGATGACCGCGGGTAGCGGGATTCTGCACATCGAAACCCCACCCGAGGAACTCGTGCGCAGCGGCGGGCTGTTCCACGGAATTCAGCTCTGGGTCAATCTTCCGAGTGTTTCGAAGATGCTTTCTCCGGCCTATCAGAACCTCGAGGCCGACGAAGTCACGCTGCTCACAACCGCCGATCACGGGGCGATCATCCGGCTCATCGCCGGTGAAATCGACGGTCACGCGGGTCCGGGTTCGACCCACACTCCAATCACCCTCGCGCATGTGTCAATTGCGCCGGGAGCACGCATCGAACTGCCGTGGAACCCGGGCTTCAACGCTCTCGCGTACGGGCTCGAAGGTTCCGGCTTGGTAGGTGTCGAGTCGGCAGCATTCGGTCAGGGTCGCCTTGCCTTGTTCGGGGCCGGTGACACGGTTGTCGTGCAGGCCGCACCGGAATCGACACTGGAAGTTGTGCTGCTCGGTGGCGAGCCGATTCGCGAGCCAGTGGCCACGCAAGGTCCATTCGTGATGAATACCCGTGAGGAACTCGTCACCGCGTTCAATGACTTCCAAGCTGGTCGCATGGGCTCCGTTCCCGCCGGTGGCCTCCACCCGTTTCGCGGCTGACAGGTAGGCGTCACCACGAGCGGTCAGGGCCGGATGCTCTTGCTCAGGGTGAAACGGGACTGGTGCGCGTGAGATCGTCGGCGCGCATCATGGCATCGACCAACGAACTCACCACATGCCGCAATGCCTCGGGGTCCCGGCCGTCGACAGCGATGTTCACGAGTTCCTCAGGATCGGCGACGAGGTCATAGAGCGATTCATGACCGTTGCTGTCACGGGTGTAACGGTGCTGGGCCGTGACGAGTGTTCTGGTCTTCAGGGGAAGGAGCGGAAGTACCTCGGCGATGGGGAAGTCGTCCTCGATCAAGACCTCGGTGCGAACCGTGGCCTGCGGGTCCTTGATCATCGGCGTGAGGCTCACTCCCTGCATGCCGTGGAACTCCGCAACGCCGCAGAGATCGAGCACCGTATGGGGGAGGTCGATGCTGGCGGCGAGCGAATCGGTGCGAGCAGGCAATCCGCCGGGAGTGTGGATGACCATCGGTACCCGCAGGCAACCCTGGAAATGCATGCCACCCTTGAGCATCAGTCCGTGATCACCCATCATGTCGCCGTGGTCGCTGGTGAACACGATGATCGTGTTGTCGAGTTCGCCCGTGCTCTCGAGACTCGCGATGATCTTGCCGATGCCGTCATCGATCGCCTCGATCATCCCGTAGGTGACGGCGATGGCTTGTTGGGTCTGGGTAGCGGTGGGACCGAACGGTGTGACGTATTGGCCCTGGCCGCCGGGTTCGGGCTCGAGTCCACGAATCACCGTGATGTGAAGCGGCCAGTCAGCCCCTTCATCGTCGAAGGTGCTGGGCAATTCGATTTCGGCGGGGTCATGGCGACTGAACCAGGGCTCGGGTGGGGCGAATGGATGGTGTGGATCGGGGAAGGAGCACCACGCCATCCACGGGTCATCAGAGGAAGCGGAGTGTTCGATGAAGTCGATGGTGCGCTCGGTCACGAAGGTGGTGGAAGAAGCTTCGGCGGAGAAAGGAGCCGGGTGCACCTGCCACCAGTCCGGTGATCGACCGGCGATGTCGGCGTTGGGATCAAGACCGCTGCGCAGATCCTCATGGCTCACCCCTTGTTCGCGTGCCCACAGGTAATGGTGGGCGCCGCTGAACGAACCGTGACCGACGGCGAGTTCGATATGGCCGAACCCGTAGAAGTCGTCCGGGTCCTCAACCGCTCCGGCTTCGTAGCGCTCTTGGTGCTCGATCGTGTCCCATCCCTCGGCGAAGGGCGACCGCACTCCAGCGGTCTTTCCGAAGTCGACGATCGCGGCGCGGCTCTCCCCGTGCTGCAGATGGGACTTCCCGATGAGCGCAGTGCGCCAGCCGGCATCTCGAAGTTGACCGACGAAGGTGGTCACGTTCGGGTCGAGCGATCGGTCGTTGAAGATCACGCCGTGTGCCGAAGGCATGCGTCCGGTCATGATCGTTGACCGGTTCGGCATGCACACGGGGTTGTTCACGAACGCGTTCTCGAACACCGTGCCGTTCGCCGCTATGGCATCGATGTTGGGGGTGCGGACGACATCGTTACCGGCGAAGCCGAGATGATCGGCTCGAAGTTGGTCGCAGATGATGAACAGCACATTCGGTCGAGCAGGATCAGATTCACGCACGGTGGTCCCCATGATCGTCGGCAGGCTTGCCAAGCGTAGATTCCCGGCGCGCTGTGAGAGATCGGGCTAGGTTCCGCGAACACGTTCGGTCTAGGGGGTACACCGATGGTTCGGCGATTTGAGGCAGTCCTGGGTCTTGTTGCAATAGCGGTGCTGGCATCGCTTGCGGCTGGATGTTCGAGTGGCGGTGGGGGTTCTAGCGAAGCGGCGCCGGTGACGACTGGGCGTTCGGTCGACGAAATTCCCGTGGCGCATACTCCTCCCGGTGGATTCGGGGACACCTTTCCCGAAGAGGTTCTCGCCGACTGTTCCGATCCGCTGGTCGAGGGAGCTCCGGATCTCCGAGGCCTGTGGAGTGTGATCAGCGCTGAGCGCTCCGGAGCACCGGTGAAAGCCGATGATTCAATCCTGAACTACCGCGAGCGCATCGAGCAGTGTGGAAATCGGATTGTTGACATGGGTGGCGGAACCATCTCCGATGCCCGGGCCGATGGCACCGAGGCCAATGGTGTCCACGATGTTTCGGTCTTCGACTTCACGACCCCGATCAACATCATCGCCAGCTATGAGAGCGGCGTGTTCGTGCTTCGGCCGGTTGGGATGCCGCAGGTGGCCGTCACCCGCCGACTCGATGCCGATGGCCATATGGTCTGGACTCGCCCTGATCGCGGTGGCCTGGTGGCGACGCTCGAACGAATTGGCGATGGCGCAGGCACCCCGCCGAATCCGTTCAAGATGGCGGGCTGAGTCCTCAACTGCAGGTGAACCACTCTGGAGAGAAAATGACCGGGGCTCAGCGGCGAGGGACGAGTCGGGACACGCCGTCGGCATAGGACATCACGTACAGCTCTCCGGCGAGGTCGGTGCCGAATCCAACCACGGAGTCGATCGGCAGGTCGAGCGGTACCACCGAGTTGTTGCTCGGATCGAGAACGAACATTCCGGGTTGGGCGAGATCGGCAAAGACATAGAGCCCGCGCAGTAGGGCAATTGCATTGCCTCGGTAGACGAGACCACCGATGGCCGAAGAGCCGCCCACATTGCGCCACTCATGCACAGGATTCGTGAGGTCCTCCGCAGTCGACCCTTTGAAGGGCTCGGATCCCTCGTTGACGCTCCATCCGAAGTTGGCCCCCAACGCCGAGAGCTGGACATGGTTGATCTCCTCGATCGTGTTCTGGCCGACATCACCGATCCAGAAGTCGCCGGTGCCGGGGTCAATCGAGAATCGCCACGGGTTGCGCAGTCCGAGGAACGCGATTTCGGGGGCCGTGGTTGTTGAACCGACAAACGGATTGTCAGGAGGAACGCTGTACGGCTCCGCCGATCCTGCTGGGTTCGGGGAGATGCGCAGGATCTTGCCCAGAAGGCTGGATCGGTTCTGAGCATTTCCGAGCGGGTCGCCGGCGGCGCCACCGTCGCCGAGGCCGATGAGGAGGTTCCCGCTTTCATCAACAACGAGTTGACCCCCGTTGTGATTCGGGAACGGTTGATCGACGAAGAGCAGGACTCGGGCGGAACTGACATCGGCAACACCGTCAGAAAATGGTGCAGCCACCACCGTGGTATCGCCGTCGAGGTTCGTGTAGTGGGCGTACATCTCGCCACCGGATGACGAGAATGCGAGGCCCAGAAGTCCGCGTTCGCCGCCAGCGGCGGTGAGGGTCTCGAACGACGCCGCTGTGGTCATCTCTCCCGAAGTGGTGTCGAGTCGGTGAACGATTCCATCCTGGGATGCCACATAGACGATTGAGTCGGCGTCGCCGGTGCGGACCGCAAACGCTGTGGGCTTCGAAACTTCGGCGATCTTGAGGAGCTTGACCGACCCGGTGAGTTCGGAGAGTACTCGCGGAGATGGACCGCCGCATGCGCTCAAGGCTACCGCCAGAACCGATCCAAGAACGAACGCGGAGCGGACCTTCATCGTCTGTCTGAAAGTGCTGATCACGGATCCAGTATTCCATTGGGTGGCACGGAGTCCCTGCTCTAGATTCATTCATGTGAAGAAAATTGCGCTGTCGCTCCTACTGGCCCTCACCGCTATTGGTGCTCTGTTCCTGAGTGGTTGCGGGAGCTCGTCCCCGAAGACTCTGACCATGGTTCTCACTCAACCGGCGCCTGTTCACCACACAGAGAACTTCGGTCACGAACCTGGCGCAATCGGAAATCTGCACTCCTTTGGAGCGGACCTCAGTGAGAACGGCAAGGTCGTAGGCGTGCTCACTGGAGAACGAGTTCTTTCGCAACCTGCATCCGAGGTCGACTGGGCGATCGAGGAGCGGATCCCCGAAGGTGAGAACGTCGATTTCTCGAAATTCTCGGTGTGGCACCAGACGATGTCGTTCCACCTGCAGGACCGCGGGTCGATCCAGATTGAAGGCGACCGTCTTTTGGTTACCGACGCGAACTCTTCTCCGATCCCCTTCATGGTCACGGCGGCACAGCAGCCGCTGGCCATCGTTGGCGGTACTGGTGAGTTCAAGTTCGCCCGTGGTGAGGTCATCTCGGTCCGCAACGAGGACGGCGGTTACACACAGACGCTCACCTACAGGCTGTCGTAACAGCACGAGCAAGCCTGCAGATGATTGTGATGGGGAGCTTGCGGCGATTGCGAATTCCAGTCCTGCCTTGAGGAATCCTGGCTCCGGGTCTGGGGTTATCGAAGGGGTCTGCCAATCCGCCGGGTCGGGTGCGTGCCTAGCGGCCCTCGGTCGAACTCCAAGCTCTGGGGCGTCTGATCGGCGGTCCATCGATCCAAGCCGGGCCTGCTTGGTACAACTCGGGCGGCCTTCCGCCTTTTGGGCGCGAGACCGCATGGAGACCGGTCGACTGGATATAGGCACGAGCACCATTCGAGTTCTTGGATGCTCCTCGCATCGAGCGTTGGAAGTTGGCGTCGTCGAAGTCGGTGCTCCATAACTCTTCATAGACGGACTGCAATTCCGACAACGAGAACGTCGGTCCCATGAACGCGATCGCGAGGTCGGTCTGCTCAAGTTGCACAGCGGCGTGTTCGACCGCATCCGCGAGGATCACGGAGTGATCGAACGCAAGCTCCAAAGAGCCGAGCGCCTTGGCCACTGGCCAGACACGTGCATCGGCTGCGTCGGAGCCTGCGTTGACATCGCTGATGTCGGGGGTCACTGCCAGGTAGGCGACTGTCACCACGTTCGTGCGCGGGTCGCGCCCCGGGTCGCCGTAGGCCCCGAGCTGCATGAGTCGGGCCGGAGCAGCGACTCCGGTCTCCTCCTCGAGTTCCCGCGCCGCGGCCTGATCGAGTGACTCGTCCGGCCGTTTGAAGCCTCCGGGTAGTGCCCAGCAACCCGAATAGGGGTCTTCCTTCCGTCGCACCAGCAGCACGTGGAGTCGTGCTTCGACCATGGTGAGAATGACGTTGTCGACCGTCACTGCGAACGTCGGGTAGTCCGTTACTCGGTAACCGCCCGGGGGGCGGTGTCCACGCGTGGCCATGGCTCAAGTCTACAGGTTCTTGTCATAACGACAACTACATGGTACGGTTCTCGTCGGTTGGACAAATACCGGCGAGGACCAGGAGGCGGAAATGGAGACGACGGGACTCAGGTGTCTTCCATGTGTGGACACCGATGACCGATCCGAGTGGGCGCGCAGGACCCTCGATGTCGATCGGGGGTGGGCGTGCGAACTCGGACTGAGCGCAGTGGCGGCGATCGATCGGGGCACGTACCGGAGCGCCTCGGGTCGAATCGTCGATTGGAGCGGGCAGATTGCGCGGGCGAGGTCGCTGCGGAGGAGCATCGCTCCAGATGACGAGCTGGGCGTGAATCCGTCACGTCTGCACACGGTCACCGAGGTTCAGGTGGTCAACACAACCACGTTCCAAGCGGCCAGGTTGTTGATCGACCGAGGCGAGCGTCCACTCTCATTGAACTTCGCGAACGGCATCTCGGCAGGTGGTGGCTTCCTCAGTGGGGCTCGGGCTCAAGAAGAGGGGTTATGTCGAGCAAGCGCTCTCTATGCGACGCTCGAAGGTGATCCCATGTACGCCCACCATCGACGGCGTCCCGAGCCGGATTCGACCGATTGGGTCATTCTGTCTCCCGAAGTTCCCGTCTTTCGCGATGAGTCCGGGGCTGGGTTGGAGGAACCATGGCTGTTCGATGTGATCACGTCGGCGGCTCCGGTCGCCCACCGGGTAGGCCAGCCGAGATCTGGCGATCTGCTTGAACGTCGCATTCATCGGGTACTCGAAGTCGCTACTGCATTTTCGTATGACTCACTCGTGCTCGGGGCATGGGGATGTGGCGCTTTCGGTAACGACCCGGTTCGCACCGCCGATGACTTCGCTCGTGCACTCGAGCATGAATTCCGTGGCTGTTTCGAGCGCGTTGTGTTCGCCATCACAGACTGGTCGCCTACACGGAAGTTCCTCGGACCGTTCCGCGACAGGTTCTCTGCATGAGTGCTCGAACTCAGCGCATGGGAGTCAAGATCGGTGACTCGGCCGAGCGCCGCGCCGTTCCGTGGACAGGTACGCCTTCCATGCGCCGAGAGGCTGTGATCGGACTGATCGGTGGGCTCGTCGTCACGTCGATCTACGTGGTGGCCGCGCAACAGATCTTTGGAACGCCCACGACGCAACTCGAGTTCTGGTCGCTCGTCACGTCGTTGGCATGCGTCTGGCTCTGCCGCACCGAGAACGTATTGGCGAACCCCATTGGCATCATCGCCGTCGTTCTCACGGGGGTCTACTTCCTTGGAATTGCACTCCCGGGTCAGGGGTGGTTGCAGCTCGGTTTCTACGTGCCAGTTCAGTTCGTCGGTTGGTGGGCCTGGTGCCGTGGAGGTGCCGGCGGAACTGGGCTGGAGGTCACACGGTTGAGTCTCAACTGGTGGGTCGTCGTGGTTGTCGGTGCGATCGCTGCGTGGGCGGCGTGCTGGATCTGTTTCCAATGGTTGTACGGGCCATTGGAGTGGATGGCGTGGGACACGTCGATCGTCGCCGCATCAATCACTGCGCAACTCCTGATGACTGGGAAGAAGCTCGAATGCTGGTTGTGGTGGCAGGTGCCGGTGAATCTGTCGGCGATCGCGCTCTACGCGGCGACTGGCGCCTGGGCGTTTGCCTTCCTGTATATCGTGTACCTGGTGAATGCGACGTCTGGTTTCCTGCTATGGCGACGCACACTTGGAGAGGCGTGATGCTGGGGGGTGGGTATGGGTCGGCGATCGTCGTTGGAAAGTTCCTTCCTCCTCATGCGGGGCATCATTCGTTGATCGAGCACGCGCAATCTCTGGCGGATCGCGTGCTCGTGCTGCTGGTCGACGGTCATGGCGAACTGCCCTCCGCCGATAGGCGCGCCCTGTGGCTGCAGGCGATACATCCGGAGGTCGACGTCGTCGTCGCTGCTGACCTGTGCCGCCATGGCACCGATCCCTGCGTCATCGAGTGTTCGGACCGATGGGCGGCGTGGCTCGGCAACGCGATTCCGGGACGATTCGACCTCGTCGTCTCCTCCGAGACATACGGCCAGGCATTCGCCGACCGGATCGATGCGACTCATGTTTCGTTCGATCCGGGAAGGGAGGGTCGTGCAGTCTCGGGTGACGCAGTGCGTGCCGACCTCGCGGAGCAGTGGTTGAATCTGCATCCGATCGTGAGAGCCGGACTGCATCGACGTGTCGTGATACTCGGAGCTGAGTCGACCGGCTCGACGACGCTGGCCCGAGACCTCGCGAAGTCGATCGGCGCCCCTGTCGTGATGGAAGCGGGACGGACGGCCTCGTGGGTCCTTGCCGGTCGGTCCGGGGGCTGGGACGAGGTGGAGTGGAGCGTCGAGCACTTCCGGCGGATCCTCGCCGACCAGCGACGGCTCGAGGCCGATGCTGCGAATCGGGGTGCGTTTGGCGAGCATGGCGCACTCGGTCCATGGATCGTGTGCGATACCGACGCTCTCGCGACGGTGGCTTGGTGGGAGCGCTACCTCGACGAGGGGTCGGAAGAGGCATTGGCGTTTGCCCAGTCGGACCTCGCCGATCTCTATCTGGTCACCGATCCGACCGACGTCGAGTTCGTGCAGGATGGAATTCGCGACGGGGAGCATCTTCGGCATGCCATGCATCAGCGCTTCTGCGAACTCTCCGGCGCGTCTGGACGCTCTTGGAGGCTGGTCTCGGGAACGCCGCGGGAGCGCGTGGAGGCTGCAATTTCGGCGCTCACCGAATTCGAACGACGGCAACCTCGTTTCGTCACGACGGACAATCGTGTGTACGCCGTCGATTGAGATCCCGACGACTTTCGCCGAGGGTGAATAAGTGGTGGAGCTGACCGCACTCCTCACTAACCGCGGGCTGACGGCGCCGCCCCTTGATTTCACGGTCTCCGACAGGGTTCGGGCCGGAACGACTTGCCGTGTTGAGATTCTCGCAGCTGTGAGTCGGCTGGACGGAGACGGCCCGCCCTCGTGGCATTCACGGGATGAGGTCATCGCCGAGGTGCAGCGGGCGACTCCGAGGTATCCGGCAGGGACGATCCGTCGGATTCTCCAGTACGACCTCGTCGGTCGTGCGACTCTCCATCATCTTGCTGAGAAGGAACTTGAACGCAGGGGGGACGAGTTCCGACGCCTGTGAGTAGATGCCCGGCTCCCCCTGCAATGAGGGAAGGTATCCGCTCTCCGTCTGCGGGAGCGTCACGCCGAGTCGATGATCGACAGCGCCGTGGTGATGGTGAGGTCGACGGCAGTTCGTCGTGCCGTGCCTCTCGGCTGTCGGAGGATCACGTCGTGCACGGATGCGTCGAT
>WLCQ01000097.1 GCA_009705225.1 Actinomycetota bacterium | reverse complement strand
TCTCGACAAGCCCACCCGTCGACAGATCCGCCGACTCGTGCGTATCGGTCGTCAGCAGGAGAATGCCGAGGATGCTCGTCTCGCCGTGGGATTCGCCCGCTTTCAGCGCACGCGACCTTGGTACCGGTTTTTCTACCTGTGGCTCATCCCGTTGGTGATCGCTGGCGTGGTTGCCGGATTCGCTCTGCATCCGATCCTCATCGGAGTTGTCATCGCCGTGGCGGGCAATGCGTTTCTGGTTCGTCGGGGATTCACGAAGGCCGACTGGCTGAACGAACCGCTGTTGTCGGGAGATGCAGACTCGAAGTGATTCCCGGTCCTTCGGCCTTGTCCGACTGTGAACGCGAGAGGGGCCCGGCCGAAGCCGGGCCCCTCTCACATTGCTGGTCGGGAGAACTCCCAACCGATGACCTGCAGATCAGGCGTTGGTGGAGACCGGAGCCTCATCCATCATGGCGCCGCCACCCTGCTTCTTCGAATAGGTGATGGCGCCGAGCACCACAACCAGCGCAGCGCCGGCGATGGCGAAGCGGATGTTGTTGTCGCGAAGCTCGATGATGGCCGGTAGCACCAGAAGGGCCACGAGGTTCATCACCTTGATGAGCGGGTTGAGGGCCGGACCGGCGGTGTCCTTGAAGGGATCGCCGACGGTGTCGCCGATGACAGCAGCCTTATGGGTCTCGGAGCCCTTGCCGCCTTCATGGCCGTCCTCGATGTACTTCTTGGCGTTGTCCCATGCGCCACCGGCGTTGGACAGGAAGTTCGCCATGAGCTGACCGGTGACGATGGCGGCGGCGAGGAACGCACCGAGTGCGTAGTAATCCAGGCCGAAACCGATGATGACCGGGGTGAGCACGGCGAGCAGGGCCGGGGTGGCCAGCTCACGCAGCGAGGCGGTGGTGCAGATGTCGATGACCGGTCCGTAATCGGGACGCTCGGTGTAATCCATGATGCCGGGCTTCTCGCGGAACTGACGACGCACTTCCTGCACGATGGTGCCGGCGGTACGGGAGACCGCACGGATGGCCAGTGAGGAGAACAGGAAGGCCACCGAACCACCGATGAGCAGACCGATGAAGGTCTTCGGATCGGCCACGTTGATCTGGACCAGCGAGGCGAGGGTTCCGTCCAACTCGGCCTTGGTGATCTCAGCAACGCTGAGAGTGGCCTTGGCGATGGTCTCGGAGTACGAGGCGAACAGCGCCACAGCGGCGATGACCGCAGAACCGATAGCGAAGCCCTTGGTGACGGCCTTGGTGGTGTTACCCACGGCGTCGAGGCTCACCATGATGCGCTCCGGCTCGCCCTCGAACTCGCCGGCCATCTCGGCGATACCCGCCGCGTTGTCGGCCACGGGGCCGAAGGTGTCCTCGGCCACGACGATGCCGGTGGTGGCCAGCATGCCGATGCCGGTGAGGGCCACGAGGTAGAGCGAGAAGGCGATGTTGCCGCCGCCCAGCATGAGGGCGACACCGATGGCCACAGCGATGGCCACAAGGGCCCACACTGCGGACTCAAGGCCCGAGGAGATGCCCTCGAGCACGGTGGTGGCGGGGCCAGTACGAGCGGCCTTGGCGATGTCCTGCACCGGCTTGGTGGTGGTGGACGTGTAGTACTGGGTGATCTTCGAAGCGGCGAAGCCGAGGACCACGCCGGCCACGATGGCGCCGAACAGGCGGGCACCGGGGTTGGAGAGCGTGGATCCGTCGGGATTGCCGACGTAGAGGAACGCCACGGCACCAGCGCCAACGATGGCAAGGGCCTGAGCGGCGTAGATGCCACGGTTGATGGCGGCGAGGGCGTCGGTCTCACCCGGACGGCCCTTCACGAGGAAAATGCCGACCATGGAGGCCAGAAGTCCGATGGCCACGACGGCGATCGGGAAGATCACGCCCTTGGCAGCCTGGCTCTCGTCGAGGCCGATGGCCTTGAAGGCCGAGACGCCGAGGATGATCGAGGCCACGAGCGTGACGGCGAAGCTCTCGAAGAGATCGGCGGCCATACCGGCGCAGTCGCCCACGTTGTCGCCCACGTTGTCGGCGATGGTGGCGGGGTTGCGGGGGTCGTCCTCGGGGATGCCGGCCTCGACCTTGCCCACGAGATCGGCGCCGACGTCAGCGGCCTTGGTGAAGATGCCGCCGCCGACTCGCAGGAAGAGAGCCAGCAGCGAGCCACCGAAGCCGAAGCCCACGAGGATGGCAGAGGCGGTGTTCTGGAAGATCATGACGATGCCGACGGTGCCGAGCAGGCCCAGACCAGCGGTGAGCAGGCCGGCCACACCACCGGTGCGGAAGGCAACCTGCAGGGCGCCGTTGAAATCGCTACGACGGGCGGCAGCGGCGGTGCGGACGTTGCCGCGAACGGCGAGCCACATCCCGAAGAAGCCGATCGAGGCGGAGAACACGCAACCCAGGACGAAGGCGAGGGTTCGGAACGCACCCGACTGCACGAAGGTGAGCATCTGGTCGCCCTTGACGCCTTCGACGATCGATTCCTTGTTGATAGCCGTGGAGGTGAGGAACACCACAATGGCCACCGGGATCACGATCATGCCGATCGTGCGGAACTGACGCTTGAGGTAGGCGAGGGCGCCTTCCTGGATGGCGCCGGCGATCTCCTGCATCTTTTCAGTGCCCTGCTCCTTGGCGAGCACGCCACGCATGAGCACGACACCGAGCAGTAGCGCCACGATGGAAACGGCCCCGGCGAAGATCAGCCATCCCCATTCGGTGCTGGAGAGGGTGAACGCCTGGTAGCCGCCTTCAGCAGCAATGACCTGGGTCATCGAAATCCGTCCTGTTCTAGGCCTGTTCTTGGTTCCGGCGCGCGCCGGAACCGTTCGGTTGAAACACCCAACCCGAGGGGTCTGGGAGCGCAGAACAGTACCCCGTGGGTCTGTTCGGTTGCGAGAATGGTCCCAGAGGGCTCCGCTCGTGCCCGGAAAGGCGCCGGCGAGGTGCTCGGGTTACTGGTCGCCGATGGCGAAGAGCTGGCCGCCGCGGGCCGCCACGTAGATGCGGCCCTTCCAGACCGCAGGGGTGGCTTCGATGCAGCCGGGGAGCTTCACGGTCCACTTGAGCGGCGGGTCGATGCGGGGGTCCGAGACGTCGTAGGCGTTGAGATTGCCTTCGCAGTCGCCCTCGATGAGGGTCTTGTCGACCACCACGGGGGACTGCCAGGTCTGTGAACCGAGACTCTTCTCCCAGACCACGGCACCGGTCATCTGGTCGACAGCGATGAGTCGGCCCGCATTGGTGGCGAAGTACACCACGCCGTCGCCCAGCGCCGGGGTGGCCCAGACACCGGACTTGCCGCCGCCGTACTGATCCTTGAGCGACCACACCAAGGGGTTATCGGGCTTGGAGGGGTCGAGCTTCATCATCTGACCGACCTGCTTGGAGCGCTCGTTGTGGCGCTCGAACTCTGAACCCACGTAGAGCATGCCCTGCTTGTCGATGGTGATCGTGGCGTCGGTGTCGTCGCCGGTCCAGAACCGGAACACCCGGGTGGGGGTGCGGCCGTCTTTCAGGCCGGTGATGTCCCAACCCTGCACGAGGCCCGATGAGTTGGCGAAGTAGACGGTGTTGCCGGAGATGGCGACGGAGGTCTCTATGGAGAACTGGTGATCACTGATGGTGTTCCAAAGCTCCTGATCCCAGCCCGGAGCTTTGAACACGATCTGGGGGTTCACCGTGACCTTGCCGTCGGCGCCGTAGCCCCGGTTCAGTTTGATGATGTAGAACCAGCTGTTCTCGCCGCCCTCGAAGAGGTAATCGTCGATGATCAGTGCGGCGCCGTCCCAGTCGTCATTCCAGACCTGCTGCACGCCATCGCGGGCCGAGAGCTTCCACAGTTCGACTGCGGCACCACCACGATCGGTCGCCATGATCCGGAAGTAATTGTCCCGCGAGCCCTTGTAGCTGAGCGGGTAACCGTCGGGATCGGTGGTCATCGAGCCCTTGACGAGGTCGCCGGTTTTGAACGGGGTGAGGATGTTCTCGCCGGTGGCTCCGTCGATCCAGTGCATCGAGGCGTCGTAGCCGCCGAAGGAGACCCAGGTGCGGCCATCACGCTCGACCACCGTGGGTTGACCGGTCCAGCCGTCGCCGCACCACGTGGAGGTAGAGGAGCCGTCGGTGGAGACCGAACACATGCCACCGCTCTTCGGATACGACCACAGCACACGGGGATTCTGGGGCATACCGGAGCCGTACCAGGAGCGGGTGGGATTGCCCCGGAAGGTGAGCAGGCCCGGGACCTTGCCCCACGGCTCACCCGAGGACTCGGGGTCGACCCAGCCCGCATACGGGGGTCGGGTGGTGGTCGTGGTCTCGTTCTTCGCGGGTTTGGCAGGCTTGGTATCGGAGGCGGCACCGGGTTCGGACGCGTTGGAGGAGGAGCCGCCGTTCAGCAGTGAGAGCGCCCCGAGTCCGAGGACCAGCACGGCCACGGCCACACCGAGGGCGATGAGGGGGGCCTTGCTCCTGGGCTGTGCATGCTGCATGGGTCCACCTTCTGCGCCAACCGGGGATCAGCCGGCGCTGCCCTCGGCCACCAGTCGCTCAAGGACGAGGTCGGGATTGTCGGCTTCGAGCCGCTCGAGCCAGTACTGACTCTCGAACAGTGCCATGACAGTACCGTCGGCCCGGTGGAGTATCCGGACACCACGCATTCCACGCATCGCCAGCGCACTCTCGGTCGTCGTGCGACGGGCCACCTTGTAATTGGTGGGTGAGAGTTCGACTGGTGCACCGAACTCGTTCTCGAGTCGGTAGACCGCGACATCGAACTGCATCGGACCCACAGCAGCGAGCACCGGTGCCTGATCGCCGAGTTCGGCATCGCGCAGCACCTGCACCACGCCTTCTTCGTCGAGTTGGGCGATTCCTCGACGGAACTGTTTGAAACGGCCGGTGTCGCGCACCCGGGCCACGGAGAAGTACTCGGGAGCGAAGCTCGGGATGGCGGGGAACTCCACAGGCTGATCGAGCCACAGGGTGTCGCCCACGCGGACCTCGGTGGCGTTGACCAGACCGACGACATCGCCGGGGAAGGCCTCGTCGATGGTTTCGCGCTCGGAACCGAACACCTGATGGGCGTACTTGGTGGCGAACGGTTTGCCGGTCGTTCCATGAGTGATGACCATGCCGCGTTCGAATTTGCCCGAGCACACCCGCAGGAACGCGATGCGGTCGCGGTGTGAGGGATCCATATTTGCCTGCACCTTGAACACGAAACCGGAGAAGGGGTCGTTCAGGGAGCGGATGGTGCCATCGGTCGAGGGTCGGGCGCTGGGGCTGGGCACGAGATCGACGACTGCGTCGAGGAGTTTGCGCACCCCGAAGTTGGTGAGAGCCGACCCGAAGAACGCCGGGGTGGACTGGGCGCCCTGGAACAGTTCGATATCGAGATCAGCGCCCACTTCGTCGAGCAGCGAGATTTCGTCGAGAGCGGTGTTCCATGCTGGGCCCTCGTCGATGGCGGCGCGATCGGGGCTCACGGTCTCCTCGGGTGCCTCGGTGGCTCCGCGGGCGACGCGGGTGAATCGGGTGAACAGACCATCACGACGGTCAACCACACCGCGGAAGTCGCCGGCGATACCGACCGGCCAGGTGACGGGAGTGACGACGAGGCCGATCTGCTTCTCGATCTGATCGACCAGTTCGAATGCATCGAGCCCCGGGCGGTCCCACTTGTTGATGAATGTGAGCAACGGGAGGTCGCGCTGGCGACATACATCGAACAACTTGAGGGTTTGCGGCTCGATGCCTTTCGCGGCGTCGAGCACCATGATCGCGGCATCGGCAGCGGCGAGCACCCGGTAGGTGTCCTCCGAGAAGTCACGGTGGCCGGGGGTGTCGAGCAGGTTCACGACGCAATCGCGATAGGGGAACTGCAGAACGGTTGAGGTGATCGAGATACCGCGCTGCTGCTCGAGCGCCATCCAGTCCGAGGTTGCCGATCGACGGCCCGATCGGGCCTTGACCGCGCCGGCCTCGTTGGTGAGCGCCCCTCCGTAGAGGAGGAACTTCTCGGTGAGAGTGGTCTTGCCCGCATCGGGGTGGCTGATGATGGCGAACGTGCGTCGGCGCGCTGCTTCATCTGCGGGAGTGGCCATCGGTCGAGGGTATCGGTCAGGTGCGCGCTGCGGCGCATGCGGCGCAGGTGCCGACGAGATCGAGTCGATGGTGGGAAACCGCGAATCCATGTGTTGCCGCAACGGATTCGGCGAATGCGTGAACCCCGTGTTCGAGTTCGGGCGGAGCATCGATGTCGAGCACCGACCCGCAGGACTCGCAGATCACATGGTGATGGTGACCGGTGAGGTCCTCGGCGAGTTCATAGCGAGCGGTGTCATCGGAGGTGACGAGTCGGTGCACGACGCCTGCCTCCTCGAGGATGGCGAGGTTGCGGTAGGCGGAGCTCTGCGCCATGCCCTCGCTTCGCTCGAGCAGTTCGGGCATCGACAACGGTCGGTCGGAGCCGCCGAGCGCATCGATGAGGGCCCGTCGGTTCGCGGTGTAGCGCTGTCCGTCGCGCTGCAGCCGCTCATCGGCGGTTCGGTGGAGTTCGATGAGCGATGCCTTCATGACTCGGTGGAGTGTAGGCGTCCGGTGTCGGCGCCTAGGCTGCGACACCGTGCCGGACAACGATCAGATGCGCTCCTATCCCGGAGCCCGACCCCCGGATCGCACCGGGCACATCATGAGCAGTGGCCTACGCCTCGCACTGAACGAATGGGGAGCCCCTGACGCCCCAATCATCGCGATGGTGCACGGAGGGTTCGATTTCTCCCGGACCTTCGACGTCTTCGCTCCGATGATCGCGGAAGCCGGCTGGCGGGTCGTGGCCTGGGACGCACGCGGTCATGGCGACTCCGACCATGCGCAGCTCTACAGCTGGGGTGCCGATGTGCGCGACCACATGGCGGCCATCACCACGCTCAGCGACGAGCCCATCGTGCTGCTCGGACATTCGAAGGGCGGTGGACAGCTGCTCGATCTCCTCGACGCTCGTCCCGGACTGGCCCGGGCGTTCATCAATCTCGACGGGATGCCCTCACAGTTCTCGGCCCCCGACATCAACGACCGTGAGCGGCGTCGGATGCGCCGTGCCGATGTGGCGGCTGCACTCGATCGGCGTCGCCGCCGCAACGAACTCACCCGCCGCCCCGACACCATCGAAGGTCTGGCCGGTCGTCGGGCCCCGATGAACCCGCGCCTCACCCGTGAGTGGCTCGAATACCTGGTCACCGTCGGTGCTCGTCATGATGCCGAGGGTTGGCGCTGGAAGATCGATCCTCTGCTGCATCTCGGAGGCTTCGGGCCATGGCGCCCGCAATGGTCGATGGATCACCTCGCTGCTCTCGACCTTCCGTTCCTCGGTGTGCTCTCAGGGGTGCAGGACGACCCCATGGGTTGGAAGAGTCGACGTGGCGATATCGAACCGTTCCTGCCTCCGGGCGGGCAGCTCGAGTTCTACGACGACATCGGCCACTTCCTGCATATCGAGAAGCCGCGATTCATCGCCGATCTCGTGCTCGAGTTCCTCGGGAGGCTGCCATGACCCGCCGCACCGAGTTCCTCGCCAACGGCACCATGCGGCTGGCGCTGCACACGCTCGCCGACAGTTCTGGTGCGAGCGATGACAGCACGCATCCATTGCTCCTGCTGCATGGGCTGGGCGAACAGTCGCCGGCCTCGCGTCCGGCCTGGACCGATGCATGGCCCGGCGCAGTGCTGGCTCTGGATTTCACCGGTCATGGTGAGTCCGATGTGCCCCTTGGCGGTGGCTACATGCCCGAGACCCTCATGGCCGATGTCGATGCCGTCATCGCCGAACATGGGCCGGTCACCATCGTGGGCCGGGGTCTGGGTGCATGGATCGCGCTCCTCATCTCCGGCGCTCGCACCGCTTCGGTGCGCGGTGTGGTGCTCGCCGACGGTTCGGGACTCTTCGGTGGCGGACCGCATCCGCCCTCGCCGTATGTGACCGTGCTCGGTCCGGGCGATGGCCGCACGCCGGACCCCTATGCGCTCATCGAACTCAGCCGCGATGTCCGGCCCCCGGACTACGCCCTCGACTATCTACGGTTCGCGCTCGAGGAGTCCGAACTCGAGACGCCGGTCGTTGTCGCCGCTCGGATCCGCCCTGATTGGCTCGTGGCGATCGCTGCCGATGTGAGCGTGGCCGAAGCCCCGCTCGTGGAGGCCATCGGGTCCTTCATCAACCCCCAGCTCGCCAGCCGCTGATCAACTCGTAGCGGCCGGCAATCAGGGCCAGCAATGAACATCGACGATCTCCGGTCAGAGATCGCGATCGCTCACATAGCGGGCGAGTTCGACGAGCGCTTCGATGGCCTCGGGTTCGAATTTCAGCCCCTCGAGGGCGGAGATGGCGATGTCGGTGAGTCCCGCGATATCGGATTCGATCTGTGCTCGCGCCCCGGTGTCGACCACGACCTGCTGGAGCTCGCCGATGTCGGTCTCGGTGAGATCCACTGACCCGACACGATCGAGGAGCTGCAGCTGGGCGGGTGACGCGTTGTTGCGGGCTGTGGCCAGCAGGGGAGTGGGCTTTCCTTCGCGCAGGTCATCGCCCACAGGCTTGCCGGTGCGGGCTTCATCGCCGAAGGCGCCGAGGATGTCGTCGCGCAGCTGGAAAGCCTCGCCCAGCGGTGAGCCGTAAAAAGAGAGTTGCTCGCGGAACTCATCGAGTCGGTCGACGAGTGCCGCTCCGACATGCAGTGGGCGTTCGATCGTGTACTTGCCCGACTTGTAGTGGGCGATGCGTCGGGAGGTTTCGAGGTCGGTGCCGCCGCGGGCGGCCCCGAGCACATCGAGGTACTGCCCGATGTTGACCTCGATCTTGAGCTCACTCCAGACCGAGAACGCGGCCGCCGGAGCGGTGATCATGAGGCGATCGGCGAACACTTCCGCGAGATCACCGATGAGGATGGCGACGCCTTCGCCGAACCGGCGGGATTCTCCGCCCCAGTCGCCGTCCGCGTGCGCCGCGGCGAACTGTGTGTGCACGGTGAGCGCACCTCGTCGTGTGTCGCTTCCATCCATGATGTCGTCGTGGATGAGGGCGAATGCGTGCAGCAGTTCGAACGCCGCGCCGGTATCGACGATGGCAGCGGCCTCGGGGTCTCCGCCGGCGCCGATGAATGCCCAATGGCAGAACGCCGGTCGCAGCCGTTTGCCTCCACCGAGCACGAACTCGCGCAGCGATTGCAGCGGTTCGGTGAGGTCGCGATCGATCGCTGACCATTCGCTGATCTCATGATCAAGCAGCGCTGCGAGTCGCGCTTCGACAGGAGCAGCAACGGCGGTGAGTACTGCGGGAGGTGTGCTTTTCGAGTTGGTCACGAAGCGTTGTCGCCGTCGAGGAGTTCGAGGTCGGCGACGATCCGGGTGATCTCGGTGCGGGCGAGATCGAGTCGGCCACGACAGAGTTCGATGAGATCCGCAGCGCGTTTCACCTGCGTGGCCAGATGA
>WLCQ01000096.1 GCA_009705225.1 Actinomycetota bacterium | reverse complement strand
GGCGTCGGCCGGACATGGATCCGCGTCGGGTAATCCCGACGCGAGCTCAACTGCCGAAACTCATCGGCGAGTTCGTGGCCGTCGGCGCCTCGAAGTTCGTGGTGCTTCCGCTGGTCGGCGACGCGGATCCCGATGTGGAACTGGGCGCATTGGCCGACGAACTCCTGCCGCTCGAGACCTGAGCGGATTCCAGTGCGGGATCCAGCACCACCCTCGAACAGACCGACCGCACACAGGGAACCGGAACTAGGGTTGGGGGAAATGGCGGCTCGACCTCGGCACAGCGCAGCAGTTCGGTTTCTCCTCATCTGCGCGCTGGCCGTCCTCGCAGCGGCGGGATGCGCCGGTTCCACCGAGGGCAGCTCGTCCACCAGCGTTGCGACCAGCGACTCGACGATCGCCCCGACCACGTTGACCTTGTCACCGCCACCCAACCCATGGCCGAGCCAGCTCGAGAGCACCTACATGGCCGCCTGTCGGCGGGGCACCGAAGCCTCCGCTCGAGGGTCGATCTCACCGCTGTCGGTCGAGCTCTACTGCACCTGCACCCTCGAACGACTCCAGCGGAAGTTCACCGCAGAAGGGTTCGCGGACGCGGAGGCGAAGTTCATACGGGGCGAAGCCTCCGGTCTCGACATGCGAGCGATCGCCTCGGGCTGCGACCTGGGTGGAACCTAAACGCTGACGGGGAAACGCTTCGAGTGCCCACTGGCATCGTTCACCGAACGCCTGCTCCGGTGAAGACAACTGTGCCCGGAGTGGGACTCGAACCCACATGATGTTGCCATCCGGGGGGTTTAAGCCCCCTGCGTCTACCGATTCCGCCATCCGGGCTGGAACGCCGAACGGTACAGCCCTGACGCGACCCGGCGGGCGAGCCGGAGCAACCGACGCCCCGGACGGCGGCGTGGGAGACGTCGGGGACGGATCAGCAGGTTCGATGCGTCGAGCGTGGAACCATCGCCAGCGACCAGCACACAGCCAGGTCGACGCTGCTCCCACTCCGGTGGCGAACCTGCGTTCTTGAGGACTCTGGGTACCGCTCTTGCCGGCGAATACTGCAGAAGAAGTGCCGTCCGGCGGTCGGGACCCGGCGTCTGGGAGGCGTGCCAGAGCCGGCCATCGAACACCAGCACCTCCCCCACCTCCATCGGGAAGTCCCGACGGGAACTCTCGGGATCGAATTCCAGGGCCGCTCGGCGAACTGCATCGTCGTCGAGTAGGTCCAGCGTCGGCGTGAACTCCTGCGGCGCCAGACCCCAGAGGTGCGAGCGCTCGAGGACACTGAGAAACGAATTCGAGCCGACATTGCGCAAGCCGATCCACACGTCGACGGTGGGCCAGGTCATCGCCTCTGCGTCGCTATGCCAGCGATGCCGGACTCCGTGGCTCTGGTCGATCAGTTGCGTCGACCAGAGGATGACGTCGTCGCCGAGGAGCTCGCTGACGAGAGTGACGAGCGCCGGCGTGAGCGCCGCCTGTGTGCATGCTGTGTCGAACTCGTGGAGCCCCTTCAACCAGGACGCTGCCATGGCGCTGGCCCGGGCATCGCGGATGACTCGGTCACACTCCGTGGCCGACAGCAGGGGGAACGGCTCGAGGAAACCCACCTCGTCGTACCTCGACCGGAGATCGGCGTGAATCACTCTGTGTGACCTTCCAGTGAACGCATTCGCTCAAGGTAGGCGACCTGAATCGACGTGACTTCAAGCGACGTTGCGCGTTGCGGCACTGAGGGAGGCTCGTGGGGCGGGCTGGAGTGGCGCTTCGACCACGGTGAGCGACTGCTCGGCCTCGAGGGCATCCCACAGCAGGGTTCGCAGCCGGGAGGCGTCGATGCTTTCGAGCAGGTTGGCAACGACGACGCCATCGACCATGTCGGCGAGCACGGCGACCCATGCCCGATCGCGAAGGCGAACCGAGACGACCACGCCCGCAGGGAGTCGCCGGATGGACCGGTCGAGGCCAACCGTGCGCGGCGGACTGCGGAAACTGGGCGCAACCAACCCCTCGCGGCGCGCGACCTGACCCAGCGTGCGGGCGGCGGTGGCGAACCTGAGCGACGTTGCTTCCATGCCGTTGAGTATCGCGACCCACTGTGACAGTGACCCCCGCTGTCGCGGGCGCTCCGTAGGATCGCTGACGTGACCGACGCGGAGCCCACACCCATCATCACTACCGAACTCAACCCGGCCCAGCAGGAGGTCCTCGATCTCCTCGGCGCCGCTCCCGACGCGCGCCCCACCTTCAGCCCGAGCCTGCGTGACACCCTGCTGGCCGATATCGAAGATGGTCTACGTGACCTCGAACCCGAACTTGACCCCGCCGATCCCCTGTTCGTCTCGAAACATGCGCTGTCCACCGTGCACGGCTGCGAGGCCCGCCATGTCGCCGAGCGCGATATTCCCTTCGAGTGGAGTGTCCCCCTCGCCCGCGGCACCGTGGCCCATAAAGCCATTGAGCTCTCCATCCACTGGCGCGGTCGGCCCGATCCGCTGCAGTTGGTCGACGAATCCCTGGCCCGACTCGCTGAGGGTACTGATGGCCTTGGCGACTGGCTGGCTACCTGCTCCGATGTCGAACGCGCCGAGGTACGGGCACTCGCCAACGAACGCGTCGCAACCTTCCTCGAATGTTTCCCACCCATCAAAGCCTCATGGATCCCGGTCACCGAGGGTCGGTTGCGGGCCGAGGTCCTCGGCGGCCGGGTGGTGTTCTCGGGCCGTACTGATCTCGCACTCGGTCGGGCCGATGGCAGCACCGCCCGCAAGGTGGTCATCGATCTCAAGACCGGCAGCTTCTCGGCCGCCCACCTCGACGACCTGCGCTTCTATGCCCTCATCGAGACCCTCCGGCTGGGCACCCCGCCGCGCCTCCTGGCCTCGTACTACCTCGATGCCGGTCGAGCCCAGCCCGAAGCGGTCACCGAGGGTCTGCTGCGAGCCGCAGCAGCGCGGGCTGTCGACGGCGCACGCGCCCTGCACGAACTCAGTGTTGGCACCCGGGCCCCGGTAGCCCGGCCCGGCTACACCTGCCGCTGGTGTCCGGCGCTCAGTACCTGTCAGGTCGGCCAGGTTCATCTCGGTCGGGCTGATGACTCCAGCCCGTTCGATGCCGACTGAACATGGCTAACTGAACAGTGCCGACCGAACGAAGCTGACCGTTCCGTTCCCCTAGATCGGATCGATTGCCGATTCGATTGCTTCAGCTTCGGCGATCGCCAATTGTGCGTCGGCGCTGCTGAGCGAATCCTGGGTGAGATCGTCCATCGTGCCGAACGCGTCGAACCCGAAGCGGAACACGGCGAACACGCACAGGAAAAGGAACCCGGCCCCAGCCACCGTCCATTGCACCCCGATGATGTCAACCAGCCAGCCCTGGATGAGCGAGCCGATCGGAATGGCCACGGTGAGCACCATCACGTAAAACGCCAGCACCCTGCCGCGCATGCTCTCGGCGACCTGCATCTGAACGGTGGTGTTGAGGGTGGAACTGATACCGAGATACCCAGCCCCGGCGAACAGCAGGGCGATTGCCCCGACAATGGCCACCGGAGCTGCGGCCAGCGAGATCAGCGCCAGGCCGTAGCCGACCATGGCGATTGTGAGCATGGTGCTGCGCGAAGTGCGGTTGCCACGGCCGGCCACGAACGGAGCGGCGATGATCGCCCCGGCACCCATGCAACCGGCGAGCAGGCCGTAGGCGCCGTCGCCGATGCCATAGACCCGATCGGCGAACACGACGAGGAGGTTGAACAGCGGGCCACCGAAGAATCCGAGAGCGAACACCACCATGAGGCACACCATGATCCCGCTCTGGGTGCGTACATAACGAACAGCAGTCATCATCTCCGCGATGGGCCGGGATCGACCGACCCGGGGCGGACGCTCGATCTGGGCCACATGCACGAACAACAGCGCCACCACCATCGCCACGAAGGTCATGGCGTTGATGAAGAACGACCAACTTGCGCCCAATGTGGCCAACACGATGCCGCCGATGGCGGGACCGAATGCCCGGGCGGCATTGAACTGTGCCGAATTGAGGGTCACGGCGTTGAGGAGGTGTTCACGAGGAACCAGTTCGGTGACAAATGCCTGCCAGGACGCCACCGAGAATCCGGCGGCAGTGCTGTTGAGCGCCAGCAGCGCGATGATGACGCCGATGCGACGCTCACCGCTCGCGTAATCGATACACAGCGCCAAGGTGAGAATCGTCTGCGCCACTCCGCACACCATCAGCACGGAACGACGATTGAAGCGATCGGCGAGCGAACCAGCCAACGGACCTGTGATCACCATCGGGACGTACGACAAGAAGCCGGCGACACCCAACCACACCCCACTATCGGTGAGTCGGAAGATCACGAACGGCACCGCCACGTTCTGCAGCCAGGTGCCACTGCTCGACAGCAGCGATGCGAACCACATGAGCGTGAAGTTTCGATATCGGAACGCGACGAACGTGCCATGACGCTCTGGGCCATCGGCAGTGGCTCCACCCGACGGGGTGGTGGTCATCCGGGCTGTACCCAATCAGCCAGGAGTTCATCGCCACGCTCCCGCCAGTCCTCGATGGTGAGACCGAAGCGCACGTGGTCCTCCCAGACCCCGTTGATCTCGAGGAACCAACGAGCGATGCCCTCTTCGCGTATGGCGAGTTTCTCGACGACACGTCGACTCGCCGAGTTGCGCGGAATGATCGCGATCTCGATTCGATGAAGCAGGAGATCCTCGAATGCATGCTTGGCCAGCACCACCAGTGCCTCGGGAACGTAGGAGTTCCCGGCCTGCGCCTCGTCGATCCAATATCCGACTGACGCGCTCTGGAACGGTCCTCGTTGCACAGAGGAGAGGTTGATCTCGCCACAGAACGAACCTTCGACGAAGATTCCGAATCCGAAGCCGATACCCAACTGCCGTTCGCGCTGACGCGCACTGCAGCGGACGCCGAATGCATCGCGGTCCTCAATGACATCGGGCGTACCGGGTTGGCGGGTCGGCTCCCATTTTGTGAGCCATCCGTCGTTACGGCGCCGGACCTCTCGCCATGCGGGGAAGTCGGTGACCACGAGCTGACGCAGCACGAGTCGGCGTCCGAGCAGAAGGGTCACGTTTTGATCCTACCGATCGACGGATCAGGGTTTCGACGCGAGCAGTCGATGGGCGACGGGTCAGTCCGACTGGGCCAACGACATCGCCAACCCGTCGAGGATGTCTGACTCCGACACCAGACAGGAATCGAACCCGAAACGGCGCATGATCGAGACCAGCACGCACATTCCGCCGACAATGACATCGGCTCGTTGCGGTTCAAGACCCGGATTCTCCGCTCGTTCCTCGATGGATTCGGTGGCCAGAGTGCGGAACACATCCTCGATGGCTTCCCGGGAGAGTTCGAAATGGTGGATGCAGTTGCGGTCGTACTCGGGAAGACCCAACTCGACCGATGCCGCGGTGCTCACCGTGCCCGCGAGACCGACGAAGGTTGTGGCGGTCGGGGCCTGCGGGATCTCTCGGAGCACATCGTCGAGGTGGAGTCCGATGATCGAAAGTGCTTGGCTGAGCTCGAGTGGATCAGGCGGATCGCTGTGCAGCCAAGCTTCCGTCATCCGCACGCAGCCCATATCGGTACTGATCGATGCTTCGGCTTCGGTGGTTCCCCAGACGAATTCGGTTGACCCGCCGCCGATATCGCAGACGAGGAACGGACCGCGGGCAGGGTCGAGATCGGCAGTGGCCCCGAGGAACGAAAGCCGTCCCTCTTCGTCGCCGGTGAGCAGTTCAGGCCGCACACCGAGCACGGCCTCGGCCGCATCAAAGAATTCCTCGCGGTTGGCTGCGTCACGAGCGGCGGAGGTTGCCGTCATGCGTACCTTCTCAACGCCGTATCGATCGATCACGCCGCGGTACTCGCGCAGCACTGCCAACGTGCGTTCGATGGACGCCTCGCTGAGCCGACCAGATGCGTCGACGCCCTCGCCAAGTCGGGTGATGCGCATGAGTCGCTCGAGCGTGATCCGGCCGCCGTCGCTCACGAGCAGGCGCACAGAATTGGTTCCGCAATCGATCGCAGCAACAGGTGCGTTCATGACTCGATCCTCACAGGGGCATCGGCGGGCATCAGGCCGCGTTCGTTCAATTGGGCATGGACCCACTCCCCCACTGGGTCGGCCCCGCCGGCCAGCCAATGGGCGTAATGGGCGTGGAGACACTTGACGCCCTCACGGGTGCCACCCACACCACCCGAGGGACGGGGGCCGACGTGGCCAACCGGGATGGCGGCATCGCGAATGGCGGCGTAGCCATCATGCGCAACTCGCACAGCATCGAGACCCACGGCTGCTTCTGCCTCTCGGACCCCACCCTGGGATTCAAGGGTGCCGATCGCTGAGCGGATCGCTGGATCACACAGCCAGTAGAGCGTGGGCATGGGCGTTCCATCAGGCAGAAGTGGTTCGTTGCGCAGCACTGCAGGATCGCCTGAGGTCGAGAGCACGACCACGCTGAACGCACCCATGGGTTCGCGACCCAGAAGTTCGGCGACCCGAGCCCGAACCTCCGCCGACGGCGACTCAGGGGACGGATTCAACGACGACGACGCAGGAGGCGCCACACGATGAGTGCAGCAACCGCCACGCCCAGCACGGGAACCGCCCGCTTCAGCACCGGGGTGCCAGCTGAACCGAGCAGATCGATGGCCTCGGGTTCGGGCTGATCAATTCGACGCACGACCGGGGAGGCCTTCACCTCGGAGATCGCCGCGCCAGCGGCTGCCACCGCGTCGGCCGCGGTTTCCTTGATGGCCTCGACCGCATCCTCGACGACCATGGCCGCCTCGGCGAGCACGTCGGCCCCACGTTGGGCAGCATCGTCGACGACATCATTGGCAATGGACAACACATCATCGATGAGCACGGTCTGCTCGAGGTTGTCGACGAACTGGGTGAGGATCTTGGCGCTCACATCGGCGAGCACCCCACGACCGAACTGGGCCACCTTGCCGGTGACGGTGAGATCGGTAGTGACGGTGACATGCGTTCCGGAACCCGAAGAGGTGAGCTGCGCAGTGATGATGGCACTGGCGTTACCGGCACCTCGGGTGTCGCGGCCGGCCGCATCGAGCACAAGGCGATGCGCGGTTGCATCCATCTCGAGGAACGTGGCGCGGCCCTTGTACTGGGCCGTGATGGGACCGACCTTGACCTTGACGATTCCGCGGTACTCCTCACCCTCGATCTCCTGGAGCTGAGCCCCGGGCAGACACGGGGCGATCCGCTCGACGTCGGTGAGCACTGCCCACGCCGTGTCGATCGGGACACTCACATCAAATTCGTTGATCAGTTCCATCGGTCGAAATCCTCCTGTGTGTCGATGTCGACCATCGTGCCGGGGCAGGGTATCTCCCCGGCGAGCTCAGGCCTCAGCCTGAGGATTGCACGAGCGCCTTCGTCGCCGGTTGAGGGAAGTAGATCCCATACCTCCGCCGAAAGGCGCACGGGGTTCCCCCGCCGGCCCTGGTAGGTCGCGATGAGGATCGGCGAGGGCAAGGAACTCTCGGCCACCAGCTTCCATGCATCGGCCACGACCATCGGTTGGTCCCCGAGTCCGACCACGACGGCATCAACCCCGAGCTCCGACGCCCAACGAACTCCCGCCTGCACCGAGGAGGCCTGCCCATCCGCCCATTCCGGGTTGTGGATCACTGTGACATCAGCGGGCAGGACTTCGGTGAGCTCAACTGCTCCGGTGACCACGCCGACCGCCTCGAAGACTCCCGAGGCGAGCGCAGCATCAACTGCGATGCGAACCATCGGCAGGCCCCTGAACCTCGCAAGTTGCTTGGGGGCAGAACCGAAGCGCGAGGATGCGCCGGCAGCCAGGATCACCGCTGCGCATCGGGGTTCCGAACCTTCCATGGCTCCAGTCAATCATCAGGATCGACAGCCGGGGCAGGAGACCCTGTGCGGTACGCTCTCAGCCGTCTGACCATATGGCGACAGCGATGCTGGAAACGAGGGGACCATGAAGATCACCATGACCGTCAACGGTGTCGAGCGCACCGACGAGGTCGAGCCGCGGACCCTGTTGGCCCACCACCTGCGTGAAGCACTCGGGCTCACCGGCACCAACATCGGCTGCGACACCTCCTCCTGCGGCGCCTGCACCATCCACGTCGACGGGCAGTCCGTGAAGTCCTGCACCATGCTGGCTGTGCAGGCCGACGGAAGCGATGTCCTCACGATCGAAGGCCTCGCCGACGGTGACACCCTCCACCCCATGCAGCGTTGCTTCCAACAGAACCACGGTCTGCAGTGCGGGTACTGCACACCGGGCATGGTCATGGCAGCGGTGTCGCTGCTCGAGGAGAACCCCAACCCCACCGAACGTGAAGTCCGACTCGGCCTCGAGGGCAACCTCTGCCGCTGCACCGGCTATCACAACATCGTGCAATCCGTGCTGGCCTGCGCCGCCGAAAGCTCTGGAGCAGCGTCATGATCCCCGCGGCGTTTGACTACGTGCGGGCCGAGTCCGCTGGCCACGCCATCGCTCTGCTCGCCGAGCACGGCGATGAAGCCAAGCTCCTTGCTGGTGGCCATTCCCTGCTGCCGCTCATGAAACTCCGGCTCGCGTCGCCCACTGTGCTGGTCGATGTGGGCCGCCTCGACGATCTGCGCTTCATCCGTGATGCCGGCGATCACATCGCCATTGGTGCGCTCACCCGCCACCGCGATCTCGAGATCAGTGAACTGCTCAGCCAGACCGCTCCCCTGCTGCATCATGCGGCCGGCCATGTGGGCGATCCCCAGGTTCGCCATCGCGGCACCATCGGCGGCTCGCTGGCGCACGCCGACCCCGCCTCGGATCTTCCTGCGGTGGTCCTCGCCCTCGGTGGAACGCTTGTCGTCGAGGGCCCCAATGGCCAGCGTGAGATCCCGATCGGCGAGTTCTATACCGGCTTCCTCGAATCAGCTCTCGAGCCCGACGAACTGCTCACTGAAATCCGCATCCCGAAGCTCGACACCCTCGGCTGGTCGTTCCAGAAGTTCAACCGTCGCGCCCAGGACTGGGCCATCGTCGGTGTCGCTGCAGTTCGGGCCGATGGTCACTCGGGCGTGGGGCTGGTCAACATGGGTTCCACGCCGCTCTATGCCGCTGGCGTGGTTGACGCCTTGCACTCCGGGGCCACCGCCGCCGAGGCCGCCGAGCGCGCCAATGAAGGCACCGAAGCCCAGAGCGATAACAACGCCACCGTTGAGTACCGCGAGCATCTCGCCCGTGTGCTGGTTCGCCGAGCGCTTGAGGAATCAGGCCTCAGCTAAACAGCTCCTGGCCAGCGTCTGCCCTGCGGGTGTTCATCCACTGGGCTTCCCTAGAAGCTCAATGGATCGGGCCATCGGTGCCCGACAGCGATGCCGCCGGTCGTCCGGTACGTGCTGCGATGATTTCGGCGCAGATCGAGATCGCGGTCTCCTCCGGGGTGCGACCCCCGAGGTCGAGGCCGATCGGCGCATGGAGCCGCGAGGCAACTGCATTCATATCGGCCCCTGCCTCGGCCAGCCGGAGCAGCCGTTC
>WLCQ01000095.1 GCA_009705225.1 Actinomycetota bacterium | reverse complement strand
GCCATCGAACGGCCGTTGATGGATCCAGAGCATGTAGGGCATCGGCGCATCGAAGAGCGCATCGAGTCGACGCACGAGTTCGGTGAGAGCGGAGGCGAGTTCATCGCGTTCATCGGATGAGAGCGACGGAAGATCAGCGACGTTGCTGGTCGGCACGATCAACAACTCATAGGGCCAACCGGCGGCTTCGGGGATCCAGGCTGACCAGTGCGCTGCGCTGAGCACCATCCGGTCGCCATGTCCGGCGGCGTCGAACGTGCGAGCGGCGTATGGGTTCCCGAGCTCGTGCGCGGCTGCGGGGGGAACCATGTCGAAGGCATAGAGCTGACCATGGGGATGGGCGATGGTGGCACCGACCTCGGCGCCGCGATTCTCGAAAATCAGGACGTAGTTGATATCGGCCCGAGCGCCGAGAGCGGCTGAGCGGTCAGCCCAGAGATCGACGAGGCGACGTCCTTGGCCGGGATCGAGACTTCCGAGATCGGCATCGTGTTCGGGGGAGTAGAGGATGATCTCGGCCCGACCGCCGTCCATCGGCGGCCACCGGTTGGGGAACGCGAAGACGTCATAGGGCTCGGGTGCTTCGAGTCCCCCGGGGCAGAACGGACACGCACCGTCGGGCAGGTTCGGTCGGCGTTGACGCGACGGCACGATCCTCGCGGGGGTGCCCGAGAGCGGATCAATGCGCAGATCCGCAGCGGTGGGTTCAGGGGGGACTGCCTGCGAGGTCGTCACGAACGCCGACGGTACTCCGGTGGCTTGACCGATTCTCGGGTGACGGGAATGATTCGGGGATGCGCGCTGAATCGAACGGTATCGAGATCGAGTACGAGACCTTCGGCGATCCGACTGATGTTCCGCTTCTGTTGGTGGCAGGAAACGGCGCACAATTGGTCTGGTGGCATACCGAGTTCTGTCAGGGTCTTGCCGATCGTGGGTTCTACGTCATTCGTTTCGATAACCGCGATTGCGGTCGTTCAACCTGGATCGACTCCGAGATCGACGTGATGGAAGCTGCGGCGAGCTTCATGCAGGGACTCGATGTCGAGGTCCCGTACACGCTTGGCGACATGGCGGCCGATTCCTGGGGACTCTGCGATGCGCTCGGTCTTGATCGGGTGCATCTGTTCGGCGAGTCAATGGGCGGAATGATCGTCCAGCAGATGGCGATCGACGCACCATCGCGAGTTCGCTCACTCGTCTCTGCGTTCTCGACCACTGGCGACCCTGATGTGGGTCAGCCCACCCCGGAGGCGCTGGCTGCTCTGCTTAACGAGCCAGCTGAGGGCCGTCAGGGGTATATCGATCAGTGCGTCACCGTGGGCATGTTCTGGGCAGGCTCCGAGTTCGGCGACCCCGACCAGATCGCCGAGCGTGCAGCTCTTTCGTTCGACCGGGGCATCGCACCGCAGGGCGGTTCGAATCAACTCCTCGCAATCCTCACTGCACCCTCTCGCACCGATGCACTTCGGAAACTCGATGTTCCTTCGCTCATCATCCATGGTGACATCGACCCACTGATCCCGATCAGCGGCGGGGAGCGGACGGCCGAGGCCCTGTCGGGTTCGGAGTTCCTGCGCATGGAAGGCTACGGGCATGACTTCCCTCCATCGTCTTGGGCAACGGTGATCCACCACGTGACTGCGCTGGCTGCGCGAGCAGGATGATCCCGATGATTGACCAACGAGCCATCCGTGAGCGTTTCGAGGCCGCAGGCCCCGCCTACGCGTCCGCTGCTCCATTCCCGCACGCGGTGTTCGATGATCTGCTCCCCGCTGATCTCCTGAACGCTGTTCTCACCGAATTCCCCGATGCTCCTTCCATGTCGACCCAATTCAACTCTGCCCATGAGTTCAAGTCGGCGGAGAACGACTGGAACAGCTTTGGCCCCGCGTCTCGCGTGCTGGTCGGTGAGCTGAACTCGGGGGCGTTCCTCCAGAGCCTCACCGCACTCACCGGGATCGAGGCGCTCATCGTCGATGCCGGTCTCGTTGGTGGCGGCATGCATCAGATCGTGGCCGGCGGCAAGCTCGACGTACACGCCGATTTCACTCACCACCGGAACGGTCTCGACCGTCGCCTCAACGTGCTTGTCTACCTGAACGAGGACTGGGACCCGCAGTGGGCAGGGCAACTTCAGTTGTGGGAGCGGGACCGCAGCGGATGTGCCAAACAGATCGATCCCATCTTTGGACGGGTCGTGGTGTTTTCCACCTTGGCTGACTCGTTCCACGGCCATCCTGAGCCGCTTCGAACCCCTGAGGGCGTCACCCGACGATCGATGGCTTTCTACTACTACTCGAACGGTCGCCCGGAGCGAGTCAAGCGCAGCAGCACACGTTGGGCCAGCGGGGATGAACAGCGACGCGGATTGTCGGGACGGATCGCCGGTGCGGTGCCAGCACCGGTGAAGCGTGTCATCCCCTCGTCGGTCAAGTCATTGCTGCGCTGATCCCCGCTCCGGGTAGGTGGAATACGCTGGCAGGGTTCTGATCGAAGGAGATCCCATGGGACCACTTGCTGGAGTACGTGTCGTCGAGATCGCCGGAATCGGGCCGGGCCCGTTCGCGGCGATGATGCTGGCCGACATGGGCGCTGATGTCATCCGTGTGGATCGCGCTGGTCAGGTCTACGGAGGTGATCCCGACACACCGCCCAAGGACGTCATGAACCGCGGTCGACGATCCATCGGTGTTGATCTCAAGAACCCGGCCGGCATCGAGACCGTGCTGTCGCTGGTCGAGAACGCCGATGCACTCATCGAGGGTTTTCGTCCCGGTGTCACCGAACGCCTCGGCATCGGACCCGACGCCTGCCTTGCCCGCAATCCGAAACTTGTCTACGGCCGTATGACCGGCTGGGGTCAGACCGGACCCATGGCACATATGGCTGGCCATGACATGAACTACATCGCCATCGGCGGGGCGCTCGGGGCTATCGGTCGACCCGATGAGCGACCACAGCCGCCGCTCAATCTGGTGGGCGATTTCGGCGGTGGCGGCATGCTGCTCGCGTTTGGCATTGCGTGCGGAATCATCGAGGCACGCACCTCTGGCAAGGGTCAGGTTGTCGACGCCGCCATGGTCGATGGCACAGCGGTGCTCACCACATTCATGCACGGGTTCATGGCCATGGGCATCTGGAGCGATGAGCGCGGCGTCAACATGCTTGACACTGGTGCGCATTATTACGAGGTGTACGAGTGCGCCGACGGCAAGTTCCTGTCAGTCGGAGCGATCGAACCACAGTTCTACGCCGAACTGCTGGAGAAGACCGGCCTCGCCGGCGATGAGGAGTTTGCTCGTCAGAACGATCGCTCCATGTGGCCGCATCTCAAGGAACGTCTTGCGGCAGTCATCATCACCAAGACCCGCGACGAATGGGCTGTCATCTTCGACGGCTCCGACGCATGTGTGGCTCCGATCCTGTCGCTCGGCGAGGCACCCAAGCATCCGCATATGGTCGCTCGCAACGCGTTCGTCGAGGTGGGTGGCGTGGTGCAGCCGGCGCCCGCACATCGCTTCTCTCGCACCACCGAGGGCATCCAACGACCGCCCTCGCATCCCGGTCAGCACACCGATGAGGTGCTCTCCGAGTGGGGTGTCGCCGATGCCGACCGACTCGCTGCGCTCCGAGCGGAAGGCGCGATCGCCTGATGGCCACCCTCGTGTGTTTCCACGCTCATCCCGATGACGAAGCCATCGCCACCGGTGGCACCATGACACTGGCGGCGGCTGCCGGACATCGCGTCGTGCTCGTCACCGCCACCCGTGGCGAGCAGGGCGAACCCCAGCCCGGTGTTCTTGCTGAGGGCGAGCCGTTGTGGGAGCGCCGGGTCATCGAGACCCATCAGGCGGCCGAGGTCCTCGGCCTTCATCATGTGGAGTTCCTCGGCTACGAGGACAGCGGCATGATCGGTGAGCCATCGAACGACAATCCGAACTGCTTCTGGCAGGCCGATGTCGAAGAAGCCTCGCAACGCCTTGCCGACATCCTGCGCCGGTTCGGTGCCGACGTGCTCACCATCTATGACTCACACGGCGGCTATGGGCATCCCGATCACATCCAGGTGCACCGTGTTGGTCGACGCGCTGCTGAACTCGCCGGAGTCGGGCGGGTGTTCCAGTCCACGATGAACCGCGATCGCATCCTGCGGCAGATGAAGGACAATGCGCACCTCTTCGAAAATGACGGGCCTGCGGTCGAAGGCCCGTCCGCCGAAGCTGTGGTCGAGACGGAGATCGAAGGAGAGATCGAGGGCGAGACCGCCGAACAGATGCGACGCCGGGCTGAGGCCGCAGAACGCGGTGAGTTCGGTTCGCCCGAGGCGCTCATCACGCATGCCGTCGACGTGTCGGCGGCCATTGACACCAAGCGTGCCGCCATGGCCCTCCACCGCTCCCAGATCGGTCCGGACTCGTTTTTCTTCAAGATGCCGGACGAGGTTTTCACCTCGGCGTTCGGCACGGAGTGGTTCATCGAACTCGACGGCGTTCGTGAGACAGATGCGCCGTTCCTCGAATCAATCCTGACCGACTGAGAATCTCCGACCGCACCGGCCCCCGGGTCGGTTAACGTCGTTAAGTCGGAGGGGGTTCCGACGTTTCCCGCTGGCAGTTCGAGGCGGGTACACGATGGTCTGGGGGTTCGATGGGGTCAGCTGAACAGGTGCTGCTCACCGGCGGCACGGTGATCGACGGAACCGGGGCCGCCGTTCGCCCGAACACCGATGTCCTGCTCGAGGTTGATCGCATCGTGGCTGTGGGGCCGCAGGCCGCTGGTTCGGCCGCCCCCGGGGTCGAGGTCATCGACGTCTCCGGTTTCACCGTGATGCCGGGTCTCATCGATTCTCACTGTCACATCACCTTCGGCGAACCGGCCAGCAACGATGAGTTGTTCTTCCATCGCCCGCAGTCCACCGCGATGCTCGTGGCGGCGTTCAACGTCCAGAAGCTCCTGCTTGCGGGTGTCACCGGATTCCTCGATGCCGACTGCATCTTCGATCTCGGGCCAGCTCTGCGCGACGGCATCGAGGCCGGCATCGTCGAGGGGCCGCGCATGGTGTCGGGGCTTAACGCCCTGCTCACAGCAGCAGGCGGAACCGCGGGTCGGCTGATCCCCGACGACGGGCATCTCGGTTATGCCCATGTCATGGGCAGTCGCGACGAAATAGTTCGCACCACCCGACAGCAGATCAAATACGGCGCCGACTGGATCAAGATCCATGTCACCGGTTCATTGCCTAACTCGAACGGTGAACTCACAGTGTGGTCGCTCGATGAACTTCGCGCTGTCACCGAAACCGCCCATGCGCTGGGCACGCCAGCCATCGCGCATTGCCGCAGTGCCGAATCCACCCGACTCGCGGCGCTCGCCGGCGTCGATCTCATCCTGCACGCGTCATTTCTCGATGAGGCGGCCGTCGAGGCTGTGGTCGAGGCTGGTTGTGCCATCGCTCCCACCTTCACGTTCCTGGCCAACCTCGCCGATCATGGTCATCGAGTCGGTTCGTCCACTGCGCAGGTCGATCTTTTCCGCGGTGAGATCGAAGCAACGGCTGGCATGTTGCGCATCGCGTTCGATGCCGGTGTCCCGATCCTGTGTGGTTCCGAGAGCGGTTTCGCTCTCACTCCCTACGGGCACTGGCACGCGCGGGAGATGCAACTGCTGGTCGACGCAATGGGCCTCACCCCACTCGAAGCGATTTCATGTGCCACGCGCAACGGGGCCATCGCACTACGTCGACCGCTTGATTCCATCGGGGTGATCGCACCAGACGCGGCTGCAGATCTCCTGGTGGTCGACGGCGACCCATCGGTTGATGTCACGGTGCTCGGCGACCGGCGCCGATTCCGCCATGTGTTCTCCCGTGGCCGCGCGGTTGATCTCGATCGGCCGTGGCCCGAGCGCCGTCTGCTCGCCGGTGAGAAGGTCGGGCAGTGGGCGGCTCAGACCCTCACCTGGGATCTGGTCAATCCATGAGCGATCGCACTGTCGTCATCACGGGCGCGGGCAATGGGCTCGGTGCCGAGATCGCCCGATGCGCAGTGGAAGCCGGGTGGATCGTTGGGGTGCTCGATCGTGATATCGAAGCTGCGTCGCGAGTCGCTGCATCTCTCGGGGACCACGCGATCGCCCTCGGTGCCGACACCACAGATGAGGCGCAGGTTGAAGGCGCGCTCGACGTGTTCGCCGCTGGCGTCGGGCGGCCTGCGCCTGACGGCATCGTGTGTAACGCCGGCATCGTGCGGTTCGGTCCGTTGCTTGATCTTGATGCGAGTGACTGGCGCGCTGTCGTTGATGTCAATCTGTCTGGCACGTTCCTCTCGGCCCGCGCCTATGCCCGACGGGTCATCGGCGCCGAGCAGCCCGGAGCGATCGTCACTGTCACCTCGATGAATGGAGTTGCCGCCGGACCCAACGCTGGTGCCTACGGCGCCACCAAGGCCGGTATTGCTCGCCTCACCACGCAGATGGCTCTCGAATGGGGACCGCTCGGTATCCGGGCCAACGCAGTGGCGCCGGGTCTCATCGACGCCGGAATGTCGGAGCCCATCTACGCCGATCCCGAGATTCGTCGGTTGCGCTCCGAACGCGTGCCCGTGGGCCGGCTCGGCACCGGCGCCGATGTCGCGTCGGTGGTCCTGTTTCTGTTGTCGGCCGAGGCGTCCTATGTCAACGGCACGGAACTACTCGTCGACGGAGGCGTCACCGGCTCGGTGATCAGTTCCCTGCCGCGCCCCCTGTCGGTCGATTCGGTGGGTCTGGGTGAACAGACGCCCGGATCGAGCCGTGACCGATGACTCGTAATCTGCTGCTCATCGGCGGCCCGGCTCATGAGTTCGATGCCATCGCTGAGTCACTCGATCGGGTGTTCCGCGATGTCGGAATCGCCAGCACGATCGTCGATCATCCCGACAAGATGATTGCGGAACTCGCGGCGAACACCGGTGTTGAGCGCTACGACCTGCTCACGGTGCATGCGCTCCACTGGGGCATGGACTCGGATCGCTACGCCCATCTCCGCGAGACGAGCGCCTACAACCTCAGCAGTGGCGACGCCGGTGCGATTCGCGACTTCGTCACGATCGGCGGCGGACTGCTCGCGCTGCACACTGCCGTCATCTGCTTCGACGCCGAACCGATCTGGCATGGGTTATGCGGTGCTGCGTGGAACTGGGAGCGGTCGAGTCACCCGCCGGTTGGGGAGTCAGAGATCACGGTCACCGATCACGGTCGCGTACATCCGATCACAACAGGCCTTCATGACTTCACGATCGTTGATGAGGTGTATGGATTCCTCGACGAAGATCCCGAACTTGTTCCACTACTCGTCGGTTCGCATGGCGGTCGCGTGCACCCGGTGCTGTGGGCCCGCAGTGTGGGTGCTGGTCGCGTTGTCACCGATGTCCTTGGCCACGACACGGCATCTCTTGAACATCCCTCACATGCGGCGATGCTCCGACGCGCCGCGCTCTGGGTGAGCGCGGGCACCGCCGACACCGTGGGAACACCACCGGCAGCAGGGAGGCTTGAGGATGACCGAACCGACTGAAGTGACAATCACGAGCTACGAGGAGGCGCGCGAGGCCTTCCGGCAGAAGCACCTGCGTCAGGCGCTCTATGACGCGGGTGATGTCGTCATGGCTGATGTGCTCGTGAATCTGCACGGTGATGCGCATCGGTCGCGTCGCCGACTCGAGAACCGACTGTTCCGACGCGATTCGCAGGCTCTGTACGAGCGCGAACTTTTTCCTCCGATCGTGTCCGAAACCCTTGGCCCCTACATCGCGGCCGGCAGTGCAGAACTCGTCGGACTCAGTCATCAGATGATGATGAACCTTGCAGCGTTCACTTCGGGGGTTGATCGACCGTTGGGTACACCCGAGGAGACGTTTCGGCTCTATTCGTATCTGATGCTGTTCATCGAAGGGGCCACGCTGGCTCATTTCAGCGGCGACCGCGAGGCCAAGCGGGCCGAGGTGGCAGCGGCGCTCGCAGCTTTCGATACCGAGTTCCTCCAGCCTTCGATCCATCGACGTCAGGAAGCGATCGCTCTGTTCGAACGTGGTGAGATCAGCGAAGAGCAACTGCCGCGCGATGTGCTCACCGTGTTGCTTCGTAACCGCGACGACCTCGCGCTACCCGATGAGGTGGTACTGCGTGAAACCTGCTTCTACCTGCTGGCCGGTGCGCATACGTCGGCCACGGCGTTCGTGCGCACACTCGATGCCATCTTCGAGATGGCCTCGACCGCTCCGGCCGATGCCGAGCGGGCACGCCGCGACATGGGGTTCCTGCAGCGCTGTGTCCACGAGACGATCCGCCTCCAACCTTCGAGCCCCGTGGCGATGCGCTGGGCTATGGAGGAGATCGAACTCGCCGGGGGTCGTCGGATCTCGCCCGGCGACAAAGTTGTGATTGATCTCATGGCCGCGAACCGGGACACCGCAGCGTTCGGCGACACGGCGCAGGTACATGATCCTCATCGCCACCTCGCGTCCGGTGTGGCTCCTTGGGGTCTCAGTTTCGGGCTCGGCATGCACGCCTGCATCGGTCAGGAACTAGCCGCGGGAACCGATGCGATCGGCGATGTCAATGCACAGGATCAACTGTACGGACTGGTGCCGGTGGCACTCCATGCCGTACTCGCAGCAGGCGTCCGCCCCGATCCGTCTGATCCGGCCCGACGCGATCCGGCATCGGAGCGCGGGTACTGGGCGAAGTACCCGGTGGTGTTCGGCCCGTGACCCAGCCGGTGTGGTTGCCCGACTCCGCGGCACGCGAACGGTCTCGAACCGCGGCGTTCATGGCGGCGCATGCCATCGGCGACTACGCATCGCTGGTCGAACGATCGATCCGTGACCCCGAGTGGTTCTGGGATGCCGTGATTGACTTCCTCGGGCCTCCGTTCCAGCGTCGCCATACCCGGGTTCTCGACGACTCAGCAGGAGCGCCGTGGTCACGTTGGTTCGACGATGGGGCGATCAACCTCTCGGTGGTCTGTCTCGATCGATGGGCGGATGATCCCGAACATGCTCATCGGGTCGCGCTCGTCGGTGAGAGCGAGGATGGCCGTGTCGTGCAGGCCACCTTCGCTGCGTTGCGCGATGAGGTTGCGCAACTCGCCGGTGCACTCGCGCAACGCGGCGTACGGCCCGGTGATCGGGTAGCACTCTTGCTCGGTCTTGATGACGCAGTGCGCGTGTTCCTGGCTATCGCCCGACTCGGAGCGATCGCCGTGCCGATCTTCTCAGGATTTGGTGCGGGTGCGGTGCAGGTGCGCCTCGTGGATGGTGGATGCACCGTGCTCGTCACCGCGTCCTCTGCGACACGCCGAGGCCGTCCGGTTTCGTTGCGGGCAGTCGCCGATCAGGCGGCGGCAGAGGCCCGGGAACTCGGCGTCGATTGCGCTGTGGTCGAGGTTGCCGAGTTGCGATCGAGTGGCGCGTCCCCGGTAGCTGCAGCGATCACCGATTCCGAAACTCCAGTACTTCTCGCCTACACCTCCGGCACCACCGGTCGCCCCAAGGGTGCAGTTCATGTTCACGGTGGACTGACCGTGAAACTGGCGCAGGAGGGAGCGTTC
>WLCQ01000094.1 GCA_009705225.1 Actinomycetota bacterium | reverse complement strand
CAGTCCAACCAGATGGGACATTGATTTCGATCTTGACGTTGGTGTCATCCGAACCGTTGAACGGTGATGTGGTCTCGACCGCGGCGCGAACCACGAGGGTGTATCGAGTCCCCGGCGCGTAGGGAGAGGTTGTCGAACCAAGCGGGTTCGGCTGATTCGAGAATCCGGCATAGGAAGAGAACCCCGCATGGGCGAACGCTGGAGTCGCCGAAGCGATCAGGCCGGCCAGGCAGATGCCAACGATCAGGCCGGTGCGGCGGATACTCCGGCGAGAAGGAGTTGAGGTGCGGTTCATGGCGGGTGGCTCCGGGGCGGCGCGTGATCGGCGCTTATTCGCCGTCAGTTCAGGAGTCGCTGATCCTGCTGCCAAAGTTCCCGAAAATTCAGGGAACTTCTTTTGATGCTTCTCCGACATAGGGGCATGATCTCAATCCTCACCCGTCGGTCGATATCTCCCTCGGTGTCCCGACCTAAGCAAAGAATCCAACTGCAGGCCCTGGTGCTCCTTGCAGCGTTCTGCGCCGGTTTGGTCGGCATGGTCGTTGCCGGAGGTCCCGCCTCGGCGCACGCCACGTTTGTGAGTTCCACGACAGTCGCAGTCGGCACTGATGTGTCATTCACCCTCGATGTCCCCCATGAGCGAGCAGAGGACGTCTTCAACACCGTGGTCCGGATCAAGGTTCCCGATGGTTGGAGAGGAATCTCCTGCGATCCGTTCCCGACATGGACATGCACTGCGGGCCCCGGCGAGATCGACTTCATCAAGGACTCCGGTGCGGAGCAGGCGCAGGATGAGACATTTCGGTTTGTTGCCCGCGCCAACGACACCGGTCAGGTTGCGTTTCCCGTTGTCCAGATCTACAGCACCGGTGAAAACGTTCTGTGGCAGGACACCGCCATCGTGATGGCGGACGGCGGAGATCCGCCGATCACCGAGGTGCCAGCTGTTCCGACGACCCGTGGAGATGATTCGGGACCCGCAGGAGCACCTTTTTCCCCGGCTGTTGCAGATGAAGATCCGGTTGTGGTCGGATCCGCCGGCGGATCCGATCCCGGTCCCAACAGCACGCCATCGTCCGATTCGACGGTGTCGCGCGCCGATGTCCGTGCGCTCGACGCAACGGTCGCCGGTGATGATGGAACAGCGCCGTCGTCCGGAGAAGGATCCAGCTCGGGTCTGATGATCGTCGTTGTCGCAGCGGCGGTGCTCACCGCGGCTGGTGCAGCAACGTTCGTTGTGATTCGGCGTCGGTCCGGGTCCTAGCCGGATCCGGTGGTAACTCAGTTCGCCTCGGCGATGGTCACCGAAGCGCGGAGATCCACACGTGCCCTGGCCACTCTGGAGCGCACAGTGCCGATCGGCACCTCGAGCACGACTGCTGCCTCGTCGTAGGACAATCCCAGCAGTTGCGTCAGCACGAAGGCCTCCCTGCGGTCGGGGTGCAGGGCGTCGAGAAGCGCTGCGGTATGGCCCTCGCCATTCGCAGAGGCTGCAGAGGACCGATGCTGGGTCTGGAGGCGTTCGAGGAGTCGTCGATCGCGAACCCGACTACGCACATGATCGGCACAGACATTGCGGGCAATTGAAAGTAGCCAACTGCGCACCGATGCCTCGCCCCGATACGTTCCGAGCGATCGGAGCGCCCGCATGTAGGTCTCGTTCACCAGATCTTCGACCTCGCCCGCCGAACCGAGTGAACTGCACAGGCGCCAGATCGCTGGCTGCGTGAGTCGCACCAGCTGCTCAACCGAACGGTCGTCGCCTTCCCTGGCGGCATTCACCAATTCATGCAGAGGATCGTGCGCAGCCACAGCTCTAGTATCGCGCCGGTGCGGCGGCGGTGATCGCCGCCGGATCCCCGGGAGCACGCTGATGGCTGAGGAGAGTGTGGTCTGCGGCGAGGTCGTCGAATCGATCTCCGCGCTTGCCGACGGCGAGGAGCCCGGACTCAACCAGTCCACGATCGGGTTGCACCTCGAGGGTTGCTCGGAGTGCCGAGGATTCGCCGAGTCGATCCCGGACCGGCAACGAGGACTCGTCGTCGATTCCGCCCCGACAATGCCAGACCTGGGTCCGACCGTCGCGGCGAGAGCGGCCCGGACCGAATGGCGTCGGGGGTGGGGAGTCACCCGGCTGGCGCTCGCTCTGGTCGCAGTTTCAGTCGTCGCCCTTTCGATGCCGGCACTGTTCCTCGGCGAGGACGGCGCTGCGCCATCGCATGAGGTGAGACACCTCGGAGCGTTCTCGATGGCATACGGGATTGCCTTGCTGGTGATCGTCTATCGGCCGTCACGAGCGAGGGCATTCCTGCTCGTCACGATGCTGCTCGCTACCTCGTTGATCATCACGGCGATCTTCGATGTTGCCCAGGGCAATATTCCGCTCTCCGGCGAGGTCATTCATGTTCCCGAGGTACTGAGCCTTGTCCTCGTCTGGCTTCTTGCCCGCCAGCAACCGGGGACGCATCTCGACGCAACGCATAGGGCCGACTCTGCGCCGGTAGCGCTGCGACTTGTCGACGAGTCCGGTGCCGAAGACTGAACGGGCTGATCCATCAGTGTCGAGCTCGGACCTCATCGCCTGCGCGCCCCCTCCGCGACGGTAGCGTTCGCTCGTGTTCGTCAAGATCTGTGGGATCACCAATGCCTCCGATGCACTGCTGGCTGTCGCCATGGGTGCTGAGGTGCTCGGCTTCGTGTTTGCCGATTCGAAACGTCAGGTCACTCCCGAGCAGGCCGGTGAGATCATCCAGCAGTTGCCCTACGACGTCACTGCAGTGGGCGTGTTCCGCAACCAACATCCCGATCAGATCCTCGACGTCATCTCGGTAGCTCGTCTCTCGGGCGTGCAACTCCATGGTCAGGAAACCCCGGGTGAGGCCGCACTGGTCCGCCGCAGGGTGCCGTTCCTCGTGCAGGCGTTCTCGGCGAACGACCCCCGGCTTGCGCGGGTCGATGACTACGACGTCGATGCGGTGCTGCTTGATGCACCGGTTCCCGGATCGGGCGAGGTCTTCGATTGGGAGCTCGTTGGCTCACTGCCGCAGCGTCGCAGGGTCATCCTTGCCGGAGGCCTCACCCCCGAGAACGTCCGTGAAGCGGTGCAGGCGGTACGTCCGTGGGGAGTGGATGTAGCCAGCGGGGTCGAGTCCTCGCCGGGGCAGAAGGATCCAGTCGCGCTTCGGCGTTTCATCGCCGAAGCGACGAATGCGCTTTCTGAGTTCTCCATCGACCCGAAGCACGCGTAGCCTTCCCTCACCCCTCCGGGTACCGAAGTCCCCCCGTCGCTGTTTCTGTCGCAGAGAGGCATCACCATGGCATTGGCCGAGCCGTCATCCTCAGGTCGTTTCGGCGAGTTCGGGGGCCGCTATGTCCCCGAGACCCTTGTGCCGGCCTGCCATGAGCTCGAGCGGGCTTTTCGCAGCGCATGGGGCGATCCCACGTTCCGGAACGAGCTCGATGGCCTTCTCGCCGATTACGCCGGCCGTCCCTCGCCGCTCACTGAATGCCATCGCCTCTCCGAGGAACTCGGCGTACGCGTGCTGCTCAAGCGTGAAGATCTCAACCACACCGGTAGCCACAAGATCAACAACGTGCTCGGCCAAGCGCTGCTGGCCAAGCGCATGGGTAAGACCCGGCTCGTGGCCGAAACCGGTGCCGGTCAGCACGGGGTGGCATCGGCCACCGCCGCCGCGCTCATGGGTATGGAGTGCATGGTCTTCATGGGCGAGGTCGACATCGAGCGACAGGCCCTCAACGTTTTCCGGATGAAACTGCTGGGCGCCGAGGTCGTACCCGCGGTGTCCGGTAGCCGCACGCTCAAGGACGCCGTCAACGAAGCGATGCGCGACTGGGTGGCCACGGTTGAGACCACCCATTACTGCCTCGGTTCGGTCATGGGTCCGCATCCGTATCCGTGGATGGTTCGTGAGTTCCACACCGTCATCGGCACCGAGGCCCGTGCCCAGTGCGAGAAGTTGCTCGACGGGGGAGTGCCCGACATCGTCACTGCGTGTGTCGGCGGCGGGTCCAACGCCATCGGCATCTTCTCGGGTTTCGCCGACACCGACGCTGAACTCGTGGGTGTCGAACCCGCTGGTGGTGCTGCGGTCGGACGTGGCGTGCCCGGTGTGGTGCACGGAATGAAGAGCTATCTCATGCAAGATGAGTTCGGGCAGGTGCAGGAGGCGCATTCCATCTCCGCCGGTCTCGACTATCCCGGTGTCGGCCCGGAGCATTCGTTCCTGTCGTCCATCGGTCGGGCCCGGTACGAGGCCGTCACCGACGAACAGGTCATCGATGCCTTCCAGTTGCTCAGTCGCACCGAGGGAATCATCCCGGCACTCGAGCCCGCCCATGCGCTGGCCTGGATCAGTCGTGATCGCGAGCAGCTCGCCGGCAAGACCGTGCTGCTCAACATGTCAGGTCGCGGCGATAAGGACGTCGGCCAGATGATGGACATTCTCGGCTGATGGTCACGCCAGCCGAAGAAGGGCTCACCATCCCCGACGCCCCAACCCAGCCGGGTGCACTCGAAGCCGCGCTTCGAACCCGCCGCGATGCCGGCCGCAAGCTTCTTGTCCCCTACGTCACCGGTGGTCTGGGCACTGATTGGGCCGAAATCGTCCGCGCTGTCGCCGACGCCGGTGCTGATGCCATCGAGATCGGCGTGCCATTCTCCGATCCGGTCATGGACGGTCCTGTCATCCAGGAAGCGAGCGAGCTCGCGCTCCGGGCTGGGGCCACGCCCGTCACGATTTTCGACGAACTGCGCACCATCGACGCCGGTGTTCCCATCGCCGTCATGACCTATTACAACCTCGCATTCCACATGGGTCATCAGCGTTTCGCTGAGTCGCTCGCCGCTGCTGGTGTCAGTGCCGCGATTCTTCCTGATCTCCCGCTTGAAGAGGTCGGACCCTGGGCCACTGCAGCCGACGCCGCCGGTGTCGAAACGGTGCTGCTCGCCGCGCCAACCGCTCCCGACGATCGTCTGCCGCTCGTGTGCGCCCGGGCCCGTGGGTTCGTCTACGCCGTCGGCTTGCTCGGCGTCACCGGCGAGCGCGATGCCCTCGCTTCGTCATCGCTCGTCATCGCCCGCCGACTCAAGGCAATCACTGACAAGCCGGTGCTCGTCGGTGTGGGTGTCTCCAGTGCCGCACAGGCTGTTGAGGTCTGTGCCGAGGCCGATGGTGTCGTCATCGGCTCGGCGCTCATGCGGCGAGTGCTTGAAGGTGTGGGGCCGGCCGGCGCCGGGGCGTTCATCTCCGAGGTTCGTACCGCCCTCGACTCGGCGTACTGATGGCGGAAGCGCAGCAGCCGTTGTTCGAACGCGTCGACGGCGTGGCGTTCTTCGAGCGGCTCGTCGATGCGTTCTACAAGGGGGTCATGACCGATCCCGTGCTCGCGCCGCTCTATGAGGCCGACGATCTCGAGGGTGCCCGTCATCGGCTTTCTCTCTTCTTGGCGCAGTACTGGGGTGGGCCCAGCACCTACAACGAGGAACGCGGACATCCCCGCCTGCGGATGCGTCATTCGCCCTACAGCATCAGCACTGTCGAGCGAGATCGTTGGCTGGTCCACATGATCGCAGCGATCGATGCCGAGCAGACCGAGCGACGACTCGGAGACGAGGATCACGAGGCGATGCTTGCGTACTTCGTGATGGCCGCTGATCACATGATCAACAGTGGGGGGCTGTCGATGCGCGGCGATGGCACCACCACCCTCGATGCGGGTTGATCATCAAACCTGCATAGTTATTCGAACCGTTTCCTCCATCCACCAACCATGGGTCGGATGCCGCGAAGCTAGGGAATCGGGCAGTTCTGCCCGAGTTCGTCACGAGAACCCCGGGGATCTCGGGGAAGATCCCTGCAAGGGTCGCTAGATGCCCGGAAGGGCCAACAGGAGGATGTCATGACCAAGAGTGAACTCATCGCTGAGATCGCCGAGCGCACCGGCCAGACCAAGACCGATGTCGAGAAGACGCTCAAGTCGTTCGAGGACATCGCTCACGAGGTGGTGGCCAAGGGCGGCGAGAAGCTCACGCTCCCGGGCTTCATCAGCTTCGAGCAGACCCATCGCAACGCTCGCACCGCCCGCAACCCCCAGACCGGTGAGCCCATCCAGGTGCCGGCCTCCAAGGCCGCCAAGGTCACCGCTGGTTCCAAGCTGAAGGCTTCCGCCAAGGGCGCCAAGTAGTCCGACCAGTTCCAGCCGTACTGCGAAGGGGCGCCTCGTGCGCCCCTTCGTCGCGCCCCGCTAGCGTTCGGTCATGACTGCGACTCCAACTCCCGGGCAACTGACTCCAGGTTCGAAGGCCCCGTCGATCAAATTGCTGGACCAGAACGGCGACACGGTCAGCCACACCGAGTTCAAGGGCCGCAAGGTGCTCGTGTACTTCTACCCGAAGGCCGACACGCCCGGCTGTACCACGCAATCGTGTGGCCTGCGCGATATCGCTGATCAGGTGGGTGACACCGTCATCATCGGCATCAGCCCGGATCTTCCGGCGAAGCTCAAAAAATTCGACGACAAGTACTCGCTCGGTTTCACGCTGCTGTCCGATTCCGAGCACACCGTGGCGGAAGCATTCGGTGTGTGGGCCGAGAAGAGCATGTATGGCAAGAAGTACATGGGCATCGTGCGCTCGGCGTTCCTGATCGACGAGAAGGGCAAGCTCGAGCAGGTCTGGTACAAGATCAGCCCGAAGGACACCCCCGCGAACCTGCTCGCTGCGCTCGCGGAATGACGTTTCCCGCGCCCATCGAGGTGCTTCCGCATCGGGCTCCGTTCCTGCTGCTCGACTTGGTCACCGATCTCCGTCTGGGCGAGGGTGCCGTGGGCGAATGGCACCTGAGCGGCAATGAGGAGTTCTTCATCGGTCATTTCCCGGGTCGGCCCACGCTTCCCGGAGTCTTGATGCTCGAGGCCATCGCCCAACTCGGCGCGTATGCGGTGCTGAGCGACCCAACGCACGCAGGGAAGCTGCCGCTGTTCGGTGGGGTCGAGAAGGCTCGTTTCCGGCGCCAGGTGGTTCCCGGTGACACGTTGCGGCTCGAGATCACGCTCGGGCGCATGTCGGCCCGTGCCGGCAAGGGATCCGGTCGGGCACTGGTCGGCGATGCAGTCGCCTGCGAGGCGGAGATCCTGTTCGTTTTCGCGGACGCTGACTGAGCAATGACTGTCGGAGTGCTCGACACCCCGATCGGTCCACTCTGCGTGGTCACCACTGATCTCGGTGTTGCCCGAGTCGATTTCGGTAGGAATAGTCGAGTCGATGGCCCCCTAGGAACCGACTCTGTTGCTGCCGCTGCGCACCTCGAACAGGCGCTCTCGGAACTCGGTCAATACTTCGCGGGCGAGCGAGGTTCCTTCACAGTGGCGCTTGACCGTTCGGACCGTCGCGGATTTCGCGGTGAGGTTCTCACCGCGCTCGAGTCGGTGCCCTATGGGAGCACAGTGAGCTACGGCGAGCTGGCCGGGTTGTCCGGTCGACCGAACGCGTTCCGGGCAGTCGGAACCACCATGGGTCTCAATCCGATCGCGGTGATCGTTCCGTGCCACCGTGTCGTGCGCTCTGGTGGAGCGCTGGGTGAGTACGGAGGTGGAGTCGCTTCGAAGCAGTGGCTGCTCGATCTGGAGGCGAAGGGGCCCCATTCGACCTAGCGGGCTGGCAGGGCAGGAACCCTCAGTCAGCCGGACCGATCACGATGCAGCCGTTGTGGCCGCCGAATCCGAAACTGTTTGACAGTGTCGGCCCCGGGCTCCAGGGGCGGGCCTCACCGATGACGATATCGATCGGCGCCATCTCGGGATCGCGGTTGGCAAACCCTGCCGTGGGGGGCAACAGGCCCTTCTGTATGGCCAGCACGATCGAAACAGCTTCGAGGGCACCGGCTGCGCCCAACGAATGACCGGTGACACCCTTGATCGAGGTGACCGGGGGACCGGCGGGACCGAACACTGCCTCGATGGCTGCGGCTTCGGCGGCATCGTTGAGTGGGGTCGACGTGCCATGGGCGTTCACGTGGGCGATATCGGCCGGGGTCAGTCCGGCATCGTCAATGGCCATACGCATACAGGCGATGGCTCCGACGCCACCGGGGGAGGGAGCGGTGATGTGATGGGCATCGGCGTTGGATGCGGCGCCCATGAGTTCGGCGAGGATGTTGGCACCCCGGGCTTTGGCCGACTCCCATTCCTCGAGCACCAAGACGCCCGCACCTTCGGCGAGAACGAATCCGTCTCGGTCACGGTCGAATGGACGTGACAGGCACTCACCGGACATGGCGGTCATGTTGGTGAATCCGGCGATCCCCGTGGGGGTCATCGCGGCCTCCGAGGAGCCGGTGATCACGGCGTCGCAGCGACCGTGACGAATGAGGTTGAAGGCGTTGCCGATGGCATGGGTGCCAGCTGCGCATGCTGTGCAGGTGGTCTCGCACGGCCCTTGCCAGCCGTAGCGCATGGAAACTGCAGCCGACGCGGCGTTGGACATGAGCATCGGCACGAGGAACGGACTGACGCGGCGGGAACCCTTCTGATCATGGACGAGCACCTGTTCCTCGAGGGTAGTGAGCCCCCCGATACCGGTACCGATCCAGACCCCATGGCGCGCTGGATCGCCCGGGATGTCGCCGGCCATAGCCAGTGCCTCAGCTGCGGCGGCGAGGGCGAACTGCGTGAAGCGATCGCTGCGACGAGCATCCTTCGGGTTGTCGAAGAACGGTTGCGGATCGAAGTCCTGCACGTGCCGCAGACCTTCGGGTGCGGTGGACAGGAGTCCGGTCCAGAACGCCTCGGTGCCGAGCCCACACGGGCTGATGACACCGATGCCGGTGATCGCGACGCGACGCGCTTCCATCACTGCTTGGAGGTGACCAATTCGAACGCTTGACCGACAGTCTCGATGCCTTCGAGCTCGGACTCGTCGACACTGACGTCGAAGACCTCTTCGAGTTCCATGACGAGTTCGACGAGATCAAGGCTGTCGGCGTCGAGATCCTCAGCGAAGCGTGCGTCCATCGTGACCTGATCGGCACTGACGGAGAGCACCTTCACAGCGCAGGCCCTGAACTTCTCGAATGCTTCGTCACTCATGTGATGCTCCTTGCGTGATGTGGTTTCGTGGCCACGCTAGTGGCCGTGGTTGGTGAAGCCGGACCGCTGATCGGATGACTCCGGGTGGGCCATCAGGTAGCGCCCATGCCGAGACCGCCATCAACCGGCAGTACGACCCCGGTGATATAGCCAGCAGCGTCGGAGGCGAGAAAGGTGACGGCGGCGGCGATCTCATCGGGTGTTGCCAAACGTCCGAGTGGTACTGCACCTTCGATCGCGGATCGGGTGTCATCGGAGACCGCGGCGAACATATCGGTCTCGACTGGTCCCGGGGCGACCACATTGACGGTGATGCTGCGGGAAGCGAACTCCCGGGCTAACGAGCGGGCCAGACCGATGAGTCCGGCCTTCGATGCGGCGTAATTGGCCTGTCCAGCCTGTCCGGTGGAACCCACCACGGAGCCGATGAAGATGATCCGACCGAAGCGGGCTCGCATCATCTTCTGCACAGCTCGTTTGGCCACCCGGAACCCGCCGGTGAGATTGGCATCGAGAACCGACGTGAAATCATCGGTGCCCATGCGCAGCACGAGCATGTCGGCGGTCATTCCTGCATTTGAAACGAGTACCTCAACGGGGCCGAGCGTGGTCTCGATCGCGGTGAAAGCAGCGTCGACCTG
>WLCQ01000093.1 GCA_009705225.1 Actinomycetota bacterium | reverse complement strand
GTTGGTCCTCGAGATCGTCAGCGGGCAGGAGGCCAGTGAGGGATCCGCCGCCGCGGAACACATGGCGCTGCTGGTCGGAGCGTACGACGAATGCATCGCCGCGGAAGAGTCTTCCGTCGAGCAGCTCGGTCATGACCAGCTGAACCGGGCGTTGCTCGAGCGTTTCGCCCGGCAGCGTGGTGGCCACGACCTCCCAGTCGAGCGCCGCAACATCGGGACGCCGCACCACCATCAAACTGGCGGTGAGAAGACGCAGCGGTTCGTCATCCACCTCGAGTGTGGCGAGGGTGAAGCTGGCATGGCGCATGGGTTCAGTTCCGGTGGGTTGCAGAGATCAGGGTGTAGATGTCCTGGTGGTTGGACGACAGTCGGCGATCATCAGTCGGCAGTCATCAGCGGGCAATCTTCAGCCGTTGTTGGCCAGCGTGAGGATCTCGACGCCGTCGTCGGTCACCAGCACGGTGTGCTCGAACTGGGCGGTGCGACTGCCATCGGCGGTGACCGCGGTCCAGTCATCGGACCAGATGCGGTGCTGGCCGGTGCCCATGGAGATCATCGGTTCGATCGTGAAGATCATCCCGGTTTCCATGATGGCGGTGAATCGGGGCTCGTAATAGTGGGGGATCTGCAGATCGGTGTGGAATTGCTCGCCGATGCCATGACCCACGAACGCGCGCACAACCTCGTAGTGGTTGGCAGTGGCGTGGTCCTCGATGGCCCGACCGATATCGGAGAACGGTCGACCGGGCTTCACCGCGGCAATACCGCGGGCCAGACATTCACGAGTGACCTCGACGAGCCGACGCGAAGCCTCGTCGACATTACCGACGAAGAAGGTGGCGTTGGTGTCGCCATGGACACCATCGAGGAAGATCGTGACGTCGAGGTTGACGATGTCGCCATCGCGCAGTGCCCGGTCGTCGGGGATGCCGTGACAGATCACTTCGTTGACCGAGGTGCACAGCGACTTGGGATAGCCGCGGTAGTTGAGTGTGCTCGGATAGCCGCCGCGATCGATATAGGCCTGATGCACGATGGCGTCGATGGCATCGGTGGTGACCCCGGGGGCGATGGCCGCAGCACCGATATCGAGCACCTCGGCCGCAGCGAGGCAGGCCCTGCGCATGCGGTCGATGACATCGGGTGACTTCACCCGAGATTCGGGGCGTCGCACGGGATCGCCGGTCTCGGCGTAGTCGGGGCGGGCGATGTCGGCGGGCACGGTGCGCCAGGCACTGAGTTTGCCCGGCTCGAGCTGATGCTCGCGCGAACGATGACAGCGCTTGTACTTGTTACCGCTGCCGCACCAGCAGGGATCGTTGGCCTTCAACATGATGTCCGGAGTCTACGAGAGCGGCGGACTGGCGCGGTCGTGGCAGCGCGGCAACGATTCTCTCCATGTCGATCATCCGTATCAATGCCATCACCGTGCCGGCCGAGGCCGGCGATGAACTCGCCCATCGTTTCGCCGCCCGTGCTGGCGCCGTCGACGGGCAGGACGGCTTCGAGGGTTTCGAACTGCTCAAGCCCACCGATGGTCGCGAACAGTGGCTGGTCATCACCCGCTGGCGCGATGAGGATGCCTTCAACGCATGGGTTGGTTCGCCGGCGTTCGCCGACGGTCACCGCGGCACTGCTGGTGCTGCTGGAGCACAGGGTGGTCATCCGGGTGGAGCACAGGGTGGACATCCCGGTGGGCATCCGGGCGCCGAGGGTGCGCAGCGCCCCATGAGCGTGGCCAGCGAGATCTGGTCGTACGAGCCCGTCGTCAGCGCCGACCCGAAGCACTGATCTCATGCTCACCGAGCTCCACAACTCCTGGGCCTGGTTCGTCATCTTCAGCAACGCCATTGCTGGTTTGTGGGCATTGGCGGCGCACTGGCTCACCCCGTTGCGCACCCGCGCACTGTGGTGGTTCATCGTGGCCGCCGAACTCACGATCTTCGTACAGGTCGGCTTCGGCGTGGGCATGGTTGCTGGTCAGGGAATCGCCGCTCCCAAGTTCCACATGTTCTACGGCTTCGTCGCCATCATCGCCGTCGGTCTGATCTACAGCTACCGCCAGCAGATGGAGAAGCACAAGTACCTGCTCTACGGACTCGGCAGTCTGTTCATCATGGGCCTCGGCATCCGCGCCATGCTCGTAGCCACCCGGGTCTGATCAGCTGCGTCGCAGTGAAGCCTTGTGTGTCGGTTGCTCAGTCGAGCCCACGCCCGAGAGCGTCCCATTTCCCGCCGATGGGAACCGTCCCGCCCGGGGTGATGTCGAGTTCTGCTCGCACTTCCACCAGGCTTTCGGGAAGGATGGCCTTCCAGTCCCAGGATCGGTCGCTCACGTCGAACCCGGTTGAAGCCCCGCGCCATGCTGCTTCAGCCAACTGTGTCGGATCGAGCACGCAGTGGGCAGGTTCGAACGGGCTCAGTTTCACGTTGTGATGCCACTGCATAAGCACAACGGCGAGGTAGTACATGCCGCCATCTGTGCTGTTCGACGCCGTGTACATCGCAACGTTGACCTCGTCGACGTTGGATGTGCTGTAGCCGGCCAGGATGTGATGGAGATCGTGATTACCCAACACTGAAAGCGGCGGGAGACCCGGCGTGCCGGGGATGTCGTAGCCGGTGTGACGATAGAAACGCACAAGTTCGGCACCGACAGAGCCGTCTGGGCATCGATTGAGCAGGTTGACGTAGGCCTCGTACTCGTCGGTCGGTGTCGTGAGGGGATCCTCCAGCCGCGACATGCGGTCGGTGATGACCTCGAGTGAGACGTCGGAACGTTCCGCGAGAAAGTGGCGGAAGAGGTCGGAACCGGCGACTGCGGCCGAGTCGTTGCAGATCTGCTCGATGACGGCCGCGGCCTCGCTATCGACACCGAGCTCCTCGGCGAGGGCAAGCAGCGCTTCCTCGCCTGCCGGGTCGAACTCGTCGCTCATCAGGACGCAGAGGGTGGCTGCGACAACTGCCTCGTGACGTGATCGGGCATCGGGAAGCAGGCGGCGCAACTCGGACAACGCGAGATCCTCGGTTGTCCAGTCGCCATGGGGGGTAAGCACCGAGCCACCGATGGCCAGACCGGAACGGCCACTCTCGAAGGTGAGTGCCATGGCGTTGACCATCGCTGCTTCAGGACCTTCGAACGGCCGGGTGGCCCCTGCAGTCGCGATGAATCGCATCGCTCCGATGACGCCGTGGATGACGTCTTCAGACGCGGTGAGAAGCGTTGACATGTTGACCCCTTGGTTGCATAGCGAGTGCGAAATTCCGCCTGACGCTACATGGTGGGCTGCTCAGACGGTGAGGCGCTTCTCGAGCTCGCGCAGTTCGTCGCGAAGCTCGGCCGGAAGCTGCGTGCCGATCGAGTCGTAGTGGGCTTCGATCTGCGGAAGCTCAGCGGCCCAGGCGGCGTTGTCGACTGACAGCAACGTGGCCATGGTGGCCTCGTCGATGTCGAGTCCGCTCACGTCGAGCGCACCGGCGGCCGGCACGCGACCAATGGCGGTGTCGACGGCTTCGGCAGTGCCTTCAAGGCGATCAACGATCCACTTGAGAACGCGGGAATTGTCGCCGAAGCCCGGCCACAGGAACTTGCCGTCATCGCTCTTGCGGAACCAGTTGACCCAGAACAGCTTGGGCAGATTGGCGGCGTCGGTGGCCTCACCGATCTCGAGCCAATGCTTGAAGTAATCGCCCATGTTGTACCCACAGAACGGCAGCATGGCGAAGGGATCGAAGCGCAGTTCGCCGACCACACCAGCGGCAGCGGCGGTCTTCTCGGAGCTCATGATCGAGCCGAGGAACACACCCTGGCGCCAGTCGTAGGCCTCAGTCACCAGCGGAACGTTGGTGGCGCGACGACCGCCGAACAGGATCGCCGAGATCGGCACGCCGGCCGGGTCCTGCCATTCGGGAGCGATCGATGGGCACTGAGCGGCCGGAGCGGTGAAGCGGGCGTTGGGATGGGCGGCGGGGGTGCCGGACTCGGGGGTCCAGTCCTGACCCTTCCAGTCGATGAGATGCGCCGGCGGCTCGTCGGTGAGGTCCTCCCACCAGATGTCGCCATCGTCGGTGAGGGCGCAATTGGTGAAGATGGAATTGCCATCGACCGAATGCAGCGCATTGAGGTTGGAGGACGCCGAGGTTCCCGGAGCCACACCGAAGAAACCAGCCTCGGGGTTGATGGCGTAGAGACGACCATCGGCACCGAACTTCATCCAGGCGATGTCGTCACCGACGGTCTCGACCTTCCAGCCCGGAAGGGCGGGGATGAGCATGGCCATGTTGGTCTTGCCGCAAGCCGACGGGAACGCCGCGGCCACATACTTCTTGACACCCTCGGGCGAGGTGAGGCCGAGGATGAGCATGTGCTCGGCCATCCAGCCGTTGTCGCGGGCCATGGTGGAGGCGATGCGCAGGGCGAAGCACTTCTTGCCGAGCAGGGCGTTGCCGCCGTAGCCCGAGCCGTAGGACCAGATCTCGCTGGTCTCGGGAAAGTGCACGATGTACTTGTTCTCGGCATCACACGGCCACGACACATCGGCCTGGCCCTCGGCCAGCGGCATACCTACCGAATGCACACATGGCACCCAGTCGTTGTCGGCGAGGACGTCGAGAGCGCCCTGGCCCATGCGGGTCATGATGCGCATGTTGACGGCCACGTAGGCGGAGTCGGAGAGCTGCACGCCGATATGGGCAATGGGGGAGCCGAGCGGGCCCATGGAGAACGGCACCACATACAGGGTGCGTCCCTTCATGGCGCCGGTGTAGAGGGTGGTGAGCTCGGCGCGCATCTCGGCCGGCTCGCGCCAGTTGTTGGTGGGACCGGCATCGATCTCTCGCTCGGAGCAGATGTAGGTGCGGTCCTCGACGCGGGCGACATCGCCCGGGTCGGACAATGCGAGATAGCTGTTCGGGCGCTTGGCCTCGTTCAGCGTGCGGAACGTGCCGGCAGCGACGAGCTCATTGCAGAGACGCTCGTACTCCTCAGCGGAACCGTCGCACCAATAGACATCGTCGGGCTGCAAGATCTCGCGCCATTGCTCGACCCATGCGATGAGCTTCTGGTTGGTGGTCGTACCGGACATGGAACCCTCCGTGGGATGGTGCGCCGAAGCACACGCGTTTCATGCGATGAGAAAAGGTGTTCGTGCTGGTGTTTCAGGAAGCGGGGGTGCCGCCCTGAGGATGCTGCGAGTCGCCGGGGTTCTGCTGCGGGAAACCCGGGGTTCCCATGTCAACCTCGGAACCCATGCGAAGACGTGTTGCGAGCGCTTCGTCATTGACGTCGAACACGACGCGCTGACCCTGTCGCAGCATGCGGAAGATCGAGCCTTGCAGAGCCGAGCGCGAGAGTTCGTACTCGTTCAGGTTCGAGTCGCAGATGATGGTGCCGTCGCCGGAGATCGGGTCGTAGGCCTTGACCACGCCCTGCAACGAGGTGGCAATCACGACTAGCGGGTCGCCTTGACGACCTTGCCTGCCTTGAGGCAGGACGTGCAGACATCGACGCGCTTGGTGCCACCGTTGACGACGGTGCGCACGCGCTGGATGTTCGGGTTCCAACGACGCTTGGTGCGACGATGGGAGTGGCTCACGGCCATACCAAATGATGGGTGCTTGCCGCACACTTCGCAGACAGCTGCCATGACTACACACCTCAGGAGAAGACGTCGGATGAATCGGGTTCCGAAGAGTAGCAGTGGGGTCGCCGAGGCCCAATTCGTAGCCCCGCCTCCTCGAATCGCCGGCTTCGGGCCCACATCTGACCCTCCGGCGCTCACCTAAGTAGTGTCTGCGCCGATGTCAATCAAGGAGACCCTCACCGCTGCTGACCTCCGTGCGCTCGTCGCCGGGTTCGCCGATGCCCTGGCGCTCCATCGTGAGTCCATCAACCGTCTCAACGTGTATCCGGTGCCCGATGGCGACACCGGAACGAACATGGCGCTCACCCTGGCCTCGGTGGTCACCGAGCTCGAGGGCGCCGAATCCGATATGGCCGCCACCTGTGCGGCCATCTCCCATGGGTCACTCATGGGCGCTCGGGGCAACTCCGGGGTGATCATGTCTCAGATCCTTCGGGGTCTTGCCGGCGGGTTCCGCGATCACGAAGTCATCGACGGCGGCTGTGTCGCCGATGCATTCGATGCTGCTGCCACCGCCGCCTATGGCGCAGTGATGCGTCCGGTCGAGGGCACGATCCTCACCGTGGTGCGCGTGGCCGCCGAGAGCGGTCGGGCTGCTGCCGATGCCGGAGCCGATCTGCTCGGTGTGCTCGAAGCGGCTCGAATCGGTGGCGGTGAGGCGCTTGCCGCCACACCCACGATGCTGCAGGTGCTCGCCGACGCCGGTGTGGTCGACGCCGGAGGCACTGGTCTTCTGCTTCTGCTCGATGTGGCGCTGCATTTGGTCGATGGTCGCGATCTTCCGCTTCCCGACGAGGACGCCGAGGGCGCATCGGCCGAGTTCCTCGCGGCGTTCGACGCCGCCCATGGTGGTGGCGGCCACGACGGCACGCTCGCCGGCCTGCGCTACGAGGTCATGTACTTCCTCGAGGCCGCCGACGATCGCATCGGCGGATTCAAGAATGTGTGGGCCACCCTGGGTGACTCCATTGTGGTGGTCGGCGGCGACGGCATCTGGAACTGTCATATCCATACTGACGACATCGGCGCCACCATCGAGGCGGCCATCGAGGTCGGCCGTCCTCGTGGTATCCGCGTTACCGATCTGCTCGACGAGGTCGAGGAGGAGCGGTGGGTGCGCGAGGCCGAGCCGATGGTGCCCGAGCCCACAGCGGCTCGCGAGCCGGTTCCCTGCGCCGTCGTTGCGGTGTCGGTGGGCGACGGCATCCGCCGGATATTCCAGTCGCTCGGGGTGCAGGTCATCGTCACCGGTGGGCAGACCATGAACCCGTCCACTGCCCAGTTGCTCGAAGCTGTTGAAGCGGCGCCGGCCGATGATGTCGTCATCCTGCCCAACAATAAGAACATCATCCCGGTGGCCCAGCAGGTCGACGCCATGACCACGAAAACAGTGCGGGTCGTGCCCACCCGCGGTGTGGCCGAGGGATTCGCATCGCTGCTCGCCTACGACCCGGGTTCCACTGCCGAATCCAACGCCTCCGATATGGCAGCTGCTGCCTCGCATGTGGTGGCGGGCGAACTCACCAGGGCGGTACGCGACTCCAGCACCGAACGGGGTCCCATTCATGAGGGGGATTGGCTTGGCATTGCCCGCGACGGAATCCTCGCCGTGCACCCCGATCTCTCGGACTCTGCCACTGCGCTGCTCGAGGAACTGGTCACCGACGATCATGAGATCGTCACCATCATCGAGGGTGAGGGAGCCACGCAGGCCATCACCCGGCATCTCGAGGTGTGGCTGCACGACAACCGCCCCGGTTGCGATGTCGAGATCCACCACGGTGGTCAGCCGCTGTATCCGTATCTCTTCGGCATCGAATAGGCGCGCCGGTGTCGCGACGGCTCTCGCAGTTGGCGCAACTTCCCGTCACCGAACTCAAAGGAGTCGGTGAGGCCACGGCGAAGTCCTTGGCCAAGCTCGACGTGAACACGGTGCTCGACGTGTTGATGTACTACCCGCGTCGCTACATCGACCGCTCCCGTGAAGCCCGAATCGCTGACCTCGAGGTGGGGGAGGAGGCGACCATCCTCGTGAAGGTTGTGCGCACCGAGAAACGTCAGGTACGCAGCGGACGATCGATGGTGATCGCCGATGTCACCGACGGCTCCTCCTATCTGAAGGTCACGTTCTTCAACCAGCCCTATCGGCTCAAACAACTCGGCGAAGGTACAGAGGTCGTGCTGTTCGGTCGCATCGAACTGTTCCAGGGGCGCCGGCAGATGACCAACCCTGTGGTCGACCGGATCGGTGATCAGACCGCAAGAATCGTTCCCATCTATCCGCAGTCCGAGAAGGCCGGGATCATGACCTGGGATATGGCGCGCCTGTGTGCCGAGACCCTCCGTCGTTCTGGCGAGTTCGCCGAACCTCTCGACCCGGCGCTTCTCGATCGCCTTGACCTCGTGGATCGGAACACCGCGTTCTCAGGAATCCATGCACCCGAATCCATGAGGGAGGCAGCAGCAGCCCGGCGGCGACTCGCCTTCGACGAGCTGCTGCGGGTGCAGATCGAACTTGTGCGCCGCAAACGCGAACTCGAACGCACTGCGGTGGGCATCGCCCATGACGTGGGCGACGGTACCGGCGGCCGGCTCGTCGATCGGTTCATCGAACAACTGCCGTATCAACTCACCGGCGCCCAACGTCGGGCCATCGGCGAGATCGTCACCGATCTCGCCAAGGGTCATCCGATGCACCGCCTACTGCAGGGTGATGTTGGTGCGGGCAAGACGCTCGTTGCTGTGGCCGCGCTTCTCGTGGCAGTGCAGGGCGGTCATCAGGGAGCGCTCATGGCGCCCACCGAGGTGCTCGCCGAACAGCATCATCTCGGTATCCGTGCCCTGCTCGATGGCTTCATGGTCCCCGATGCCGATGAGGACAACCTCTTCGGCGGCGCCGGACTCGAACGCCAACTGCGAGTGGTGCTTCTCACCAATCGCACGCCGGCCGGCGAGCGCCGACGCATCCTTGCTGATCTCGCCGACGGTTCGATCGACATCGCTATCGGCACGCACTCGCTCATCTCCGAGGGGATCGAGTTCGGCTCTCTTGGTGTCGTTGTGATCGATGAGCAGCATCGGTTCGGTGTCGAGCAGCGAGCGGCATTGCGTGACAAGGGAAGTGGTCAGGCCATTCCCGATGTGCTCGTCATGACCGCGACACCCATTCCGCGCACCGCCGCCATGACCGTCTATGGCGATCTCGACGTGTCGGTGCTCGATGAATTGCCCCCGGGTCGAACACCGATCGTCACCCGATGGGCCCGAAGCGAACTCGATGAGGCCGATGTGTGGCAGCAGGTGCGCGACGAGGTCGCCGCTGGTCGTCAGGCCTATGTGGTGTGTCCGCTCATCGATGAGAGCGAGAAGCTCGAGGTGCACTCCGCGCACGAGACCTTCGAGGAACTCACGGCGGGCGAACTCTCGGGATTGCGGGTCGGTCTGTTGCACGGACGAGTGCCCGCGGCCGACAAAGAGGCAGTCATGGGAGCGTTTCGTCGGGGCGAACTCGATGTGCTCGTGGCGACCACAGTGATCGAGGTGGGGGTCGACGTCCCGAACGCCACGGTCATGGTCATCCTCGACGCGGCCCGCTTCGGCATCGCCCAGCTCCATCAGTTGCGCGGCCGGGTCGGTCGCGGTGCGGCGGAGTCGCATTGTTGGTTGGTGGGCGAACCCACCACCGCCGATGGCGAAGCCCGGATCGAAGCACTGGTGCATTCCACCGACGGGTTCGAACTGGCCGAGATTGATCTCGATCTGCGGGGCGAGGGCACGATCATGGGGGAGCGTCAGAAGGGGCAGAACGATCTCAAGCTGGCGTCCTTGCGCCGTGATCGCGAATGGGTCGTGGCGGCCCGCGAGACAGCAATCTCCATCCTCGATGCCGACCCGATGCTCGATGCCAATTGGCTGCTGGCCGAGGAAGTGGAACTTCTACTGCGCAACGACGACACCGATTTCCTGCTCAAGGGCTGAGATCCGCGTACTGTGCGCGCTATGACCACGATCGTTCTGACCCACGGTGCCTTTCATGGCGGTTGGTGCTTCGCCCCGCTCATCGATGAACTCGAGCGGCAGGGCATCACCTGCCTCACTCCCGAGCTTCCGCTGACCGACCTCGACCACGACGTCGCTGCCGTTCACGCTGTGC
>WLCQ01000092.1 GCA_009705225.1 Actinomycetota bacterium | reverse complement strand
TGCGTGGGCGGAGGACACTGATGTACGACTTCACCTCTACCCTCGTTCTGGCCAATGCGGCTCGAACCATCGGCATCACGCTCGGTGTGCTTCTGCTGATCGTCTTCGCCATCGCCATCTTGTTCAACATGCGCAAGGGCCGCGCCGAGGTGGGTTCCGAGATCGAGCTTGCCGCCAATCGCAGGCCCTATCTCGACGATGACGAACTCGAGACCAAGAAACTTGACCGCACTCTCGGTGCAGGGCTGGTCATCCTCGCAGTCATCGGTATTGCCTTCCCGCTCTATTGGCTCGCTGAGCCGAGTCGGCAGACCAACGCCGTTGAGGAGTTCAAGGACATCGCCATCAGGCGTGGTGAGAACACCTACGTGAACGGCGCCCAGTGCGCGAGTTGTCATGGTCCCAATGGCGTCGGTGGTGTGGCCAACTACACCATCACCGATCCCGCAACCGGCGACTACGTGGCAGCAGTCTCCTGGAAAGCTCCGGCTCTCAACACGATCATGTACCGCTACACCCCCGAGCAGGTCACGCTCATCCTCAACTACGGCCGCGGGTTCTCGCCCATGCCGGCATGGGGCGCACCGGGTGGCGGTCCGCTCACCGAGCAGCAGATCGCCGACGTGATCGAGTACCTGATCTCCATTCAGATTCCGGCCGAAGAGTCGAAGGCTGCTGTGCAGGCCGAACTCGACAAGACCTGTGCAGCCGATTCCACCGGTAACTGCACGGTTGCCGGCGGCTCCTACAAGACCCTTGGCGAAGCGGTCTTCAATCTCGGCTACTCCGACAGTTTTGCCGGCGGCGCCTATTCCTGCGCCCGCTGCCACACCAAGGGCTGGTCCTACGGTCAGGCTCAGGTTCCCGGTGGCGGCGGCTTCGGCCCCAACCTTCGGGATGGATCCGAGATCCGTCAGTTCCCGACCGCCGATCAGCAGATCGCCTTCGTCTCGGCCTATCCCAAGGCCCAGACCTCCTATGGCAGTCAGGGAATGTCGAGCGGCCGCATGGGCAGCTTCGGAGTCAATCCCAATGCCGTCGACCCCAAGACCGCAATCATGTCGCCTGATCAGGTCATGCTGACCCAGGAACAGATCGCCGCAGTCGTCGCCTACGAGCGGAGCCTCTGATCATGCACCATCTCCAGATCCTCGCCGGTATCGCCTTCAACCCGGGCATCCGTGGCATCCTCGTCGTCGGAGTCGGCGTTGGGGTGCTGATGGGCTCGGTGTGGTTGTTGCTCGCCAGCAACGTCGGCGCCCGCTTGGGCATGCTCCTTGCGCTCACCGGGCTGTTCGGCTGGCTCACCATCCTCACCCTCACCTGGTGGATCACGCCTCCGGCCATCGGTCCTCGGGGCAACAACGGTGCCTGGAAGCCGGTTGAGGTCTATGTCAATGGTTCCGGCTCACCGAAGACCACGCAGGTTGGTGGACTTGTTGATCCGTCATCGCTGCCGACCGCCGATGAAATCCTCGCCGATAATCCCGAACTCGCCGCCGAGTATCCGAACGGATTCATTCTTTCTGATCTCGAAGCCAGTCATCCCGAGGTGGTGTCGGAATACATCAAGTCGGAGAACATGAACGGGTGGAGCCTCGTGGCCTCCTCGGCTGCTGGTGAGTCCCAGGCTGCCGCCGATGTGGCGCTTGTGAACGCAGGGATCTTCTCTGGTCCCACCGCGTACAAGAAACTCAACACCTGGGAATACGGCGGTAAGCCCCAGCGTGAGGACGAATGCGCCGACACCGACATGGTCTGCCGTGCAGTGTTCCGGGTGAAGATCGCCGCGACGTTCAAGCACCCAACCCATTACGCCGTGGTACAGGTTCAGAAGGTCGTCACCCAAGAAGCCAAGCCAGGTGAGCCGCCGCCCTTGCCGAAGATCGACACCTCCGCGCCGGTCTATTCGGTGGTCCTGGTCCGCGATCTCGGCAGCGTCCGCTTGATCCCCTTCCTGTACTTCCTCATCTCGGTCTCGCTGTTCATCATCTTCGCCTGGACCCTGCACAACCGTGAGAAGGTCCTCATGAAGAACAAGGCCCTCGCCGAAGCTGCGAAGGGGGCCTGATCCGTGGGTCAGTACCTCCCCATTTTCGCCATGCTGGTGCTGGCCATCCTGTTCGCCGCGATCAGCATCCTCGTATCCAAGATTCTCGCACCTCGTCGCCCGTCGGCCTCGAAGTCCTCTCCCTATGAGTGCGGCATCGTCCCCGGGCGAGATGTGCCCGAACGATTCCCCGTGAAGTTCTTCCTTGTCGCCATGATCTTCATCGTGTTCGACATCGAGGTGATCTTCCTGTTCCCGTTCGCCACCGTGTTCCGTTCGCTCGGCGGTTATGGCATCGCAGCAATCGTCATCTTCTCGGCGGCTGTATTCGAGTCGTTCGTCTACCTGATCAGCAATGGTGCCCTCGACTGGGGTCCCATCAAGCAGCTCCGCCAGAGCGGCATCACCTCGCCTGCTCGCACCGCCTCCTCCACAATCCGACTCGTGGGACTCGAGGGCCGCGACCTCTCAGTAGCGACTGCCCCCGCATCCTCGGAAGAGGCCGCGTAATGTCCAGTGAATCTCGTCCAAACGGCGGCCTGCTCGAAGCCGGCCTCGAGGGGCTCAGCCACAACTTCCTCACCGGCACGCTTGAGGGCCTCGTCAAGTGGGCTCGCTCGCACAGCGTTATGCCCGCCACCTTCGGTCTCGCCTGCTGCGCCATTGAGATGATGGCCGCCGGTGGTCCGCATTACGACCTCTCGCGCTATGGCATGGAGACATTCCGTGCGTCCCCGCGCCAGGCCGACCTCATGATCGTGGCCGGCCGCGTGTCACAGAAGATGGCCCCGGTGCTGCGTCAGATCTACGACCAGATGATGGAACCCAAGTGGGTCATCTCCATGGGCGTCTGTGCTTCCTCGGGTGGCATGTTCAACAACTACGCGATCGTGCAGGGTGTCGACCAGATCGTTCCCGTCGACGTCTACGCGCCGGGCTGCCCGCCGTCGCCCGAGACTCTCATGCACGCGATCCTCACTCTGCATCAGCAGATTCGCGACGGCGAACTCACCCGTCGACCCGGTCAGGGCGCCGGCATTGTCATCGAGCAGGTCGGAGCCGCCGGGTCCACGCCGGTTGTGCTGGGACGGAACTGACCATGGCCGACGAAGCCGCCCCCACCGGAGCGGACGACACCGAGGTCGAAGCCACGCCCGGGGCCGCTCCAGAAGAACTCTTCGGAGCTCTGCTCACCCGATCCGGTGGACAGCTCGTGCTGCATCCGAGCCGAGAGCAGTACCCGAAGTTGCTGCGCACCCTGCATGAGTCGGGCTACCACATGGTGATCGATCTCTGTGGCGTCGACTACCTCACGCACTCCGGTCGTACCGGCGTGCCAGCCTCTGTCGCCACCGAGCGATTCGAGGTCGTGGTCAACCTGATCAACCACAAAGAGCGCGCCCGTCTGCGACTTCGTGTGCAGATCCCCGTAGACGATGCTCGTCTCGCCAGTGCCTTCGACCTCTACCCGGGCACCGAAGCAATGGAGCGCGAGACCTTCGACATGTTCGGCATCTCCTTCGATGGTCATCCCGATCTCACCCGAATCCTCATGCCCGAGGATTGGCTGGGTCATCCGCTGCGCAAGGACTACGACTCCGGTCGTATCCCGGTGCAGTTCAAGGGTGCTCCCGCGAACCGACCCGCCACCCGATAATCACACGCACTCATGACCACCACACACGAAGCCCCAGCCAACCTCGCCCAGACCTCTGAAGGCGCCCAGGAGCTCACCAGCCGCGATGTCATCTCCGCCGGCGAGCGTCTGCGCGAACTCGGTGCAGTGCTGCGACTCTCGGAGTCCGAAGCTCTCGACGCCGAACTCGATGCAGTCGTCGACGACGAGACCATGATCATCAACATGGGCCCACAGCATCCGAGCACCCACGGCGTGCTTCGCCTCATGCTTGAACTCCAGGGCGAAACCGTCCTGCGCTGCAAGCCGATCATCGGCTACCTGCACACCGGCATGGAGCGCACCGGCGAGGACCTCACCTATCTCCAGGGTCCCACCAACGTCACGCGTATGGACTACGCGGCGCCGTTGTTCACCGAGCTGGCGTTCTCCCTCACTGTCGAGAAACTGCTCGACATCGAAGTCCCCGAGCGCGCGGTCTGGATCCGCATGCTCATGACCGAGATGAACCGCATCTCCTCGCACCTTCTGTTCATGGCTACCAACGGCATGGATCTCGGTGCGGTTTCGATGATGCTCTACGGATGGCGTGAGCGCGAGGAGGCCCTGCGATTCCTGCAGGAGGTCACCGGTCTGCGCATGAACCACAATTACATCCGTCCGGGTGGCGTTGCTGCCGATCTCCCCGACGGCTGGCGCGACAGCATCCTGCGTCTTCTCGACATGCTCCCCCCGCGCCTTGATGAGTACGACGTGCTCATGACGAACCAGCCCATCTGGCGCGAGCGCCTGCAGGGCATTGGTGTCATCTCCGCCGAAGAATGCCTCGCACTTGGCGTTACCGGCCCGATCCTGCGCTCCACCGGTTATGACTGGGATCTGCGCCGTGACATGCCGTATCTCGCCTTCGACAAGATCGACTTCGATGTCGTCGTTGGTTCCTTCGGCGACTGCTTCGACAGATTCGCGATACGCCTGGCCGAGATCCGCGAGTCAATGAAGATCGTTCGGCAGTGTCTCGAGAACATGCCGAAGGGCGACTATCGGATCCAGGACAAGAAGGTCACGCCTCCACCGCGTGCCCGTATCGACGAGTCGATGGAAGCCCTTATCCATCACTTCAAGATCTTCACCGAGGGATTCAAGGTCCCCGAGGGCGAGGCGTATGTGGCCATCGAGTCACCTCGAGGCGAACTTGGTTGCTACATCGTCAGCGATGGTTCACCGAATCCGTATCGCATGCATGTGCGGGCTCCAAGCTTCGTGAATCTGCAGACCCTGCCGCATCTCATGCACGGAAACCTCGTCGCCGACGCCGTGGCCATCATCTCGTCGGTCGATCCGATTCTCGGGGAGGTCGATCGCTGATGGCTCGACTCACAGCAGAGAACACCGAACTCGCGCTCGAGATCATCGCTCGCTATCCGCGACCCAAGTCCGCGCTCATCCCGCTGCTGCATCTGGCCCAGGAGCAGGACGGTCACGTCACCGATGCCGCCATGTCCCAGATCGCCGAGTTGGTGGGTGTCTCCGCGGCCGAGGTTCTGGGCACCGCATCGTTCTACGAGATGTTCAAGTTCGAGCCGGTGGGCCGCTACATGGTCAACATCTGCACCAACATCTCCTGCCAGCTCATGGGTGGCGAGGAACTCCTCGAGCACGCCGAATCCACCCTCGGCATCCGCCCCGGTCAGACCACCGAGGACGGCCTCTTCACCCTCGAAGATGTTGAATGCATCGCCGCATGCACCGAAGCGCCGTGTCTGCAGGTCAACTACCGCTACTTCCACAAGATCTCGAACCCGCAGTTCGATCAACTCGTCGCTGATCTCCGTTCGGGCGCTCGCAATGACATCCCGCCGCACGGCACGCTGGCCAAGGTGCGTCAGCGCATCCCGGCTGATCGTCGTGCCGGTGTCGTCACCCCCGAGGACACCGCCCATCCGGTCTGGCTCGCTTCATCGCAGGAGGCTCAGTCCTGATGAGCACCACTGAAGTTCCCCGCATCATCACCTCGCGCTTCGACCACGAAGACAGCCACACGTTGGCTCGTTACGAGGCCACCGGTGGCTATCAGGCCCTGCGCAAGGCGATCGGCATGGCGCCCGCCGCTGTGTTCGATGAGGTCAAGGCCGCAAGTCTTCTCGGTCGCGGTGGCGCCGGGTTCCCCGCTGGCGTCAAGTGGGGTCTCGCCCCCGCTGAGGTGTGGCCGCGTTATCTCGTCGTCAACGGCGATGAATCAGAGCCGGGCACCTACAAGGACCGTCTCCTCATGGAGCGCGATCCCCACCAACTCATCGAAGGTGTGCTGCTGGCGTGTTACGCCATCGGCTGTGGTCAGGCGTTCCTGTATGTGCGCGGTGAAATGGCGCTTGCGCAGGAACACATCGCCGCTGCGCTCAACGACGCCTATGCCGCTGGGTATGTCGGTCGAAACATCCTCGGCACTGATTTCTCTGTCGATGTTGTTCTCACCTGGGGTGCGGGCGCCTACATCGTGGGCGAGGAAACTGCGCTCATCGAGAGCCTTGAGGGCAACCGCGGTATGCCCCGCCTCAAGCCGCCGTTCTTCCCGGCGGCCAAGGGTCTGTACATGCAGCCCACCATCGTCAACAACGTCGAGACCCTCTCGAACCTGCCCTGGATCATCAGTAATGGGGGAGAAGCTTTCGCTGCGCTGGGTGCCGAGACCTCCCGTGGAACCCGAATGTTCGCCGTCTCTGGTCATGTCAAGACCCCGGGTGTGTTCGAAGTCGAATACGGCGTCACCACCTTTCGCGATCTCATCTTCTCGCCCCAGTACGGCGGCGGTATCCGCAATGACAACGCCATCAAGGCGTTCATCCCGGGTGGCGCCTCAGCTCCGTGGTTCTTCGAGGAACATCTCGACCTCCCGCTCGAGAAGGTCACCGTCGACCGAGCCGGCTCCATGCTCGGTTCGGGTGCCATCGTCGTCATGGACGAGACCACCGACGCCGTGAAGGCCTGCCTGCGGGTCGTGCGCTTCTTCGCCCGTGAGTCCTGTGGCAAGTGCACGCCATGTCGTGAGGGAACCACCTGGCTCGAGAAGATCCTGCAACGGATCCTCGACGGCTATGGCCGACCTTCTGATCTCGCGCTCCTCATGGACGTCTGCGACAACATCTCTCCCGGTATTGCCTGGCCGCCGAAGCAGACCACGATCTGCCCGCTCGGCCCGTCGGCCGTCTCACCCATCGCGTCGGCCATGGAGCGTTTCCGTTCCGAGTTCGACGCCCGCATCACCCAGGCGGAGCAGACCCGAATCTCCGTGCCCGTGGCTTTCCCCAAGGCGGTGACCCATGCCTGAGTCCGAGGCCCCCGCAGTCGACGGCGTTGTCGTCGAGATCAATGGTCATGAGGTTGTCGCTCGTAAGGGTGAGCTCCTTATCGACGCCGCCGAACGAGCCGGTACCTACATCCCGCGGTTCTGCTACCACGAGCGCATGAAGCCGGTCGGCATGTGCCGGATGTGCCTCGTCGAGGTCGACACCGGTCGCGGCCCGGCCCTTCAGCCCAGCTGCATGATCGAGTGCACGCCGGGCATGAAGGTCGAGACCGAATCCGAGATCACCAAGAAGGCCCAGGACGGCGTTCTCGAGTTCCTGCTCCTCAACCATCCTCTCGATTGTCCGGTCTGCGACAAGGGTGGCGAATGCCCCTTGCAGGACCAGACCATGGCCTTCGGACCCGGCGAGAGCCGCATGGTCGAGGAGAAGCGCCACAAGGAGAAGCCGATCCCGATCAGCGATCTCGTGCTGCTCGATCGCGAGCGATGCATCCTGTGCGATCGCTGCACCCGTTTCGCCAAGGACGTCGCCGGCGATCCACTGATCCACTTCATCCATCGCGGCAACAACACCGAGATCAACACCTTCCCTGACGAGCCCTTCGCCTCGTACTTCAGCGGCAACACCGTGCAGATCTGCCCGGTCGGAGCGCTCACTGCAAGTACATATCGGTTCAAGGCCCGTCCCTGGGATCTCGACACCACCGAGTCAACCTGTCAGGGCTGTTCGGTCGGCTGCCGCATCTCCATCGACTCCTCGCGTGATCAGGTCCAGCGCTACTCCGGGGTCGACATCGATCCGGTCAACTGGGGTTGGCTCTGCGATAAGGGTCGGTTCTCCAGCGAGGCCGTGGCCGCCGAGGGTCGGTTGAGCGAACCGCTCCTGCGCACCGCAGCCGGTCTCACTCCCGCTCGTTGGTCCGATGCACTCGCCGCGGCCGCCAAGGCTCTGTCGGCTGCCTCGTCGTCAGCGATCGCGTTCATCGGTGGGGCTCGTCTCACCAACGAAGATGCCTACGCATGGGCCAAGCTCGCCAAGGGCGTGCTCGGCACCGACAACGTCGATGCCCAATTGGCCGATGGTCTCCCAGCTGAAGCTGCTCTGGGTCTGCCCCGCACCACCATCGATGAACTCTGCGCTCCCGGTGGCACCGTGCTCCTCCTCGGTCCCGATCCCAAGGAAGAGCTTCCGGTGCTGTTCCTGCGCCTCCGTCATGCGGTGGAGAACGATCGGGTCACGCTGCTCGAGATCTCGCCGCGCAGCACGGGAATCACCTCGCTCGCCAAGGCTTCGCTGCAGCCCCGTCCGGGCGAAACCGGCGATCTCCTGCGTGCGCTCACGGCATCCGTTGATGCCGACCGCGACATCGCGGGCGTGCCGGCCGATCGCGTCAACGCTGTGCGAGCCCTTCTCGCTGCGGCGAACGGGCCGATCAAGGTCGTGCTCGGTCGTGCATCGCTCAGCGAGTCCGTTGCGGTCACCCTCGACGCGGCCACCGTGCTGCTTGAGGCCCGTCCCGACACGGTGTTCCTCCCGGCGCTGCGGCGGGCGAACATCCACGGTGCGCTTGACATGGGTCTGGCCCCTGGCATGCTCCCGGGCCGCGTGACCCTCGAAAGCGCCCGCGACTGGTTCGCCGAATGCTGGCCCACCGTTCCAGCCCAGCGTGGTCTCGACACTGTCGGAATCCTCGAAGCGGCCGCCGCCGGTCGCATCGATGTTCTGGTGCTTCTCGGTGCCGATCCGCTTGCCGACGTCCCCGATGCGGATCTCGCTTCTCGTGGTCTCGCCGGTGCTCGCACAGTTATCAGCGTCGACACCCTCCTCAACTCTTCAAGCGCGCAGGCCGACATCGTGCTCGCTGCCGCCGGATTCGCGGAGAAGGCGGGAACCACCACCAATCTCGAGGGTCGTGTCAGTTCACTCTCGCAGCGGGTCACGCCCCCGGGCACTGCTCGTCCCGACTGGGTCCTCGCCACCGAACTGGCATCGCGTCTCGGAACCGACCTCGGCTTCACCTCCCATGTCGATGTCCTCGCCGAGATCGGCAGCATCGCTCCGGCCCATCTCGGTCTCACCGCCGAACTCGTGGCCTCCTCTCCCAGCGGCGTGCTGGTTCCCGGCGAACTGCCGGCTCCCATCGTCGATGAAGAAGAAGCAGCGATCGGCGACGAGGTGTCGGCCGCAGCCGACGCTGTCGACGTCGAGGTTGCTGACGGTGCTTCTGAAGTCGAAACCGATGGTGGGGAGCAGGCCGAGCCCATCGATCCCGAACTGCTCGCCGAACTCGATCAGGCCGAAGGTGCTGCAGCGCAGCCGGCACTCGTTGCGTTCAGCGCTGCTCCGGCCGTGGTCTCGCCTCCGGTCGACTCCTATTCCTTCCGACTCGTGGCCACCCGCAAGCTCTACGACCAGGGCACGATCGTGCAATCCGGCAATCATCTCGCCGGTCTCGCTCCGGGCACCTCGGTGCGGGTCAGCCCGTACGACTTCGATCGGCTCGGGGTGGAAGCGGGAGGCACCGTATCGGTGCGCTCACCTCGCACCATGATGATGATGCCGATCCACGCCGATGCCGGTGTCGCACGCGGCACTGCTGCGGTCGTGGTGAACCAGTCCGACCATCAGGTGAGCAACCTCGTGAACATCACTGATCTCGTCACCGAGCTGCGGATCGAGACCACGAAATGATCGCCGCCGCAACCTCCATGGGTGCCGCCGCAGTGAGCGGCGATCCGCTCCTTGCCGGGCACATCGACCTTGCGATCGTGCTGATCGTGATCCTCAAGGTTGTGGTCGTCTTCGCACTCATGCTCGTGGCCACGATGCTGATGATCTGGTTCGAGCGCAAG
>WLCQ01000091.1 GCA_009705225.1 Actinomycetota bacterium | reverse complement strand
CGTCGTTCACCCCCGCCGAGCAGGACCATGCGGTTGGGGCCTGCTTCGACTGTGGACTCTGTGCTGTCGGGTGTCCCGAAGGTCCGGGACTCCGAGACGACCCGATCCAGATCCCGTTGCTCATGGCACGGGCCCGTCAGGTTGCGCAACGGAGCGGTTCGGCGCCCACCTCGCAGCGGATGGTTTCGGGTCTCCGTCGCCTCTCGACCGCGATTGTCGCTCCCTTCGCTACCCGTACCCGGTTCTCGACCTGGTTCCGGCAACGACCCGATGCTTCGGCGGCTGCCGTCGATGTAACGGTCTCGCTCTTCCCGACCTGCCACGTGGAGCATCATGATCCGGACCTGGGACGGGACCTCGTCGCAATCTACGAACGGGTCGGCATCGGGTGCTCGCTGCCCGAAGGACTGCAGTGCTGCGGTGCGCCCCAACTCGATGCCGGCGATATCGACGGTTTCGTCGAGTTGGGCCGGCGCAATGTGCGCAGGCTCGCCGAGGCGGTTCGAAGTGGGCATGAGATCGTCGTCCCGCAACCGAACTGTCTGTCAGTCATCCGAGCCTCCTATCCGGCGTATGTGGGCGGTGCCGATGCCGAACTCGTGGCCGAGCATTCGCACGACGCAAGCGCATATCTGGTCGATCGTGCCGGGCGTGACTCCGAAACTGACTGTCACGCGCTGCGCGTTCCCGATGCCGGGCCGGTGATCGTCCACGCTCCGTGCCGGCTCCGAGCGATCGGCTCCGACGTCCCCTCCGCGGCGCTACTCGAACTCGCCGGTTTTGAGGTTGAGGTGGTGGCCGGTTGCGCATCGGCCGACAACCGGGTGCCCGTCGGCACCGTGGGCCGAACCATCGAAGCGCTCGCCGCTGTCGGTTCGCAGCTGCGCACTCCGGCCGTGGTTGGGGACTGTCCCAGTGCCGATCGGAACCTCAGCGATGGAGGGGTCGGAGAGGTCGTACATCCTCTGCGACTGTTGGCCCGCTCATTGGGCATCGCTACCAACTGAGCCGATTCCGGCCCGGTCCCCGCTGGTGATCAGCTCGGATCGAATCTCGGTTTGTGTCTCCCGTGGCTGCGGGGAGATACTCAATCGTTCTCATTCTCCAGCGCCTCTCGCTGAGGCCGCTCCGCAGGAAATTCCCTCTCCATGAACCACACGTGGCACTCCAAGGCTGCTTGTCAGGGCCTGGCCCCCGAGATCTTCTACCCACCCACCGACGACGACGCCGATGCGGCTGCGGCCAAGGCCGTTTGCGCCGGGTGTCAGGTGCGGGAGTCCTGTCTTGAGTTTGCCCTCGCGATCCGCGAGAAGGACGGCGTTTGGGGTGGAGCGACCGAGCGTGAACGTCGTCGCATGATCCGTCAGCGCCGCCGGACCGCCTGAATCGCGCCATACTCGGGCGATGACCGACGCCGTCAGCTCCCAGAGATCCGATACCGGGCCCAAAGAGGCTTCAGAACTCGAGCCATTCGGCGGTTGGTCGGGGCTCATCGGAACGGTGATGAACGGCGAGGATCTCACCGGCGATCAGTCAGGTGCGGCATTACGCGAGATCCTGCGCGGAGCCGCAACCGACGCCCAGATCGCCGCCTTCATCGTGGCGCTGCGGATGAAGGGCGAGACCATCGCCGAGGTCACTGGTCTGGTCGGGGCCATGATGGAAAGCGCTGCGCCCATCGAGTTGCCGATCGGCCCTGATCCAATCGACATCGTGGGCACAGGTGGTGCGCCCACGCGGCGACTCCACGCGCTCAATGTCTCGACGATGGCGAGTTTCGTTGCGGCCGGCGCGGGGGCCAGGGTGGTCAAGCATGGCAATCGCAAGGCCTCTTCGACCTCCGGATCCTTTGATCTTCTCGAGGCGCTCGGGGTGGCGGTCGAACTCGATGGTGCTGGTGTTGCCCGGTGTGTCGCCGAGGCGGGTATCGGTTTCTGTTTCGCCCGTTCCTTCCATCCGGCCATGCGTCATGTCGGCCCGGTGCGCACGCAGCTTGGTGTGCCCACGGTGTTCAACTATCTGGGGCCGTTGTCCCATCCGGCCGGAGTGCTGCGGCAGGTCATTGGTGTGAGCGATCCCCGGTTGGCGGCCACGGTTGTCGGCGTGCTCGCCCAGCGAGGTTCTCCTCGGGCGATGGTCGTCACCGGCAGCGACGGAATGGACGAGCTCACGACAACGGGCCCGAGCACGCTGCATGAACTGCGTGACGGATCGGTCAGTTCTCGCCAGTTCGATCCCGGCGAGGTCGGAATCGCCGTCGTTGCTCCCTCAGCGATCGCCGGTGGTGATGCTGCGGCCAATGCTCGCATCGCCGAGCGGGTGTTCGGCGCAGAGTCCGGAGCGCATCGCGACATCGTGTGTCTCAATGCCGCGGCTGGTCTGGTGGTCGGCGGTGTTGTCGATGATCTGGCAACCGGAGTGGCCGCTGCTCAGCGCTCGATTGACTCCGGTGCGGCGCGCCGGGTGCTCGATCGTCTGGTCGAGGTGTGCGCCGAACTGCGTTGATCCCGACGCTGGCCGGGTTGATCGGGTCGATCAGCATGACGAACATCGGATGCCACCGGCGACTTTTTTGGCGTGAATGACTCGACCGCTGGCAGCACCGATGTGAACTCGCCGTCGCAGTCGGTGATGGTGAGGGCGTCGGCGTTGCGGTCGAGCCATGCGGCAACGCATGCGTATTCGTCGGCCAGTTCGCGTGGGAGTGGGGGGAGGACACTGGCTGGTTCTCCTGCGGGCTGATCGTGGTCTGGTATTTCGTCGTCGAGCGAGCGGTTCTCGATCAGCGGTTCACCGGCGCCCCAAGAAGCCGTCATCCGGCCGGAGTTGAACTGTGCGCCGCTGCCGTCGGGCAGTTCGATGCGGAGACGACCGGCCCGGCGTAGCCGTTCGAAGCGACGTTGGCGACGCAATGCGCTCGAGAGCGCTTCCGCCCGATCGCGGACATCGACGGCCTCCTCGAAGCGCTCCTCATGGGCGAGCATCGCCAAGCGTTCGACCAACGGAGCGAGGAGGAGATCGGGCTCGGTGGTGAGTCCGCGAACAACGCGATCGACGATGCGGGCATAGTCGGCCGGATCGATGCCGCCGGCGCATGGGCACATCGAGACTCCGAGTTGGGCCGACGTGCACGGCGCCTCGCGCTGGCTGCGAGCCGAAACCCGGGTGCTGCAACGGCGCAATGGAGCTGCGGAGTGGATCGCGTCGATGACGCGTAGTGCCGCCGAGCGGGAGCTCAGGGGACCGATATGGAGCCCGCCATCGGAGCGAACCTCCTTGACGACGGAGAGTCGCGGGAAGTTCTCGTTCAATGTGAGTTTCACGTACACGTACTTCGACCAATCCTTGGCCTGTCGGTTGTACTGCGGCGTGAACCGGTGGATGAGTCGGACCTCGTGAACGGCAGCGGCAAGCGCATGAGGTGTCTCGATGTGATCGATGCGCACGGTTTCGCGCAGCAGGGCGCCGATCTTGCGGCGCTCATCGCCCGAGAAGTACGAGCGAACCCGCGCTCGCAGGTTTGTGGCCTTGCCCACGTAGAGGACATCACCGCTCGCCGAACGGAACAGGTACACGCCGGGGGTACGCGGGAGATTGTCGGTGAGACGCAACTTTCCCGCCTGGGCGTGTCCGGCCATGGTGGGCAGCGTGAGCAGGTCGTCGAGACCAGTGACGCCGAGTCGCCCGGCACGTTCGAGCAGCAGGTGAAGGAGGTCGCCGGTGGTGAGCGCGTCATCAAGGGCCCGATGGGAGGGCCGATTCGGGAGTCGGAGGCGTTCGGCCAGTGTGCCGAGTTTGCAGTTCGGAACTTCGTCGCGCACGAGTCGACGGGCGAGGGCCACGGTGTCGACCGAGCGATTGGTGAGGCGCGGTTGATCGGCGCGTTCGAGCGCAGCTTGGAGGAACCCGAGATCGAAGCGCACGTTGTGCCCGACGATGATTGCATCGCCGATGAACTCGAGCAGTGTGGGCAGCACATGTTCGATGCGCGGTGCCGGGTAGACCATTGACTGGGTGATCCCGGTCAGCACCGTGATCTCGGGAGGAATGGCACAGCCCGGGTTCACAAGTGTCTGGAAGGTGCCGAGGCACTCACCCCCACGGAAGCGCACTGCGCCGATCTCGGTGATGCCGCAAGAAGTCGGTGACCCGCCGGTGGTTTCGAGATCGATCACGCAGAACGTGACATCACACAAAGGTGTGCCGAGGTCGTCGAGCGACAACTGGGTCGGCACCGAAGGGCGGGGAGTCACGGGAGCAGTTGTAGTCGAACAGGCGTTCGGGAACAAGCATCGGTATGCTCCCCGCCGTGAACTCCCCCCGATATCGCTGCACGGCGTGCGGCAACCTCACCCGTTTTGATGTCACCTCCACACGCCGAACGCGTGCCTTTCACCATTACACCGTGGGCGGCGAACTCTCCGTCGAGAGTGAAGATGTGCTCAGCGAGTCGATCGAAGATGTGGCCTGCCACTGGTGTGGCAATGGCCGTTCGGTGGTCGAAGCCGACTGAACTCTTGGCTGAACTTCCGGCGGGACTTCCGGCGGAAGGTCTGGCCGCTCAGGCCCAACCGCCGGCATAGGAGATGTACTGGCCGGTGGTGAAGGTGCTCGAGCCGTCGAGGAACACCCGACAGAACGAGGCGAACTCGGGCATCTGACCGAGACGACCGAGCGGGACCTGCTTCTCGACCTCGGCTCGAACCGCCGGGTCATGTGAGCCCACGGCATCATGGAACTCGGGGAAGTCCATGTAGTTGGTGCCCACGGCGTTGACCTGAACGTTCTTCGACGCGACCTCCTGGGCCACACCGCGCACGAGCATGTTGGCCCCCGAGCGAACTGATGAATAGAGCGATGCACCGAACACTGGGCGAGCCCCCGATGCGCTGGTGATGACGAGCACCTGACCGGACTGCTGTTCGATCATCGTGGGCAGCACTGCCTGGAGGAAGTTGAACGGCGCCACCATGCAGCCGTCGAACAGGTTCTGGTACTGGTCGCGGGTGGCGTTCACGAACCGGCCGCCGATGATCTGGCCCGAGGCGAGCACCGCGGCGTCGATGCGACCGAAGCGCTCAAGTGCAGCCGCGGCGAGCGCCGGTGCCGATTCCGGTCGGCTCATGTTGGAGGTGCGTTCGAGGGTCACGACGGTGGCGCCGGTGGCTTCGAGTTCTGCCACGAGCTCGGCCGATGCATCGCCAAGAACCAGATCGTGATTCGACGCCGCGAGCATGCGGGCGAGGTCAGGGCCGACGTAATGCTTGGCGTCGCCGACGATCGCGATGCGCCGCTCGGTGGGCGATGAGGTGCTCTCGGACATGGTTCGCTCCTTGGGTCGGGCAGGGCGCGCCGCAGGGGGCGACCGCTTGCCGAAGGTAGGTTCTGGCAGTAATGATGTCAATACACGACAAGGGGATGGAAATGGAACTTCAGGGCATGCAGCTCAGCGGCAAGGTGGCGGTCGTCACCGGGGCCGCATCAGGCATCGGACTCGCGCTCACCGAGCGCTTCCTCGCTGAGGGGATGTCGGTCGTCATGGCCGATATCGAGGCCGAAGTGCTGCACGAGCAGGCGGATCGCCTTCTTGCCACCGGCGCTGCCGTCACCGCCGTGGTGTGTGATGTCTCCGATGCAGAGCAGGTTGCTGCATTGCGCGATGCCGCAGTCGCTGCCTATGGAGCAGTGCATGTTCTGTGCAACAACGCTGGTGTCGCCTCCGGAGGCTCGACCTGGCGCACCAAGCCTGCAGTGTGGGACTGGATCGTCGGCGTTGATCTGCTCGGAGTTGCCTACGGCGTGAATGCGTTCGTTCCCTTGATGATCGAACAGGGTGAGGGCCATATCGTCAATACCGCATCGGAGGCGGGTATCTGCGCCACGCCGATGCTCGGCGCCTACCACGCCGCCAAGTACGGGGTTGTCGGCCTGTCTGAGGCCCTCGTCATGGAACTCGCCGGCACCGGTGTCGGAGTCAGTTGCCTCTGCCCCGAACTCGTACGCACCAAGGTGTTCGAGTCCACCCGCAATGCCCCGGCGCATCTGGGGCTTCGTAAGCCCGAGGCCGTGTCGATGGAGATGCTCGAGTCGGTCATGCAGACCACGGCGCTCGATCCTGCAGTCGTTGCCGGCAATGTCACCGATGCGATCGTTGAAGGTCGCTTCTGGGTGATCACCCATGCATCCACGCATACCCGCGTGGCTCATCGCAACGACCGTCAGCAGCAGGGGCTCACTCCTGAGATGCTGCCCATGGGGGTGAAGTGATCATGACTGATGCTCCTTTCACCGGCCCGGAATTCGGCGGTTCGATCGGCAATACCCAAGCCGAGTCCACCCCGTGGTGGCCCGAGCCCATCCATCCCGGCGACGACGCGCCCAATGTTGTCGTCATCCTGTTCGATGATCTCGGCTTCTCACATTTCAACTGCTTCGGCTCCGATCTCGTCACACCGAATATTGATCGCCTCGCCGCTGGTGGTCTTCGGTTCACGAACTTCCACGTCACGCCGCTGTGCTCGCCCACGCGCGCATCGCTGCTCACCGGTCGCAACCATCACACCGTCGGCATGCGCAGCGTCTCGAACTGGAACACCGGTTACCCGCATATGACCGGCAAGATCACCCCGCACGCCACCACCATCGCCGAGGTGCTGCGTGATCAGGGTTACTCCACGTTCGCTCTCGGCAAGTGGCATCTCTGCCCCATGGATGAAGCATCGGCCGCTGGCCCCTACGACGCATGGCCGTTGCAGCGCGGCTTCGATCGCTTCTACGGATTCCTCGACGGTGAGACCGATCAATTCAACCCCGATCTCACCTACGACAACCATCGCATCGATCCGCCGAAGACTGCCGACGAGGGCTACCACCTCACCGAGGATCTCATCGACAAGGCCATCGAGTTCATTCACGACAGCACGTCGGTGCGTCCCGATCGCCCGTTCTTCTCGTACATCGCGTTCGGTGCCACACACGCCCCGCATCAGGCGCCGCAGGAATATCTCGATCGTCATCGCGGACGCTACGACGAGGGTTGGGATGTCACCCGCGAGCGTTGGTTCGCCAAGCAGCGCGAACTCGGCATCATCAGTCCCGACACACAGTTGGCGCCGCGCAATCCCGGTGTCGAGGAATGGGACACGCTTCCCGAGAACCATCGCGTCCTCGCCGCTCGCCTCCAAGAGGCCTATGCGGCCTTCCTCGAGCACACCGATGCGCAGATCGGTCGACTCATCGACGCACTCGAGAAGCTCGGCAAGCTCGACAACACCGTGTTCGTTGTTATGTCCGATAACGGTGCGAGCCAGGAGGGCGGCCCCTTCGGTGTGCTCCATGAGATGAAGTTCTTCAACTTCATGATCGAGACCCCCGACGAAGCCGTTGCGCACCTCGACACCATCGGTGGACCCAACTCGCATTCGAACTATCCGTGGGGTTGGGCCCAGGCCGGCAACACGCCGTTCAAGTGGTACAAGCAGAACACCCATGAGGGCGGCGTGCACGTGCCGCTCGTGGTGCACTGGCCCAAGGGTATTGCCGATGCCGGCGGTATCCGGCGGCAGTTCCATTACGTCACCGATCTCGCCGCCACCGTGTTCGAGGTTGTCGGCGTCGAAGCGCCTTCGGTTTACAAGGGACTCGAGCAGTTCCCGGTGGCCGGTTCGTCATTGGCCTACAGCTTCGATGCTGCGGCAGTCGATGCGCCCACATCGCATCCGGTGCAGTACTTCGAGATGGTCGGCCATCGCGCCCTCTACGCCGATGGATGGAAGGCAGTCACGCGCCATACGGCCGGCGAGTCGTTCGATGACGACGACTGGGAGCTCTACCACCTGGCGGTTGACCCCTCCGAGTGCACGAACCTCGCAACCGCGAACCCCGAGAAACTCGCCGAGCTCATTGAGTTGTGGTGGGGCGAAGCTGCCAAGTTCGGCGTGCTTCCGCTCGACGACCGTGGCATCGAACTGTTCGGGGTGCGCTTCGGCGATCACCTGACCCACGGCAACGATCGCCGCTATGTGTATCGCCCGCCGATGGCTCCGCTGCCCTCGCAGAGCTCGGCAGCCGTGGCCGGGCGGAGTTGGAAGCTGTTCGGCAACATCGATCGGCAGGCCGGCCAGAACGGCGTCATCTATGCCGTCGGCAATGGCAACTCCGGCTTCACGGTGTTCCTGCAGAACGAGCGACTCGTGTTCGACTACAACTGCCTCGGCGAGCATCAGATCGTTGAATCCGATGTCGAGGTTCCCGTCGGTGCATCCGTCGTGGGGGTCGACTTCCAGCGCATCCGCAAGCACGGCGTGGCTCATCTCCTCATCGATGGCGAGGTCCATGGCTCGGTCGAGATCCCCTTCGTGATGCGCGTCATCTCGAGTGTGGGCGCATCGGTCGGCTACGACTGCGGTCTGCCGGTCAGTTCCCGATACTCCGATTCCTTCCCGTTCGAGGGTGTGCTTGATTCGGTCGAGATCGAACTGGTGCCGTTCCAGAAGGACGAGGCGAAGCAAGCTGCCGAAGCTCAGCAGCGCTCAGACATGACCCGCCAGTGACCACTGACGAAGCAACGCGTGATCCTTGGCTCACCGAGGATGGTGGCTCACGTCGCCAACAGACCCGTGCTGGTGCGTTTGCCGGCCTTGTTGAAGCAACTCCGACCGTCATCTCTCGTGACGCGTTCGGGGCCACCATGGTTGTGCTCGATAACTCGGGCCGGGCGTTTATGCAGGGCAATGCCATGGATGAGGCCACCACGGCCTGGGTGGAACGGATCGACCCCGTCACCCTGGAGTGTCTCGCCCGCATCGACGATCTCCCCGGTGGCGCCCGCTGGCCCGGGGGTATCGGTGTACTGGCCGATGGTTCGTTACTTGCGATTTTCGGCAATCACGCGCATCGGTTGAGTCCCGAACTCGAGATCCTGGCCGCGGTCACGTTGCCTCGGGAACGGCCGTACAACAGCTTCGTCACGCTGGCCTCCGGTCACGTTGTCACCAAGGATTTCGGTGGCACGCTGCCGGGCGCCGAGTACGACCCATCGATGCCGGGTACCCAACTGCTCGTGCTCGATCCCACCACGCTGGCCATCGTGGCCACCTGCGATCTGCCCGAACGATCCATCGCCCGACTGTCAGCCGATGGCGACACCGTGTATGTCGTGGGTGACACCTCGCTCATGCGCGCCGTGTGGAATGGCTCGGAGCTGCTGGCCGATCCAACGTTCATGGCCGGGTATCGCACGTTGGAAGGTCAGTCCTACGGCTGGGATGCCGTCATCACGTTGGGTGCCGCTTGGTTCCTCGACAACGGCGATGGAAGTCAGAACTACATCGGCACGTTCCGGGGAGTCGGCACCAATGAGGCGCCACTGCATCTGGTGCGCGTTGATCTCAAGACCGCAGAGGTTTCACTCACCGAGGTCTGCGGCCTTCCCGGTGGGGTCATCGCCAATCCGCCGCTCATCGATCCCGATCGCCGCATGGCTGTCGGCTACGACAGTGGCAACGGTGTGCTCGCCGGCTTCGTCATCGCCGCCGATGGTTCGCTCACGCCGAGCTGGAGCGTTGAACAGAACCACGCCAGTCACCTCATTCTCGACAGCGACAACGGCCTGTTTCTCAGCCACCATCACGACAACGAACGCTGGATGGAGCAGTACGTGGTGCGCGACATCGTCACCGGCACCGAAGTCGCTCGCATTGACTCCGGCAGCTTCATGCAATCCGTGCTGTTCCCGGCGGTCGGCAGCGAGCGTCGCATCTACTCCTGCACGTTCACCACGGTCAGCACTCTCAGCTGGTGACCGTGGCGTCATCCTCGCCGTAGGTGCCGCCGCACAGCACGTCGAGGCCATT
>WLCQ01000090.1 GCA_009705225.1 Actinomycetota bacterium | reverse complement strand
GGAACCGAGATGTGTATTCCTGGTGATAACACGGAGATGGTTGTTGAACTCATTCATCCGATCGCGATGGAAGACGGTCTTCGTTTCGCCATCCGTGAGGGTGGTCGTACCGTGGGCGCCGGCCGCGTCACCAAGATCCTCAAGTAAGCAGATCGGCAGAACATGGCAGACAAGCAGAAGATCCGCATTCGCCTGAAGGCGTATGACCATGAGATCGTCGATCAGTCCACGAGGAAGATCGTGGAGACCGTCATCCGAACCGGTGCCGCTGTTCGCGGACCGGTGCCGCTCCCCACGGAGAAGCACCGTTTCACCGTGATCCGTTCACCGCACAAGGACAAGGACTCCCGCGAGCATTTCGAGATGCGCATCCACAAGCGTCTCCTCGACATCGTGGATCCCACGCCCAAGACCGTCGACTCGCTCCAGCGTCTCGACCTCCCGGCCGGCGTCGACATCGAGATCAAGATCCAGCAGGTCTGATCCCGCAGTCCCGTACGTCACGGGCGCTTGCACGAAGCACGAAGGCCCCCGACTCCGGTCGGGGGCCTTCGTCGTTCATAGCGGAGTCGTTATTGATTGAGTCGTTCTCTGATCCGGCATTTCCGTGCACTGCGATTCTCGGCAAGAATGCAGCGCTCGCAGCGTCGATCCACCTCATGGCGACGCGCAGATCTCAAGGGGGAAGTCATGGGTCGTTTCGACGGCAAGGTCATTCTGGTCACCGGTTCATCGTCAGGTCTCGGCGCCGCCACGGTCGAGCGTTTCCTCGCCGAGGGTGCTCGTGTCGTGGGCGGCGATCTCCAGCCCCCGGTGGGCGTGGCTGAACCCACGCTGTTCACCACCCTCGATGTCACCGACGAGGCCGCTGTGGCCGCGTGGGTCACCGCCGGCGCCAAGCTCTCGGGCCGCATCGACGCGGTGTGTACCTTCGCCGGTGTGCCCGGTGGTGGCCCCGTGCATCTGGTCGATGTCTCGAGCTGGGATCAGGTCATCGGCGTGAACCTCACCGGCACGTTCTTCACCTGCAAGCACGTCATCACCCAGATGCTCACCCAGGATCGGGTGGACGATGAGCGGGGCTCGGTCATCACCGTGGCCAGCGTCGAGGGCATCGAGGGCACCGCCGGTGGTAGCTCCTACAACGCCTCCAAGGGTGGCGTGAACATCCTCACCAAGAACATGGCGATCGACTACGGCCGTCAGGGCATCCGCGTGAACTCCATCTGCCCGGGTTTCATCGACACCCCGATGCTCCGCACTCTTGGCGATCCCGAGTTCGACGAGATGCTGGGGGAGATCAAGGAGGAGCACAAGCTGCGCCGCCTTGGTCGTCCCGAGGAGATTGCCTCCGTGGCAGCGTTCCTGGCATCCACCGACGCATCGTTCGTCTCGGGCCAGACCATCGCCGTCGACGGCGGCTACACCGCTGGTCGCGACCATGGGGTCACCAAGCGGATGGGTCTCTGAACCATCGCACGCAGCCTGCTCCGGTCGGGCCCGCATTTTCCGTGAACGCCTCATCGTCAGCGGGCAAGTATCTGATGTGAGCGATCCCATCGATCCGGCTATGCGTGATGCTGCTGTCCTCTATGAGGAGCATGTCGAAGACATCCACGCGTATGTCGCCCGCCGGGTCGGCCGCGAACTCGCCGCCGATGTCACGGCAGAGACATTCCGGATCGCCATCGATCAGCGGCACACCTTCGATCCCGCGCGGGGCTCGGCGCGCGCGTGGCTGTTCGGAATCGCGACCAACCTGATCCGGCGCCACTGGCGCACCGAGGAGCGCCGACTGCGGGCGATGGCCAGGTCCGTGTCCCATGGAGACCAGAGCGGTGACCAGACCAGCGAGTCGATCGACCGGGTGGCCGAGCGGGTCGATGCCGGTTCCGACGCCCGAGCCGTGTTGGCGGCGGTCGCCGCGTTGGAGTCCGCCGATCGGGAGTTGCTCGTGTTGATCGTCTGGGAGGAGTTGCGTCATGACGAGGTCGCCCAGGTGCTGGGGATACCCATTGGAACGGTTCGGTCGCGTCTCCATCGGATACGGCGTCAGCTCAGGAAATCAATGTCGGAAGCGACCCCGGCCGATGGTGCACGCGCACGCAGCCGCAGCCACAACGTGCCCACAGAGGAGACCACCCATGGATGAGCTGGAATCTTTTGCTTCGTTGCGCCCGGAGGTGACCCCGCTGACCGAGGCGGAACGCGACGCGATCCGCGTCCGTGTCCTCGGGGCGACTGGTGCGGTGGTGGAGTCGCACCCTCGACACGCCTCTCGCCAACGAACCTCGCGCCGGCGGGTGCTGGTCGCAGCGGTCACGCTCACCGTTCTTGTCGGAACTGGTGCTGTGGTGACAGTCGCCCGAAGCGGTCACGGCGGCGCAGGGGATGTCGGTGTGGCGCAGGTGGGGGAGTCGTCTCCTTCTGACGCTGCTGAGGGGATCACGAGCGACCCGGGAGCGGATTTCCCATCGTTCCAGAACGGTGGACAGCGGGCTGGCGCATCGGCGTACTGCGGTTTCACGCCGGATCAGCTCGCCGGCGCTCCATGGGCCCTTGATGGAGAGGTTCGGTCGATCACGACCGATGTTCCGGGAGTCTGGGGTTCGGCGTCTTCGGTGATCGCGCGCCTGATGGTCAATTCGTGGTTCAGGGGCGACGGCGCTGAGGTCGACATCGTCATACCGATCGGCAGTGAACTGGGAACCAGCTTGCAACGAGTGCACGCAGGTGAGCGGCTTCTCCTTGCGGGGGAGCTGCGCGAGGACGGATCTCTCCTGGCCTGGGCCTGCGGGTTCGTCACACCATGGTCGCCCGAGGAGAACGCGGTCTGGGTCGAGGCCTTCCGATGATCGATCGCTGTCGTCGTCGAGGGTCTGCCATCGCAGTGGTCGGGGTCCTCCTCCTGCTGGTTGGTGCTGTCGGCGGTTGCAGTTCGACCGTGCCCGAGGGGAGTCGCTCGTCGGTCACGACCGAACCGGGTGCGGGTGCGATCCCCGACCAGGTGCTCGAACCGGGTGATGCCGGGGTTTTCGTGGCTGGGGCCGAGGTCAACGGTCACGGGATCGTTCTCGCCACGCTCGATCAGCTACCCGCTGACGATCGGTTCGGAACCTCGCCGGTGCCGCAGGTCGCGTCGATCGGCTACGGCGTCGGACGCAACGTGACCACGTGGATCCGATCGCTCGACGAGACCAGCGTGCTCGGCGGGCGGTTGCTGTTGGAGGTCCCCAACGCCACCGTTCGTGGTCGACCGGCAGTAGTGGCGCAATTCGAAGGTGGACGCAGCGTGGCATGGACGGAACCGGGCGACGACGTTTCGATCTCGATCTCGATCTCCACGATCGATCCGACCGTCGATGTGGTCGCTCTGGCGGAATCGAGCTGGTCGATCTCGCCTGATTCATTCAGGGTTCTCCGGTCCCGCACAGCAGCCCTCGCCGTGGTGGCTCGGATGGGTGGACCGATTGACGATGGCACATGGTTGCTCGAGGCCACCGTCCCGCCATCGATCCCGGTGCACGATTTCGGCGGACCGACGGCCTGCGCCGGTCTCAGCTTCGATTCCACACCAGCCGGCGGCGGGAACGACGACAGGCAGCTGTTGCCGCCGTTTGAGATATGCATGGCGGTCCTCGGAATCCCCACTCTCACCCAGGTCGTGATCGCGGGAAGGGGCTATGCCTTCGGGGTGGTGGCGAGCACCGCCGAATCGTTCCGGCTCATCGCAGATCGTGACCCTGCCATGCCAGTGGATCTGCCGATGGAGGTGCTTCGCAGCGATTCTGCCCCCGATCTCCGCTGGCTCATAGTGCCACTTCCGATCGAGGCGATACCCTGCATGATTGTTCGGGACTCCAACGGCACCAGTTTCTCGGTCGGGGACCCGTTCGAACAGCCCTTGGGCGCCTGCGATCGCTGATCAGCCTCGTCCGGCCGAGGGGATTTGGACTTGGTGGGGGTGCCTCGCTAAGGTCTGACCCCTGTGCGTGACGGCCGTTCTTCGGAACAGCCCACGGACGCACCTCTTCGTCGATCGAACCGACGTCTGCGACGGTCCACTCCGGTGGATACCCCGCAGCACAACCGAATGGCGCTCGGCCGGGTTTACCCGTGCCGAGCGTTCACGTGAAGGGCCCGCTTTTCCAGGGGCGAGACGACGCAAATCCACAACAGAAAGATCGTTGCCATCATGGCGAACAAAGCGATTGTCGGCGAAAAAGTCGGCATGACACAGGTCTGGGACGACCAGAACCGAGTCGTTCCCGTCACCGTCCTCCGTGTTGATCCCCTGCGAGTCGTGCAGGTGAAGACCCGAGAGCACGATGGCTATGACGCCTTGCAGGTCACCTTCGGTGAGAAGGATGCCCGCAAGCTCAACAGTCCCGATCGTGGACACTTCGAGAAGGCCGGCGTACGCGCTGGTGTTCGCGTGCTCGAGCTGCGGCTCGACGACGTGAGCGGCTTCGAGGTCGGCCAGGAGATCACCGTCGACACCCTTGCTGAGGGCGAACTCGTCGACGTGACCGCCATCTCCAAGGGCAAGGGCTTCGCCGGCACCATGAAGCGTCACAACTTCGGTGGTCAGCGAGCCTCCCATGGTGCCCATCGTGTGCATCGTGCCCCGGGCTCCATTGGCGCATGCGCCACGCCCGGCCGTGTGTTCAAGGGCAAGAAGATGGCTGGCCGTATGGGTTCGGACAAGGTCACCACACTGAACCTCAAGGTCGTGTCCACCGATGCCGAGAAGAACCTCATCCTGATCCGTGGTGCCATCCCGGGCCCCAAGGGTGGCGTCGTCGTCATCCGCAATGCCGTCAAGGCCGGAACCAAGGCAGGTGCATGATGACCACGATCACCATGAAGACCCCAGCCGGTGCCGATGCCGGATCGCTCGACCTCGATGCCAACACCTTCGGCATCGAACCGAACGTACCCGTGATGCATCAGGTTGTCACCGCCCAGCTCGCCGCACGTCGTGCCGGCACCCAGAGCACCAAGACCCGCGCCGAGGTTTCCGGTGGCGGTCGCAAGCCCTGGAAGCAGAAGGGCACCGGTCGTGCTCGTCAGGGCTCGACCCGTTCACCGAACTGGGTGGGTGGCGGTGTCGCACTCGGCCCGAAGCCACGTAGCTACGCCCAGAAGACCCCCAAGAAGATGATAAAGCTCGCCCTTCGTTCGGCGCTGAGCGATCGTGCTTCCGAGGGTCATGTCATCGTCGTTGAGGACTGGAACTTCGATGTTCCTTCCACCAAGGGTGCGATTGCCGCTCTCAAGGCGCTCGGTGTCGAGGGTCGTGCACTCATCGTGCTCACCCGTGCCGACGTTGAGGCCTGGAAGAGCTTCCGCAATATCCCCTCGGTGCATGTGCTTGAGGCAGCCGAACTCAACACCTACGACATTCTCGTGAGCGACTACGTCGTCTTCACCAAGAACACCGTTCCGAAGGCCGAGGCAGCACAGTGAAGAACCCCCGCGACATCATCATCCGTCCCGTGGTGAGCGAGAAGAGCTACGGCCTTCTCGAGTCGAACGTCTACACGTTCGTCGTTCATCCCGACGCCTCCAAGCCCGAGATCCACGACGCCATCGAATCCATCTTCGGCGTCAAGGTCCTCAAGGTGAACACCCTCAATCGCAACGGGAAGCGCAAGCGCAACCGTCGCACCGGCACCTTCGGGTCACGACCCGACACCAAGCGTGCATTCGTCACCCTCGCCGCCGGCGACCGCATCGAACTGTTCGAGGCATAGAACCATGGCTCTTCGTAAACGTAAGCCCACGAGTGCGGGTCGCCGGTTCCAGACCGTCTCCGACTTCGCCGAGATCACCAAGACCACGCCCGAGCGCACGCTCGTCGTGCCGAAGCCCAAGACCGGTGGACGTAACTCCTACGGTCGCAAGACGGCTCGTCACAAGGGTGGCGGTCACAAGCAGCGGTACCGTCTGGTCGATTTCCGTCGCATCAAGGATGGCGTTCCCGCCACCGTTGCGGCAATCGAGTACGACCCGAACCGCACCTGCCGCATTGCCCTTCTCCACTACCACGATGGTGAGAAGAGCTACATCCTGGCGCCGAAGGGCGTTGGAGTCGGCGACATCCTGCAGAGCGGTCAGGGCTCGGACATCCGTCCCGGCAATGCACTTCCGCTTCGCTACATCCCGGTCGGTACCGTCGTGCACAACGTGGAACTCAAGCCCGGCGGCGGCGGCAAGATGGCCCGTAGCGCAGGCATGAGCATCCAGCTCGTTGCCAAGGAGGGCGATTTCGCCACCCTGCGACTTCCGTCCACGGAAATGCGTCGTGTTCCGATCGACTGCCGCGCCACTGTTGGCGAGGTCGGCAACTCCGAGCACGAACTCATCAAGATCGGTAAGGCCGGTCGTAACCGCTGGAAGGGCGTTCGCCCCCAGACCCGCGGTGTGGCCATGAACCCCGTCGACCATCCCCACGGTGGTGGCGAGGGCAAGACCTCCGGTGGTCGTCACCCGGTGTCGCCCTGGGGCAAGCCCGAAGGCCGCACCCGCGACAAGAACAAGCCCAGTCAGAAGCTCATCGTCCGTCGTCGCCGCACCCGCGGCTCACGGCGCTAGGAGACGTCACCGATGCCTCGCAGCCTCAAAAAAGGACCGTTCGTCGACGATCACCTTCTCAAGAAGGTCGACGTCCTCAACGAGAACAACGAGAAGAAGGTCATCAAGACCTGGTCACGTCGTTCCACAATCATTCCCGAGATGGTCGGACACACCATCGCCGTCCACGACGGTCGCAAGCATGTCCCGGTCTACGTGACCGAGTCCATGGTCGGTCACAAACTCGGAGAGTTCGCCCCCACACGAACCTTCCGGTTCCATGCCGGTCAAGAGAAGAAGGGTCGTCGCTGATGGCTTTCGGAGCAAAGACCAACGAGCGCCCAGGTGTGCGCTGCGAGGTCAAGTACGTCCGCTCGTCGGCGTACAAGGCCCGTGAGGTCCTCGATCTCATCCGCGGACTTCCCGTGGCTCGTGCCCTCGAGATCCTCGAGTTCGCCGAGCGCGACATCGCCCGCACCATCCTCAAGGCGCTCGAGTCGGCAATCGCCAACGCCGAGCACAACAACTCGATCCCAGCTGATGAGCTCTACGTCTCGGCCTGTTTCGCTGATGAGGGTCCGACCCTGAAGCGATTCCGTCCCCGTGCCCGTGGTAGCGCCGCTCGTATTCGCAAGCGGACCTGCCACATCACGGTCATCGTGAGCCGTTACTCGCCCGAGGACCTGCTCAAGATCCGTGAGCGTGAAGCAGCCAGCGGTCGTGTCAGTGGTGGCCGTGCCGCTGCCGACGCCCGTCGTGAGCGTGTGGCCCGCAGTCGTTCGGAGAAGGCCGAGAAGGCCGCCGAGCACGACCACGACCACGACCACGACCACGACCACGACCACGGTGATGAGGTCGCTGAGACCGAGTCAGCAGTCGAGTCAGAAGCAGTCGAGGCTGACGTGACCGAGTCCGAAGCAGCATCCGGCGATGCCGAAGCCGCAACCGAAGAGAACGAAGCGGCCGACGACGCCGAAGGGAAGGACAACTGATGGGCCAGAAGGTCAACCCCTACGGGTTCCGCCTCGGCGTGACCACCGACTGGAAGTCGCGTTGGTTCGCTGATCGTGGCGAGTACGCCACCAACGTCATCCAGGACTGGCAGATCCGCGACTACATCATGACGCAGCTGCCCCACGCGGCGATCAGTCGTGTCGAGGTCGAGCGCACCCGCGATCGTCTTCGCATCGATGTGCACACCGCTCGTCCGGGCATCGTCATCGGTCGCCGTGGCGCCGAGGCCGATCGCCTTCGCAACGGTCTCACCAAGATCAGCGGCAACAACAAGGTGCAGCTGAACATCCAGGAGATCAAGCAGCCTGAGCTCGATGCTGCGCTCATCGCCCAGGGTGTTGCCGATCAGCTCGCTGGTCGTGTCGCATTCCGTCGTGCCATGAAGCGTGCGGTCCAGAACGCCCAGAAGGCTGGTGCTCTCGGTATCCGGGTGCAGTGCGCAGGTCGTCTCGGCGGCGCTGAGATGTCCCGCACCGAGTGGTACCGCGAAGGTCGTGTGCCGCTGCACACGCTTCGTGCCGACATCGATTACGGCTTCCGTGAGGCCAAGACCACCTATGGCCGTATCGGCGTGAAGGTCTGGCTCTACAAGGGCGACATCCTTCCCTACAAGAGCGTGGCCGACGACAAGATCGTCCGCGAGGCCGCCATGGCTGTCGGCGAAACCTCCGGCGAGCCCGGTGCCCGCAAGGTCGTCTCCTCCGCTGCCGGTCGTCGTCGTTCCGATGCCGCTGAAGCTGCTGGTGCAGCCGAGCCGGACGAAGAGAACACTCCGCTGCTCAAGGAAGCTGATCCGGAACTCGAGCGCCTTCTCGCCGAAGAGGAAGAGATCGAGCGCTCGACCCGTCAGCACACCGAGACGCCGCACTTCCGTCCCGGGGATGGTGACTGAATATGTTGATGCCCAAGAAGGTCAAGCACCGCAAGCAGCAGCGAGGGCGTATGAAGGGTGGTTCCAAGGGTGGAACCGAGGTCACCTTTGGTGATTTTGGTATCCAGGCCCTTGAGCCGGGCTGGATCACTGCTCGTCAGATCGAAGCCGCCCGTATCGCCATGACCCGTCATATCAAGCGCGGCGGCAAGGTCTGGATCAACGTGTTCCCGGACAAGCCCGTCACGCAGAAGCCGGCCGAAACCCGCATGGGTTCCGGCAAGGGCAACCCCGAACGATGGGTCGCCGTGGTCAAGCCCGGTCGAATCATGTTCGAGCTTTCGTACAACGATCCCGCGATCGCCCGTGAGGCCATCGATCGGGCCATCCAGAAACTGCCGATCAAGTGCCGTTTCGTTGCTCGTGAGGAGGGCTTCTGATGGCGAAGACCAAGGAATCGCTCCATGACGTCGGCGACGCCGAACTGCTCGATCTACTCGCAGCAGCCAAGGAAGAAGCGTTCAACCTGCGCTTCCAGCACGTCACCGGATCGCTGGACAACACCGCCCGCCTGGGCGCGGTCCGCAAGCAGGTCGCTCGAATCAACACCGAGCTGCGTGAGCGAGAGATCGCCGCAGCCGAAGCACTCTCGTCCCAAGAGGAGAACTGATGGCTGAAGAAACCACAGCCACCGGGGAAGCCCGACCGAACCCGCGCAAGGTGCGTGAGGGCACGGTCGTGTCGAACAGCATGGACAAGACCGCGGTTGTCGCGGTTGTCGACCGTGTGCGTCACCCCCGGTACAACAAGACCGTCCAGCGCACGAGCAAGCTGTACGTCCACGATGAGACCAACGATCTCAACGTCGGCGACAAGGTTCGTGTCCAGGAGACCCGACCACTGTCGAAGCTCAAGCGTTGGCGCATCGTCGACGTGCTGGAGCGTGCACGATGATCCAGCAGGAATCCCGACTCCGCGTCGCTGACAACAGCGGTGCCAAGGAAGTTCTCTGCATCAAGGTCCTCGGCGGTACTCGTCGTCGGTACGCCTCGATCGGAGACATCTTCGTGGCCACGGTCAAGGACGCCATTCCCGGCGCCGCCGTCAAGAAGGGCGACGTCGTCAAGTGCGTCGTTGTCCGGGTCAAGAAGGAGAAGCGTCGTCCCGACGGTTCGTACATCCGTTTCGATGAGAACGCAGCCGTTCTCATCAACGACAACCTGCAGCCCCGCGGCACCCGTATCTTCGGTCCCGTCGGGCGTGAGCTGCGCGACAAGAAGTTCATGCGCATCGTCTCGCTGGCACCGGAGGTGTTGTGATGAAAATCCGCAAGGGAGACCGCGTTCAGGTCCTCACGGGCAAGGACCGGGGTAAGACCGGTACCGTCACCCGGGCCATTCCGGAGCGCAACAAGGTGATCGTCGACGGCGTCAACGTCGCCAAGAAG
>WLCQ01000009.1 GCA_009705225.1 Actinomycetota bacterium | reverse complement strand
AGCGATCGACGCTGACCCGGATCAAAGAATGCCCGTTCGGTATCGGTACCACCCTCAGCGGCACCAGAACCATCAACCGGTCTTTCGGCTGCATGAAACTGCTCGAGTTGCTCCTCTGCTGCCGCCCCCGCCTTGATGAGCGCCGAGAGCTCACGCTCCTCCGGCCCCGTGAGCAGCGGAACGCGACCGATCTCGCGCAGATACATCCGCACGGGATCGGAGGTACCCGCTCCAGCCGACTGGCCCCGCGCCGATTCCCGGGCCAGCGCCTGCTGCCTGTCCTGATGACGACGCCTCATGAGATCGGAGGCATCGTCGAGAAGTGCGGCAACGTCGCTCTCCTCCGATTCGAGTTCAACTGCATGCACTGCGAGCCGGGACCGCAGTGCTGCGATGACCTCAGGGTCGGGCTCGAGGTCGCCGAGAGCAGGAACCGCTTCGTCGTGCGTGACAAGGGCTGGGACCCGGGCCAAGCCACGATGCACGAGACGCTGGAACTCGAGTTCGTCGAACAGCATGGTCACTCCCCCACACTCTCACGAACTGACGAGTCTTCGTCGGGAAGAACGGAGTCTTCGTCGAGAAGAGCAGGTTCATCATCGGGAAGAGCCGGTTCATCGTCGATGAGCCAGTCGAGGAGTTCGTCGAGCGCCACCTGCCGCGTGAGCGGTTCCCGCAGTTCCATGATGCGCAGATTGAGCCAACCAATGGTGTTGCCGATCGCCAATGGGTCCTGCGCGACCTGTGCTTCGGCCCGCAATGCGGCCATTGCTGCACCTGCGGCCTCATCCACGAGTCGGGCCAGAACATCAGCGGCTTCGGCTGTGGGCTCCTCGACGGCGAGTCTCTGCAGAAGTTCGCCTGAGACCGGCTCCTCTGCCTCCGCCATCATGATCGCATCGGCGAGGGACTGCGTCGCGATGACTGATCGGTACGCGGTGGCAGTGACCGGATCGGGGAACAGCACCTCGGCCAACCAAGGAGCGATCTCGTCGTGATTCCAGATCAGCAGACGCAGCGCTTCTGTGGCTGAGGAATCCCGCGGTACGGCTCGCCGTCGTCGTTGCGGGGACGGTTCGCCATACGGCGGCGGCTCATCATCGGATCCGGAACGACGGGGGGCGGCCTCTCGCTTCGCCCCCGGGACCGCTGGAGCCTCGAACCGCCGACCACGCAGCTGCTGCGGATCGATCCGGCAGCGGGCCGCGACCTCGAGCAGGTACTGATCGCGCACCATCTCACTCGGGTGCTCCTGGACGACAGCCATTGCTGATTCGGCGGCCCGCACCCGGTGCTCGGGGGTATCGAGTGTTGCGCCGTCGAGAACCCGATCGAGACGGAACTTCAGGAACGGTTTCGCATCGGCGATGGCAACGGCAAGAGCAGCCGGATCCGACTGGGCGAGTTCGGCAGGATCGACACCACCGGGGAACGACGCCACAGCCACATCGAGGTCGTACTTCTTTTCCCATGCGTACACGCGCTCGGCCGCGTTCTGTCCGGCGGCATCTGCGTCGAAGGCCAGCACAAGGCGGCGGGCGAAACTGCGCAACAGTTTGAAGTGCTCTTCGGTAAGCGCAGTCCCGCAGGTGGCCACAGCACGCGGCACCCCGGCCTTGGCGAAACCGATCACATCGGTATACCCCTCGCACACAATCGCCTCATCGGCGCGGACGATGTCGGCCTTCGCGAAGTTCAGGCCATAGAGGAGGCTGGACTTGTTGTAGATCGGACTGTCGACCGAGTTCTTGTACTTCGCCCCTTCGGCACCGGGCATGATGCGCCCGCCGAACCCGACTGGGTCACCCTTGACATCAAAGATCGGGAACAGCACCCGACCACGGAATGCATCGGTGGGTCGACTCCGACTGTTGATGAAGCCGAGGCCGGCCGCGACGAAGTCGTCATCGGGCAATCGGAGCGCTCTGGCCAATTCGTCCCAACCCTCGGGGGCCCAGCCGATCCGATACGCCCGGACATCGTCACCCGTGAGTCCACGACTGCGCAGATACGCCCGAGCAGCCGCGGCATCCGGGGAAGCCAGCAGGCGCTGGTGGTACCACTCAGTGGCTTTCTCCACCGCCGCCAACAGACGCGTCCGCCGCTTGCGCCCCTCGCTCTGTCCCTCATCGCTGTAGCGCAGGGTGATGCCGGCTTTGCCCGCCAGTTTCTCGACCGCCGCGACAAAATCGAGATGCTCGACCTCGCGCACGAAGCTGATGGCGTCTCCTTTTGCCCCACAACCGAAGCAGTAATAGAGCTTCTGTTCGGCATTGACGGAGAACGATCCGGACTTCTCGTTATGGAAGGGGCACAGGCCGACCCATCGACGCCCGGTGCGCTTGAGGCCAACATGTTCGGAAATGACCGCGACGATGTCGGTTCCCTCGCGTACCGCGACGATGTCGTCGTCAAGAATGCCCACAGACCCCTCCTCCGAACCGGAAGGCTAGACGGTTGAGGAGCGATTCCGACCGGGGACCCACCAGCTCCCGCCGGCATGTGACGAGAAGCTGAAGGAGCTGGATCAGACCAGTCGTGGGAGCAGGTGCGAGAGCAGTTCGGCGACGGGAACCCGGACCTGCTCCATGGAGTCGCGCTCGCGAATGGTGACGGACTGATCCTCGAGGGAGTCGAAGTCGACCGTGACGCAGAACGGGGTGCCGAGTTCGTCCTGGCGGCGGTACCGACGTCCGATGGCCTGAGTTTCGTCGAAATCGCACATGAGATGGGGCTGCAGAAGAGCGAGGACCTCACGCGCCATCGGCATGAGGTCGTCCTTCTTGGACAGGGGCAGCACTGCGACCTTGTACGGCGCCAGACGCGGATGGAGACGAAGCACCGTGCGGGTCTCTCCCCGAACCTCTTCCTCGTCGTATGCGGCGAGCAGGAACGCCATCATCGTGCGGGTGGCGCCGGCAGCCGGTTCGATCACATGGGGCACATAGCGACTGTTGGTGGCCTGGTCGAAGTAGTCGAGCTTCTCCCCTGAATGGGTGGCGTGTTGGGTGAGGTCGTAGTCGCCGCGATTGGCGATGCCCTCGAGCTCGCCCCAACCCCATGGGAACAGGAACTCCACATCGGAGGTGCCTGATGAGTAGTGACTGAGTTCGTCGGCATCATGCGGACGCATGCGCAGTTTCGACGCAGGAATTCCGAGATCGATGTACCACTGGTAGCGGGTGGCGCACCAGTACTCGTACCACTGGAGCGCCTCTTCGGGCGGCACGAAGAACTCGAGTTCCATCTGCTCGAACTCACGAGTGCGGAACACGAAGTTGCCCGGAGTGATCTCGTTGCGAAACGACTTGCCGATCTGGGCAATACCGAACGGTGGCTTCTTGCGGCTGGACTGAAGCACATTCGAGAAGTTGATGAACATGCCCTGCGCGGTCTCGGGGCGCAAATAGGCCACAGCCGCGTCGGACTCCACCGGGCCGGCGTGGGTCTTGAACATGAGGTTGAAGTTGCGGGCCTCGGTGAACGTGTTCTTGCCACCACAGCCGGGGCAGGTGGTGAGATCCTCGAGCTGGTCCTCACGGAATCGCTCACGACACTGACGGCAGTCAACGAGAGGATCGGTGAAGTTCTTCAGATGTCCAGATGCTTCCCAGATGGCCGGCGGCGAGAGAATGGCGGCATCAAGACCCACGACGTCGTCGCGCATCTGCACCATGGAACGCCACCAAGCATCCTTGACGTTGCGCAGCAGCTGCACGCCGATGGGGCCGTAGTCGTAGGTGGACCGGAACCCGCCGTAAATCTCGGCCGACGGGAACACGAAGCCACGACGCTTCGAGAGGTTGACCACCTTCTCCATGAGCGTGACATCGTTGGGGACCGAAACATCAGACATGAGCGGTGAGCCTAGTGGGGGCGGCTCTGTCACAATGACGGGATAACCACTTCGACACGACTCACACTGCGCCGATTCGGCGGCGCCGCCATCGACATCGGCCTGCTCTTGGTGTTCGTGTGGGGCGGTTGGTCGCTGATCGCCGAACCCACACCACGTGTCTACGACGTCCTCGGGATCAGTCCCTGCAGCGGGGACAGCACCTGTTTCCGAGCCAACGACTCATTTGCACATGGCTGGCCGTTAGTGATCCTGCTCGCGTTGAGCGCGGCCTATCTGGTGGGCGTGTTCATCGTGCAACGCGGGCTCACCGGGCGAACAGTCGGATCGATGCTGTTCATGTTCGAGGTGGTCGGTGAGGATCTCCGACCCATCGGCGTGGGGCGGGCAGCGCTGCGCAGCCTTGCTGGAGGGATTGACTATCTACCCTGCTGCATACCCATCGTCGGAGTTGTCACCATCGCCGCGACACCATCACGACAACGCGTGGGAGACCTGGCAGCAGGAAGCATCGTGGTCGACGTCCGTCGGAACAAGAGCAGTTCCGCGAACGGCTCCGGGACCGAGCCGTCTACACCCGAGACCGGGCAGCGGGTCGGGGTTCATGAACAACTTCCGCTGCGACCACCAACGGTTGCGGCGCAAGCCCCACCCCGGCCACCCGGGCCCCTGTGGGACCCGTCGCGACAGGCCTATGTGCTGTGGGACGAAGCGAATGATCGCTGGCTCATCTTCGATGCCTCGTCACAGCAGTGGATCGTTCTGACTGAGGGTTGAACTGAGACCTACATCTTGGCATCGTCGAGGATTCAAGGCGGCGACGTGTCGAAGCGTCGAGGATTCAAGGCGGCGACGTGTCGAAGCGTCGAGGATTCAAGGCGGCGAGGTGTCGAAGCGTCGAAGCGTCGGGTGGTCGGGGAAGCTCAACCCTGCGGTGGGGTGATCTCCAGAACGCCCTTCGCAATGAGTTCATCGACCTCATCAGCGCTCATGCCGAGAACCTCGGTGGCGATGGCAATGGTGTGCTCCCCCAGCCATGGTGCTGGCCCCTCAAACGGATCAGTCATCCCTGTCGCATGGAATGCCGGGCCCTCGAAGATGACGGGGCCGACAACACCGGGTTGCTCGATATGCACGGGGAATCCGCGCTCGACGAAATGCGGATGGTTCATCATGTCGAGCGAGGTGACCATCGGGCCAGCAGGAATTCCCGCCGCCTGACAACGATCGGCAACGTCGAAGCGGTTGTGTTCGATGGTCCATGCTCCGATGAGCGCATCGAGTTCGGCCACGTTGGCCCTCCGAGATTCAAGGGTGGTGAACCGCGGATCGCTGCCGAGTTCTGCGTGACCCATCAGCTCTGCCAGCGCCTGCCATTCCGCATCATTGCGACAGGTGATCGCGACCCATTCCTCAGCACCGGCACCACTGTCGGCATCGGGGGCACAGCGGTAGTTCGCACCCGGGGTGCCGCGCTCGGAATGCACACCCATGGGGAGCACCGAACCCGGCTCGATCGACTCGGCGGCGAGCAGATCGGCGATGGAGCCGACAACGGCTTCGCACTGGGCGAGCTCGATGAGGCCGCCCTCGAGGGTTCCGCGCTCGCGGCCGATGAGCGTGGCGAGTGCGCCACAGGCCGAGAGTCGACCCACGAAGTGGTCCGGGAAGATCGAGGCGGTGCCGGCCGGTTCGGTGCTGCCTTCGTAGCTCCAGAGATACGACAGCCCGCCGGGGGCCTGGGTGCTGGGGCCGTACCCGCGCCAATGCGCCCACACGCCCCGGGAGCCCATGAGTTGGCTCGCCACCATGGCGATGCGCGGATTGGCCGCGGAGAGGTCCTCGTAACCGATGCCGAGTGCGGCCATCGCACCAGTGGTGGTGTTCTCGATGACGACATCGGAGTGCTTGACGAGGTCAAGAAGCACCTGACGGCCCTCGGCGAACTTGGCGTTGACGCCCATTGCCTTCTTCGACCGACTCGACGAGGCGAACGACGGACCCATCTCGGTACCGGTGACGACCCGGATGAAGTCGTAATGCGAGCGGCTTTCGATTTTGATGACCTCGGCGCCGTACTCAGCGAAGAGTTTTCCGGCCTCGACACCAACCGCTCCCTGACCAAAGTCCATCACCCGAAGGCCGACCAGCGGAAGACTCGGGGCGGGAGCGGAGGTGCCAACGCGCTGGTCGCCCAACGAAGCAAAGACCTCGGCGGTGTGCTCCCCGATCGCCGGCGGCGGACTCTGCGGACCGACCCGCTCGCCATCGAGTTCGAAGAAGCCGGAGGGCATCTGGGCAACAACACCTGGAGCGATCTCCATGGACTGGAACGTTCCACGGGAATCGAAGTGCTCGTTCTTGAGAGCGCGCGGGGCGTCGTACACCGGCGTGCATACGATGCCGCGATCCTGTGCGTGGGCCGAGACCTCCTCGATGGTGAGATCGGCGAACAGTTCCTCATAGAGCGGATTGAGAATGGCCTCTGCGATGGCGAAGCGCCCCGGGAAGGAGTCGTACTCCTCGTCCTGGAGGTACTCGGGCTCGCCCAACCAGGCGCGCATCTCGCGCCACTGGGCCGGGCTCAGCACGATAAGACGCACATAGCCGTCGCGGCATTTGAAGATCGGGTACACGGGACCGGAACCCATGCGCAGTTCGGGGAAGGTGGAGCCGGCAGCAACACGAGCCGTATAGTTGGGCAGCGACCAATCGGCGGTCTGGGCGAGACATTCATTGATCGAGATGTCGAGGAGTTGGCCGGCGCCGGTGTGCTGACGCTGCCAGAGCGCACACAGCATCGCCCATGCTGCGCTTGATGCCGCGACATCGTTGCTGAACTGTCCGGGCGCCGGAATGGGTTCACGAGCAAGGGTGCCGGCCTTGAAGGTCATGCCCCCGGTTGCGGAGAGCACCTGATCGGTGAGCTGCCAGTCGGACCAAGGACCGGTGAGGCCATAGGGGGTGAGTGCGGCGACGATCAGATGAGGATTCCCGGCGGCGAGGTCGTGCACTGTGAGGCCCGGTGCCACAACACCCGACGGGCACACGATGACATCGGCATGGCGCACGAGTTCGAGCAGACGCCCGACCTCGGCCTCCTGCTGGAGATCGAGCACAACGCTGCGCTTTCCGGCGTTGTTCACCGCCCATGACAGCGAGACGCCCTTGCGCACTGGCGCCAACGACCGGGCCGGCGAACCCGACGGTGGTTCGACCTTGATGACATCGGCCCCAAGATCGGCCAGCAGCCGCGACGCCAGCTCCCCGTTCTCAACGGTGAGATCGAGTACTCGAATCCCCTCGAGCGGCAGTGCTCTCGATGCAGTCATATTTCCCCCTCTGGAACGTTCAACCGCCTGACGGTACCAGCCAACAGGCGACCAGAAACCGGCTGCCGCCTGACGTCGCTCCGGCCGTGATCGCGAGATCAAGCAGTGATCAAGCAGTGATCAAGCAGTGATCGCTCGTTCGAGCCGCCACGACGAGCGCGGTTGGGCTGGCGAGTTCAGGCCGCTGTCACGAGTCCGTGGGCGCGCTCTCGGGCGAGTCGAACGAGTTCGTCAATCTCGGACCAGGACTCGACGTCGGCATCTTCCGTCGGTTCATCGATGTTCTCGCGTATGGCGGAAATCAGTTGGACGGGCAGCGCGGATGCGACCGGAGCCAACATTGGCGAGCCGCTGAATCCACGGCCTTGGAGCGTTGAACCATCGGCCCGGTGGACGATGAACTCGCCACGGGAGCCGAGCGAAGCCCGCCATTGCGGTCGGTGCACCGCGTGATGATGGAACGAGCACAAGGCGACGGCATTGCTGAGATCGGTTCGCCCACCGGTCTGCCATGGCTCGATGTGATGAACCTGACAGTGACGCGGACCGAGCGAACAGCCGGGAAACCGACAGCCCATGTCGCGAGCGAATACGGCCCGTCGCTGCGAGGAGGAGAACTCCCGCACGGAACGACCGTGATCGATGACCCGTTGATCGGCCACGAGGAGACGCTCGAGGATGCTGTCGCAGGTGAGCGCCGAAAGCGCGAGTGCACTGATGGGCCGACCGTCGAGGGTGCGTCCACCATTGAGCATCGGAGCTCCGGAGAACGAACCGTTCGCCATCGGAACTCCGGGCAATCTTGAGTCTGAAGCTTCGGTGCCAGTACCCACACCTGCACGCGATGGGCCGGAGAACCCGGTGCCGGAGAACCCGGGGCCGGAGAACAAACGGGCGAACGCTTCGATGAACTGAGCTCGATCGCCGGGAGCGACCCGATGCGTGCGCAGGAAACGTTCGAGGTCGGCATCGGATCGAACGCCCGACGATCGCAGAGTGGAGGCGAAGAGTTGGGGTAGGTCGACCACCACGGTGAGATGGGGTCGCTGGCGGCCCAGTTCGTCGACCCCGGCGTGATTGTCGAGGTAGAAGCCGCAGATGGAGATGAGCGCGTCGGCGCGCCGAGCAGCCGCGGAGCGTGACTCTTCGGGTTCGTCGGGGCGTTCAGCCACCCGCAGCGCTGCCTCGACGACAGCGGCGCCATCAGGATGCAGACGACCATCGATGATCGCGACGTCATCGAGAGTACGAGAACAGAACAGCGAGCGATCTGGTGGAGCGGGCTCTGCCTCGCCGGCACCTGACTCGGCCGCCAGTATCGCCGCTTCGACATCGGCAGCCGCATCAGCCCGCTGCACCCAATGCCGCAGAACGATGCGGGTCTGCTGCGGGTTGAGTTGCCGCAACGCTCGGGCGGTATCGGCATCAGTGCGCGAAAAGCGATCGACGTGGTGTGTGGGGATGAGTGCCACGGCGAGATCGACCTGTGCGCCGGTGAGCACACCGTGCTCCCATGCATCGGCGAAACCCCGCCATGCGGCGAGCCGCTCGGCCCGCAGACCCGCCCGCCGTGACTCGGGTTCGGTGAGGCCGACATGATGGCGAAGCCATGCAGCTATCGAGCCGGTGCCATCCAGTTCGGGAAGCCCTGCCGCCGCGAATTCAGCTTCGGCACGGGCGACGCGAGCGGCAAGTGCATCGAGCAGCGCCCGTGCCTCAACCAGACAAGCGCCATCGACCGGGATCACGACCTCAGCGATTGCCTCGGCAAGCTTGGAGAACTGCGAGTTGTCGGCGGTGAATCGATAGCGATCCATGTCCTGATTCTATCGAACACCTGTTCGATATGCAAGGCTATTCGCCCTATTTTCCCGGCCCTTTCGACCCCGAGAAGGAATCACTTCAGCGATCAAGCACCGTGACCGATCGGAGGCGTCGTTCGAGGTGATGTTCGACGGCCCGGGTGGCGAGATGATCGACCTCACGACTCGCCGGCGATGGTGGAGCAGAAAGCGCTTCGTTGAGTCGTCCACCCAAGATCTGCTGCAGCAACTCCACAGCTTCGGCCGATACCGCTGTTCCGCGACGGCAGCCGTGACACAGGAGCCCACCGCTCTCGAGATCGAACGCCACGAGTGCCACCAATGCGTCGGTCGGTCCGCCCTCACCGCACATCACACAATGATCGACTTCAGGTCGGTACCCCTCGAGAGCCAGCACCTTCCAGAAGAACGCCGGCACCACGAGCGGCGAATGCGAGAGGTCGAGAGTGCGCAACGCTCCGAGCAGCATCTCGTAGAGCCGGGGGTTCGCCGCCCCTTCCTGCGCGAGTTGGTCGGCGGTCTCGAGCATCGCCGAAGCCCGCGCGATCTGATCCAGGTCATCACGCAACCCCCGGAAATGATCGATGCTGTCCACCTGAGTCACCAGGTCGAGCTCACGTCCCTCGTAGAGCTGCAAGGCAACATGACTCATCGGTTCGAGCCGTGACCCGAACTTAGATCGGGTTTTGCGGACCCCTTTCGCCACGGCTCGCACTTTGCCCCGACGGCGGGTGAGGAACACGATGATGCGATCGGCCTCACCCAACTTGTAAGTGCGCAGCACGATGCCTTCGTCGCGATGGATCGTTCCTTTACTCATGACGACGACCCACTCACGACGAACCCACTCACGACGGACCTTCTCATGACGGACCTACTCATGACGACGAAGGCCGCCCGGATCGGTCGATCGCCACGGAGAATCATTCGTCGCTCAGACCGCCGAATCGACGATCACGTGCCTGATACTCACGAACCGCATCGAAGAGGTGCTCGCGTCGGAAATCGGGCCACAAGACATCGGTGAAGACGAGCTCGCTGTAGGCCGCCTCCCACATGAGGTAGTTCGACAGGCGGTACTCACCGGAGGTGCGCACCAGGAGTTCGGGGTCAGGCATGTCGGGTGCGTACAGACGCTTGGCGATGGTCTTCTCGTCGATCTTGTCGGCCGGGATGCCCTCACGCACGATCTGACGAACGGCGTCGACGAGCTCGGCCTTGCCGCCGTAATTGAACGCGATCGTGAGGGTGAGCGTGCGATTCCCCTGCGTGAGTTCGACGGACTCGTCGATTCGCCGGAGCAGTCGTTTCGGGACCCGCCAATCACGACGGCCGATGAACCGGATGCGCACGCCCTTCTCGTTGAGTTCATCGCGTCGGCGCATCAGCAGCGACTCGTTGAAACCCATGAGATAGCGCACTTCGTCGACAGGTCGACGCCAGTTCTCCGTGGAGAATGCGTAGACGGTGAGCCACTTGGCACCCAGATCAAGGGCCCCATCCACCGCGTCCATCAACGCTTCCTCACCAGCGGCATGTCCCTCGGTGCGCTTGAGGCCACGCCGCTGTGCCCAACGACCGTTCCCATCCATGACCGCGGCGATATGCACGGGGATTCTGGTCGGATCAATGCCGGGGACGTCCACCGGCTGAGGTTACCGCCGTCATCGGACACCGCCGGTACCATCGTCTTTCCCATGGCATCCTCCGATCGGCTCGTCGCAAACACAACAGCCGCTCTCGAAGCGATCACCGCGACACTCCCCACGGGTGAAGCGCGAAGCGGACAGATCGAGATGGCACAGGCCGTCGCCAGGGCGATCTCCGACGGGAGGCATCTCGTCGTCGAAGCGGGCACCGGCACGGGAAAGACGTTCGCCTACCTCGTTCCAGCGATCGTCTCCGGCCGCCGCACCGTGGTGGCTACTGCCACCAAGACCCTCCAGGATCAGCTGGCCAACAAGGACCTGCCTCATCTGGTCGAGCATCTCGACCGGCCGATCGAGTTCGCCGTGCTCAAGGGCCGCTCGAATTACGTCTGCATGCAACGGATCCATGAACTCGACGACGGCGAAGACCGTCTCGATCTCGATACCGGTCCTCGACCTCCCACCGAGGAAATCGCAGCCATCGCTCGCTGGGCGGCCGGCACAGAAACCGGAGATCGCGCCGAACTCAGCGTCGAACCGTCACATCGGGCCTGGGCTGCGGTGAGCGTTGGCCCTCGCGAATGCCCCGGCGCCACCCGATGCCCGAAAGGCGATGAATGCTTCGCCGAGCGAGCCCGGGCTGCCGCAATGGAAGCTGACGTCATCATCGTGAACACCCATCTGTACGGGATGCACCTCGCCACCGGCGGGGCGCTTCTTCCCGAGCACGAGATCGTGGTGATCGATGAGGCGCATCAACTCGAGGACACCATCGCCGCCACCTCTGGGGTCGATCTCACCGGCGGGCGCTTCACTGCGCTGGCCCGCACCATCGGTTCGATCCTCGCCGACCCCTCCATCGTCACCGGCATTGACGATCTCGGATCCCAGTGGCGAGCCGCCATCGCCGATGAACGCGGGCGTCGGCTGCGCGGTGCTGTCGATGGCGACGCGGCCCGTGTGCTCAGCCTCGCTCGCAACAGGCTCGAACCGGCGATGGCCGCGCTCCGGGCCATACCCGATGACAGCACCGGCGATGTCGGTGCGCGCAAACTGCGCGCCATCAAGGCGACCACCTCGCTCATTGACGACATCGACAGGATCTCCGAGGTCCGTTCCGGTGAAGTTGCTTGGATCGAGGGAACCGAGGAAAACCCCGTTCTACGCGTCGCACCGATCGACGTCGGTGGCCTGCTCGCCGATGTCATGTGGCCGACCGCAACCGCTGTGCTCACCAGTGCCACTCTTCCCGCAGCGCTGCCCGATCAACTCGGCCTCGAACCCGATGCATTCGAACGACTCACCGTCGAAAGTCCATTCGATTATCCGAATCAGTCACTGCTCTACTGCGCCGCCCATATGCCCGACCCCCGCAGCGAAGCCTTCGACCCGGCGATGCACGACGAGTTGGCTGCGCTCATCGAAGCTGCCGGTGGGCGCACCATGGCGCTGTTCACGTCCTATCGGGCGCTCAGCGCCGCAGTCGAAGCGCTTCGGGACCGACTCGAGGTTCCGATCCTCGCCCAGGACGAACTCCCGAAGCAGTTACTCATCGAACGATTCACCGCAGAGCCCGAAACCTGCCTGTTCGCCACGATGGGGTTCTGGCAGGGGGTTGATGTGCCCGGAGCAACGCTGAGCCTCGTCACAATCGACCGATTGCCGTTCCCCCGCCCAGACGACCCGTTGCTGCAGGCACGCCGCGAGCGGGCGCGCGCTGACGCATTCCGATTGGTGGACCTCCCAAGAGCAACCACACTGCTGGCACAGGGAGCAGGGCGCCTCATTCGCACCACAACCGACCGTGGCGTCATCGCCGTATTCGATCCGCGAATGGCGACGAACGCGCGTTATCGGTGGGACGTCATCAATGCGCTTCCCCCCATGCCGCGCACGAAGGTTCGCAGCGAGGCCGAGGAATTCCTGCGTTCTCTGCGCTGACACGCCGCTTGTGCGGAATCAACCCACCCGTTGCATCGAGCCGATCTACATTGCTTGGCCATGTCAGACCATCGGCCCCACCTGCAACGCATCATGATCGTGGCGGTCACCGCAACGATCATGTTCGGAGCCCTGTCGGGGCTACTGCCGGTCGATGACGCACAGGCGAACTCACGCAGCGAGTCCGCCAGTCCATCGGTCGCCCGGAACTCCCGTCCCAGTCCACCGCGGAGCGTGCGAGGTTCGTCAGGAGACGGATCCGTCGTGGTCGCGTGGTCGGCCCCAGTCGATGACGGTGGAAGTCCGGTCACTCTGTACAGGGTGAGCTCACTGCAGGACCCAGCGAAGAGCTGCACCACTTCGACAGCGCGTTCATGCACGGTTCGCGGACTCACCAATGGTCGCTCCTACACCTTCGTCGTGCGAGCGTCGAACGCCATCGGCCAGAGCACCAACTCCGAACCCTCGAAAGCCGTAACGGCGATCGCTCTGCCGATGGTTTCGAGCCACGATGGACTCGACAAGATCGAACACATCGTCATCATCATGCAGGAGAACCGCTCGTTCGACACCTACTTCGGCACCTACCCGGGAGCTAATGGAATACCGATGGTCGACGGAGTTCCGACTGTGTGCTCCCCAGACGCGAAGACCGGCAGGTGCGTGAAGCCATTCCACAGTTCGAAGATCTTCGAGACCAGCGGACCCCACGGCCCCCTCGACACGGTCTACGACATCAACGGTGGTCGGATGAACGGTTTCATGAACCAGGCGAACACCGCGTTCGCCAACTGCGCAAAGCCCGGGCGACTCCCTTGCGACCGATTCGACGCCACCGATGTCATGGGCTGGCACGATGCCCGTGAAATCCCGAACTACTGGAAGTACGCCGAGAACTTCGTACTGCAGGACAACATGTTCGAATCAGTCTCCAGCTGGAGCCTCCCCCAGCATCTCGCCATGGTCTCGGGTTGGTCCGCGAAGTGTTCGATCCGGCGCGACCCGAACAGTTGCGTCTCCGAACTCGGCAATGCCACGAGTATCGGCAACTCCGGGCTGCTCACCGGCTGGATCAGAGGAAACACCCCCAAAGCTCCTGACCCGAATGCCGCATGGACTGACATCACCTATCTGCTGCAGAAGAACAAGGTGTCATGGGGGTACTACGTCGCGGAGGGGGACGAACCCGACTGTCGCGACGACGCAGCCGACTGCCTGCCCCACAGGCAGAATCACCGCACCCCCGGCATCTGGAATCCCCTCCCGTACTTCTGGACGGTCCGAGACAACAATCAGGTTGGCAACGTCCAGCCCCACACCAACTTCCTCACGCAGGCGAAGGCCGGAACGCTTCCGTCCGTGTCCTGGGTCATCCCCGATCAGGCTCATTCGGAACACCCTCCGGCCTCGATCACCGGCGGACAGGCGTACGTGACCGCGATCATCAACACGATCATGAAGGGTCCCGACTGGGATACGACGGCGATCTTCCTGTCCTGGGATGACTGGGGAGGCTTCTATGACCACGTGGTGCCCCCGCGGGTCGATCAGGACGGTTACGGCCTCCGTGTTCCGGGACTCGTGATCTCGCCCTATGCCAAACGGGGTTTCATCGATCATCAGATCCTGAGTCACGATGCGTATCTGAAGTTCATCGAGGATGTGTTCCTCGGCGGTCAGCGACTCGACCCCGCCACCGATGGTCGTCCGGACTCGCGTCCGACCGTCCGGGAGAACGTCGCGATTCTCGGAGACCTCGCCGAATCGTTCGACTTCACCCAGGCACCCCGGGAGCCCCTTCTACTTCCGACGAACCCGCCCCCCGGACCCGCCTCGCAGTAGTCGCCCTCGGCGCTCAGAATCCCAGGCGGTCGAGCGCGTTGGCCTGACGCTGCCAATCCTTGTCGACCTTCACGAAGAGTTCCACGAAGGCACCCGGAGGTAACTGCTCGCGCACGTTGATACCGACCTGCTTGAGCACCGAACCCTTGCGACCGATCACGATGCCCTTCTGCGAATCACGCTCGACCAAGATCTCGACGCGGACTCGTGGCCATTCCCATTCGACCACCCGGGTGGCGATGGAATGCGGAAGCTCATCATGCGTGACCGCCAGCAGTTGCTCGCGTACCAGCTCAGCGACCCAGAATGCCTCGGGGACATCAGTGACAGTGTCATCGGGGTACCACGCTGGTCCTTCGGGGAGACGGGAGATGATCTCGTCGAGCAGAGCGTCGATCCCCTTGCCGGTCATTGCCGAGACCGGAAAGTACGCCGAACGATCGAGTTGATCGGCGGCCCGGGCCAACTGGGCGATGACCTGTTCGGCAGACGCGATGTCGGTCTTGTTGACGATGACGATCGCATCAGCAGGCATCTGCCCCGCCACGAAACGATCTCCGGGACCGATCGGTCCGGTGGCATCGACCACCATGCACACGACATCGACGCCGTTCGCAGCATCGGCAGCAGTGGCATTGAGACGTTCACCGAGCAACGTGCGCGGACGATGAATGCCCGGCGTGTCAACGAAGACAACCTGCACGTCGGGACGATTAAGCACGCCCCGGATCTGCGATCGGGTGGTCTGCGGCTTGTCCGAGGTGATCGCCACCTTGGTACCGAGAATCTGGTTGAGCAGCGTCGACTTGCCCACATTCGGTCGTCCCACGATGGAGACGAATCCGGATCTCATGTCGAGCTCTCCTGTGCCTGTTCTGGATCATCGATAGGTTCGATGTGCACTGCGCCGATACGTCGGCCAACGACATTCTCGGCGCGAAGCCGGTGTCCGTCACAGTCCGCGCTCTCGCCGGAGACGGGAACGCGACCCAGCAGGTGGAACATCAGGCCACCGATCGTGTCCCAATCACCCTCTGGCAGTTCAGAGCCCAGGAGTTCGACCACCTCGTCCAGCGGCATGCGCGCGTTCACGCGCAGCGCTCCTCCGGGCAGGTGGACCACCATCGGGTCCTCACGGTCGAACTCGTCGACGATCTCGCCCACAAGTTCCTCGAGTACATCCTCGAGGGTGACGATGCCTGCGGTGCCGCCGTACTCGTCAATGACGACCGCGAGATGGAACTTCCGTGCCTGCATCTCCGGCAACAGTTCAGCAATGCGCTTTGTCTCGGGCACGAAATGTGCACGCCGCATCCCCCGAGTGATGACCTCGTCTCCCCGACCACTTCGTTCGGCACGCATGAGGTCCTTCGCATACGCAACGCCGATGATGTCATCGATCCCCTCGCCACATACGGGGACGCGACTTCGTCCAGCACCCAGCGCCACCTCCAGCGCATCGGACACACTGACATCGGCATCGACGGTGATCATGTCGGGACGCGGAGCCATGATCTCCCTGCAGATCGTGTCTCCGAACTCGATGATCTGTTCGATGAGGACGCGTTCCTCCTCCTGGATCACGTCCTCCTCGACCGCAGCATCAGCCAGAGCGAGGATCTCGTCTTCTGAGACGTACTGGCTCTCCTTCGACGCCCGACCCGGCAGAAGCACATTCGCGACGCCAATGGAAGCAGCTGAGAGCAATCGCACCGGCCAGAAACTCACGAGGCGAAAGACCGGAGAGGCCGTCAGCTGCGCGGCCCGCTCGAGGTGCTCGAGTGCCCAGAGCCGCGGAGCGGCGTCAGCAAGGACATAGACCACGAACACGTTGACAACGCCCGAGACCACGAACCCCTTGACGCCATGGTGATGCTCGAACACTGCGCCGATGACCGCTGCTTCAGTGAGAAGGAGTGACAACACGATCAACTTGAGTGGATTCATGAAACGGTCGGGGTGCGAGGCAAGTTGCAGGAGATGACGACTCCCCCAACGACCATCGTCGATCATGGATTGCGCCCGCGAACGGGTAATTCGCAGCAGTGCGGTCTCGGCGATCGACAGATACGCCGACACCGCAACGAGCAATGTCACGACCACGGCGACCACGAACTCCGAGCTCCCGAAGAACGAGGTGATCGACGTCATGTCAGTCAACTCTCATCTGTCTGTTCGCGAGCAAGTGCCGCCCATGGGTCCGCAGCGAGCGAGCCGTGATGCGCAGCCAACAGTTCGCGTTCGCGACCCTGCATCGCAGCTTGTCCGGCGTCATCGGCGTGATCCATCCCGAGCAGGTGCAGAATCCCGTGGACCACCAGCAGCGCAACTTCGTCATCGAACGAACCGGCGTGGGTCGGGGCATTGCGATCGGCCACTGATGGACAAACCACCACGTCGCCGAGCAACAGTGGCAGTTCATCCTCGATGTCGTCGGTGCGATCAGGACCAGGGCCGCCGGCGTCGGGCCAGCGGCCCGGTGGGTCGCCATCGCCGTCGATGGGGAACGACAGAACATCGGTGGGCCCATCGGAATCCATGAACCGCGTGTTCAGATCGGTGATCGTGGCTTCGTCGACGAACATGACCGAGAGTTCGCATTCACCCTGCACACCTTCATCGGCAAGCACCGCAAGCGCGAGTCGCTGCCATCGATCGAGGTCGATCTCGACATGCCGCTGCTCATCGGACACGAAGACCGTGACCTCACCATCGGAGGGGCCGTGACGGCGGGCGCGATGACTGCGGGGAGGTTCGGTCACGAGAGACCAGCCGCCGCTTCATAGGCAGTGACGATGTCCTGCACGATGCGATGACGAACCACATCGGCGGCTGTGAGTTTCACCCATGCCAGGCCATCGATATGACTGAGTATCGGTTCGAGACCGAGTAGTCCGCTACGACCACCCTGGATGTCGACCTGCGTGGTGTCGCCAGTGACGACAACTTTTGAACCGAAGCCGATGCGGGTGAGAAACATCTTCATCTGCTCGGGCGTGGTGTTCTGCGCCTCGTCAAGGATGATGAACGAATTGTTGAGGGTACGGCCGCGCATGAACGCAAGTGGTGCGACCTCGACAGTGCCGCGCTCAAGCATGCGCTGTGCACCTTCTGCTTCGAGCATGTCGTAGAGCGCGTCGTACAGCGGACGTAGATAGGGATCGACCTTGGCCATCATGTCGCCGGGGAGGAAACCGAGTCGTTCGCCCGCCTCGACCGCGGGACGGGTGAGGATGATCCGGTCGACCTGTTTGTTCTGCAGGGCCTGCACCGCCATGGCGACCGCCAGCCAACTCTTGCCCGTACCGGCAGGGCCGACACCGAAGGTGACGATGTTGTGGGAGATGGCTTCGATGTAACGCTTCTGGCCACTGGTCTTGGGGCGCACCATGCGACCACGAGAACTGCGCAGCACATCAGTGGTGAGAATCTCCGAAGGTCGTTCATCGGCCTTCACCATGTCGATACTGCGGCGCACGGCCACAGGTTCGAGCACCTGACCCTGCTGGAGCAGCACCACGAGCTCTTCGAACAGCCGCCCGACCTGCTCGGCCTTGGCTCCCGATGCGGTGATCTCGTTGCCCCGCACATGCACGATGACCTCGGGGAACGAGTCCTCGACGAGACGCAGTAGTTCGTCTCGGGAACCCAGCAGACCGGGCATCAGGTGGTTGCCGGGGACATGGACGGTGACGGTTGAGCTCGACATGTTGCCCACAGCCTAGAGGCGGGCCATACGGCCCTGACCCAGAGGACCCGAGTGCGGGCACCATGACGTCGGAACCGAGTGCACCTCCGGAACCACACAGACCGGCCAATGAACGACGACAGGGAGCGAATCATGGACCACTTCGGCGAACCGGGCTTCCAGGAGTGGGCGGCCGACGCCCGAGTCGCAGAGGCGGCGCGTCGGCGACGACGCGTCACTGCCTGGAACCAGCACGGGTGTGAGGACGCTTCATTGGAAGGGGTTCTGGCCGACTTCATGGACCGCCGATGCGAGGTACTGGCAACACTCTCGAGTGGCCGGCGACACCGGGGCAGGGTGGTCGCCGTCACCGACACATGGACAGTCCTCGCCACATCGGGCGATCGACTGATCGGGGTTCGCCTCCGGTCGATTCTCGGTCTCGACTCCACCGAACGACTTCGGTCGTTCGGCGATCGGATACCGCAGAGCCCGGCTCCAAACCAAGAGTCGCCCGCTACACCCGTGCTCGGCGAACCCTCATCTCTCGCGGCAACTGAGGCATCCACCCGGCTGATCATCGAGTCCTTCGTCGACCCCGGCGAGCAGGTCACCATGTGGTCCGGCTCGCTCATGACCAGCGGAGAGCTCCGATCACTCAGCACCGACCTCGCGGTTGTGGCGAGCCCAACAGGAGTTCGCTACGTGTCGCTGGCCGGAGTCGACGAGGTGATCGGCTCGCGCCTGACCTGAAGGTCACTGCCATCGGGATACAGATGTTCAAGTGATCCCGGCGTGATCCGGCAACTTTCGACGAACGCGTCGACCTCATGTCGTTTGAGGCGGATGACGCGGCCGAATCGATAGGCAGGGAGCTGTCCTTCATCAATGAGTCGGTAGAGGGTGCGGGTGCGAAGACCGAGGATGTCTGCCGCCTCACCGGTGCTCATCCACGCAACGGTCTGCACAGCAGGCGCGGTACTGGGCCGTTGATCGTCCATGCCCGAAGGGTACGGACGAGATCGAAGAAGGGAATGGGCCCAATGGCCTCTTCCGGAAACCATTCGCCATCCCTACGTTGCGCTCCCCACTCACCCGATGGAGGCAGGCGACGATGCAGCTGGCGATCCCCCGATTGAACGCCGGGAAGAACCCGACCAATGCCCAGCGAACGGTCCCCCGGCCCACAGCGGGCCTCATCCCCCGACACCGCGCGGTCGTGGGGGGAGTCCTCATCGCACTGGCTGCGTGCCTCGCCTTCGTCGCTGCGAGTACCGACCACGGCACTGCGAACCACACCGTCGTCGTCGCCCGGAGGGTCATCGCTCCGGGCACGCAACTCAGCTCAGCGGATATCGAGATCCGCACCGTTGCCATCTCCAATGAGCTCTTCGACCATGGATTCAGCGACCCCGACGAATTGCTGCACTCCGTCACACTCGCACCAATCGGAGCGGGCGAACTGCTCCAGCGCAGCGCCGTCCGCGTGTCCGCCGCCCCCAGCAGCGGCGTGGGCTTCTCCTTTCCCATCGATCGTGAACATGCGATCGATGGGGAGTTGCGGGCAGGTGACACCGTGGACGTGCTCGCCACCTTCGGATCAGGACTGGATGCGCACACCGCGCTTCTCGCAAGATCCGTGCGTCTCACCCAGGTCACAACGACCGACTCCTCCTCGGTGGCCGGTGCCGGCAGGTTGGTTGTCACCGCGAGCTTCGCCGATACGGACAAGGTGCTCGATGTCGCACACGCGGCGCAGGTCGCCGCACTCACGTTGGTTCGCACGACCGGTTCGAATGCACCCGAAAGCGGGCGAACACTGGTGATGAGTCCCGGCGCTATTCCCTCAGGCGCCGAAACCACTGGCCTCCCATGGGGCCTGCAATGAGAGCGGCCACCTTCTCGCTCGTGACGGTCGCTCCCCCACGCACCGACTGGATCACTCGTCTCACAGCATGGTCGAACGAAGGATCGCTCGGCGTTGAGGTCATCCGCTGCATTTCGCTCGAGGAGTTGCGGGCTCGTATCGGCTCGATCCAGCGATTCTCGGCGGCGATCATCGACGAGTCCATGATCGGACTCGATCGTGATCTCCTCATGCTCGCCCGCGAGACCGGCTGCGCCACGATCGTCATCACCAAGGGCATTGCCCGGCACGACTGGGAATCACTTGGCGGTAGCGGAACGATCACCGACCCCTTCGGCCCCGAGGACCTCCTGCACGCGCTCCGCTGCTGGGCTGAGCCGACTGACCGTCATGATCTTCATCGCCCGACCGAAGTCCTGACCACTGACACCATCGACGCGCCAACTGCACCGCTCGCTCCGCTCGTCGCTGTTGTCGGCGCCGGCGGGACCGGTACCTCCACAGCTGCTGCCGCTCTCGCACAAGGATTCAGCGCCACGCTCGCCGTCACGCTGGTCGATGCAGCCCTCGACGGCTCACTCGCTCTCATGCTCGGCAGCACCAACCTCACACCGTCGCTGCAGCAGTTGGTCGAGGCCCACCGCCTGGCAACGCCTGCACCGGAGGATCTCGTGAGCTTCCTCCACCCATGTCCGCACCATCACTTCTTCCTCGTGCCCGGTCTGCGTCGTCATCGAGACTGGACATCGCTCGGCACGCATGCCGTCGGAGCCTCAGTCGTCTCGTTACGTCGAACCTGCCAACTCCTCATCGCCGACATCGACCCGGACTTCGAGGGTGAATCTGAGACCGGATCATTCGACATCGGAGACAGAAATTCGCTGAGTCGGATCATCACCCGATCCGCCGATGCGATTCTCGTCACCGGCAGACCGGACCTCGTTGGCGTAAGTCGGCTCGTCCGGATCATCAGCGATCTGATCGAACTCGGTGTCGGTGCCGGCCGGATCCGGATCGTGATGCTCGGAGGCGGGCGCAGAGCGCTCGGAACCGGGGAAACCAGGCGCGCAATCGAGCAATTACTCCGGGAGTTGCAGCCTTCTCATAATCCTCCGCCGACGGCATTCCTGGATTTCCCGAAGGGTCTCGACAGCATGCTGCTCGATGCCCGCCCTCTCCCGGAGCTCTTCGTCAATTCGCTCCGATCGATCGTGGACTCGGTTCTCGGGTCGGAGTGGCCCACCCCCGCCACCTCCGACCCCATTCCGATCGCTCCGGGTTCATTGGGAATCGCATCATGACGACATCGAAACCACTTATCGAGATCGAGCGCACCGTCCAGCGCGACGCACGAACCATCGCGGTGGATATGGCAACCGACGATGGCCGTCACGCGCTCCGCACCCTTATCGATGACGCAATAGAAACATGGCAGTCGGAGGCGGCCCTCGGTGTGCGCCCGACACCAATCGCCGATCCCGACGCGGTCGCCCGTCGGGCTTGGCGCAATCTGGCCGAGTACGGGCCGCTCACCGAGCTCCTGCTCGATCCCGATGTCTGGGAGATCGAGATCAACACTCCCTCGGACATCTTCGTCAAGCGCCACCGCGGAGCGAGTGGCTACCACCATGAGACGTTCCACGATGACGACCATGTGCTGCGCACGCTTACCAAACTGCTCGACGATTCATCAGGGAGTCACCGCAAGCTCGACCCCACCGAGGGACTCCAGGACGCGCAGCTCGACGATGGATCACGCCTCCACATTGTGCACGGCGACATCGCTCGGGGCGGGCACTGCATGGTCAATATCCGACGCTTCACCGGCGTTCCGTTCACCCGGCTTCAGCAATTGGTCTCCGGCGGAACACTCTCTCCTGCCGCTGCGCGCTGCCTCGCCGCAGCAGTACGCGGCGGAGCATCGGTTGTATTCGCCGGTGCTCCCGGATCCGGGAAGACCACACTGCTGTCCTGCTGCCTCGGCGAGCTCGACCCATCCCTCCGTGTGGTCACTGCAGAAGAGGTGTTCGAGATCGATGCCCCACTGGCCAACGTCGCGAGCATGCAGACCCGGGCTGCACGATCCGATCGTCCGGGTATCGACCTCCGGCGTCTGGTGAGCGGCTTCCTGCGCATGGCACCCGACGTAGCCGTGGTCGGCGAAGTTCGCGACCGAGAAGCCCTTCCACTCCTGCTCACGCTCTCATCCGGGGTCACCGGGTTCACCACGGTGCATGCAGCGAATGCCCGCGGCGCGCTCTCCCGACTCCGCTTCCTCGCCGAACTTTCGGACTCCGCCCGCAATCTCCCGCATTCCGCTCTCACGACCCTGGTGTCGGAGTGCATCGACCTCGTGGTCTTCAGCGAACGCACGTCCTCGGGCCCAAGAGTTCGCGAGATCCTGGCGGTCGAAGAACTCACCACGGGGCCAGACAGCGCGGCGTTCACAGTCACCGAACTGTTCCGGACGTCATCGGAGAATTCGCTCCGATGGACCGGCGCTGTACCAGCCCGACTTTCTCACCTGCTCGCCTCACAGGGGATCGACCTGCCGGACCTCCTGCGGTGCTCGACGGAGGTCGTCCGATGATCGCAATCACCTCTGCACTCATCACTGCGGCCGGGGTTGCGCTGATCGTGTTTCCACGCCGCGGCGACTCGGGCGAACCGGTCCCGGCGCCCCCATGGCGACTACCAACCGTTGAGCGCATCCGCCGACTCCTCGATCAGCGTTCGACGCAACATTTGTTGCTGTCGACAGTCTGCTCGTTCGCGTTCGGCTCAGCACTTTGCCTGACCATCTTCGGATCATTGCTCCCCGCCATCGCCGGAGGGGTGTTCGCGGCCACGTTCCCAATCTCCGCGGCGCGCCAGCGTCGCCAGCAGCAGCTTGCGGCAGCCCAGGAATCCTGGCCCCGGATGATCGATGAGCTTCGAGTGCTCACGGCCGCCGCAGGTCGGTCGATCCCGCAGGCGCTTCTCGAGATCGGTGCGTCTGCCCCTATCCAACTCAAGCCTGCATTCGCCGACGCATCGCGGGAGTGGATGCTCAACACTGACCTCGAACGGATGCTCACGGTTCTGCGCTCGGCGCTGGCTGATCCCACCTGCGACAGCGTGTGCGAGACACTTCTCATCGCCGCCGAACTCGGCGGGACGGATCTCGATCGACGGCTCATCGCTCTCGCTGAGGATCGACGGATCGACACTCGCCATCGCCGCGAGGCGCGGGCGCGTCAGGCCGGGGTCCGATTCGCCCGCAGGTTCGTCCTGCTCGTACCACTCGGTATGGCTGCAGCCGGTCTTGCTGTTGGCACAGGCCGCTCCGCCTATCAGACCCCCATTGGCCAATCGGCGGTCCTTGTGGCGATCGCAGTCACTGCTGGCTGTTGGATCTGGGCCGGGCGCATGCTGCGGCTTCCAACTGAGGAACGGGTGTTCCGCACATGATCCGGATCATTGTCCCCTTCCTCCTGCTGGTCTGGAGCGGCGCCGCGCTCATCCTCGGGGAGCTCCGCTGGTTCCGGCGCCCCTCACTCTCGAACCGTCTGCGTCCCCACATCGCCGGCGCTGCCGCTGGTCGCACGGGCACAACATCGGCGACGAACTCCGACACCAGTATCGGCAGCGACGCGCGCCAATTGCTCCGCTTCCTACGTTCATGGTTCTCCCCTACCAGCGAGCGATACGGAGATCGGGTCGCCGCGATGTTCGGTGTGGCCGAGCCGCTCGGCAACCGACTCCTGCGCGTCCACGCGAACGTGGGTGCCGCTGAGTTCCGGAGTCGTCAGGTTGCTCGCTCCATCACCGCCGGGGCTGTCATCTTGATGCTCGCCGTTGTCGCGGGGCTTCCCGCCCTCGTCGTAGCACTTGCCAGCACGGCAGCATCGCTCGTCGGCTTCCTCATCATCGAGCAGCAACTCGCTCACCGATCCGAGCAGTGGAAACGACGGATCTTCCTTGAATTGCCAGTGGTGAGCGAGCAACTCGGGATGCTGCTTTCGGCTGGGTACTCGCTCGGCCAGGCCCTGACCCGGATCGCCAACCGCAGCGATGCTGCAATCGCTGTCGACCTCAGCGTCGTTGTCGGAAGGCTCCAACAGGGCGTCGACGAATCTCGGGCCCTGCGGGAATGGGCCGATCTCGCCTGTGTGCCCGCACTCGATCGACTGCTCGGCGTTCTCGCACTCAACCGTGAAGCAACTGATCTCGGAGCGCTCATCACCGAGGAGGCTCGCTCGGCACGATCAGAGGTGCACCGCGAACTCATCGAGCAGTTGGAGCGCCGCGCACAGCAGGTCTGGATTCCGGTCACCGTGGCCACGCTCATTCCGGGCGTGCTGTTCCTCGCCGTGCCATTCCTCGAAGCCATTCGCCTCTTCACGACCTCCTGAACGACCTCTTCACACTTGCAGTAACCACCCAACACAACCGAACCAAGGAGCAACGATGCACATCACCAACCGCACACTGCAGGCCTTCATCCGCAATGCCATGCGCTCGCGATTCACTGGCGATCGGGGCGAAGGAGTCATCTCTGCAGCGATCGCGATCCTGATCATGGCCTTCCTCGGGGCCGCGATGTGGGTGGGGTTCAACCAGATGTGGAAGACCACACAGACCACCACCAACACCAAGATCACGCAGATCGGCAAGTAAGTGGACGATCGGGGCGGGGGGCTCATCGGATCGATTGCCGGGCTCCTCGTCCTGCTCGCCCTGCTGCTGTTCGCCGTGCAGTCGCTGTTCGCGCTCTTCGCCCGATCGGCGGTCACCGATGCAGCGTACGAAGGCGCCCGCCAGGTCGCCGGGGCAAGAGTCGGGCACGACGACTTCACCTCGGTGGTCCTGGCCCGCCAGCAAGCCGAACGAACTGTTCGAGGTCATCTCGGCCGCTTCGGAGACGGGGTGAGTCTCGATTGGTCGGGGTCGTCGACCGACACAATCACTCTCACGGTGCATGCCCAACCACCGGGTTTCCTCTGGGACGCACTTCGCGGTGCCGGCCCCGAACCGATCAGTCGCACCGTGCGGGTCCGGGTGGAGCGACCACGATGACCACATCTCCCCACCGAACCGCACCACGCCGAGGCACCGGTGATCGAGGTCAGGTTGCGGGCATCGAGGTACTGCCCTTCGGCATCCTCATGTTCATCGTCGGCATGTTGCTCGTGGCCAATGCGTGGGGAGTCGTCGATGCCCAACTGGCCACGACCACGGCTGCCCGGGAGGGAGTTCGGGCGTATGTGGAATCGCCATCCGCGTCCGACGCACGCGACCGAGCGGTCAGCGCCGCAGCGGCAGCCATCGTCGGGTACGGCCGCTCGCCATTCTCAACGACCGTCGACATCGAAACCATTGGAGGGCGCGGATGGCAACGATGTTCCCTTGCCATGGTGACCGTTCACCACGAAGTTCCGTTGTTGCTACTCCCATACATCGGTGGGTTCGGCCATGCCTTCGACGTGGTCTCCCGACAGACGGAAGTTGTCGATCCCTTCCGCGACGGCGTGGATGGAGAGGCCGCATGTTGAATCGCTCCGAAAGCTGCCAACGAACCAGCGGCGAGAGGGGCAGCGTGCTCATGATCATGCCGGCGGCATTCATGATCCTGCTCGTGCTCGGCGCTATCGCTGTCGATCTCACCGCCGTCCGCGTGGGACAACGATCGTTGCTGAGCTCGGCCACTGATGCAGCGAATGATGCAGTCACTGTCGGCCTCGATGAGGAGGCGTTCCGGTCTGGCGACGGATACCGACTCGATCCCGAGCGAGTACGGGGTGCCGTCTACGCCGTGCTCTTCGCCAAGGGGGTCCTGAATCATCTGACGTCAGCACCCACGATCGTCATCCACCCGGACCGATCGGTCACCGTGAGGCTCGAGGGCCGCGTGGAGCACATCTTCGCCAAAGCACTTCCGGGAGCATCCGACCCAGTGCCGGTGCACGCCGAGGCCACCGCCCGTGTAGTGGCGCGCTAGCACCGGTTCGTCCGAAGGCCGGTCACGGTCGTACCGTAAGTGGCGCGATGACACCCCCCGACGACGCCCCCCTCGATCCGCGGCACGGATCCGACCCCGAGCCGGAACAATTCGTGCTCGAGGAGGCCGAGGAAGCAGCCCTCGACGGCGATCGCACGGTCGAGGTTTCGGCAGTTCGATCCGCACTTCGCAATCGCAACTTCCGCACGATGTGGCTCAGCGCGCTCGGTTCGGGCATCGGCACTTGGATGCAAAATGTCATCCTCGCGGCCTACGTCTATTCGGTAACCCGCAGTGTGTGGCTGGTCAGCCTCATCGGCTTCGCCAACCTTGTTCCGCAATTGGTGTTCGCGACCCTCGGCGGTGTCATCGCCGACATGTTCAGTCGCAAGAAGCTCATCTTCTGGTTGTCATTCGAACAACTCCTCGGTTCGCTTGCCATCGCGTGGATCACCCGAGCCGAAAGTTTCTCCGAACCCGCGCTGCTCGCCGCAGTTGCCGCGGTCGGCATTGGTGCTGCGCTCTCGGGCCCGGTGTTCCTCTCGGTCACTCCATCGCTGGTTCCACCCAAGGATCTCGCCGGAGCCATCTCACTCAACTCCGTGAGCATGAATGTTTCGCGGGTGGTCGGGCCGGCGATCGGGGCTCTCCTCTACGTCGCCATCGGAGCATCTTGGGTGTTCGTCCTCAACGCCGCCACCTACCTGTTCATCATGGTCGGCATCACCTTCGTGAACGTTCCCGTGTTTCCGAAGACCAATGACATCGGGCCGTTGCAGAAGATCGCCGAGGGATTCAGGTTCGTGCGGCACGAACCTGTGGTGCGCCGGGCAGTTGGAACCGTGTTCATGTTTTCGCTGTTCTGCATGCCCTTCGTGGTGGTGTTCCCCGCCATCGCCGAACAGGATCTGCACATCGTTGCCAAGAGCACCCAATACGGATTCCTCTACGCCACTTTCGGTTTCGGGGCTGTGGTCGGTGCGCTCTCCATCGGCACGTTCCTGTCCGGCCGCAATCTGGCCGTTGTGGTCCGTTTCGCCCTGGTCGGGTTCAGCCTCTGTCTTGCGACCTTCGTGTCACTCGACTCGGGACTCCCGGCGTTCCCGGTGGCATTCATGTTGGGGTTCTTCTACTTCGCAGCGGTGACCTCCCTGTCGACGGTGTTCCAATCGCGCCTCTCGCACACGATCCGCGGCCGGGTCAGCGCGATCTGGATGATGTGTTTCGGTGGCACGGTGCCGGTGAGCGGCCTGATTGCCGGTTGGGTGATCTCACTCACCACCATCAACACCGTCATCTACTTCGGAGCAGCGTTTGCGCTCTTCCTTGCCTGGTTCGCTGATCTCCGACCACCTGAAGAACGTCGATCGCTGCTCGACGAATGGCGCTCCCAGCGCGACGATGTTCCCGATGCCGGCGAGTTCGCCTGATCAGTCGAATAGCGCTGCGGCCACCCGTTCGAGGCCGGCGACACGACTCCCCTTCACGAGCACCGCATCGTCTCCGGTGAGTTCGCCGAGCATCGCCACGGCCTCCGCGACATCGGCGGCATGACCGAGAACCGTTCCTGACCGCCCGTACTCCGCATCACCGAAGCTGATGATGCGCACACCAAGTGCAGCGGCCACCTCAACGATCCGCTGATGCTCTGATTCGCTCTCCTCGCCGAGTTCCGCCATGAGACCGAGCACCGCGGTATGGCGAGTGGCGGGAAGTTGGGCGAGCGAACGGAGCGCTGCTTCCATCGAGGCCGGTCCGGCGTTGTACGCATCGTTGAGCACCCGGGCGCCCGCGCCAGTGGTGCGCAGTTCCATCCGCCATGGAGACAGTTCGGCGACTGCCAGCCCGGCAACGACGTCGTCGAGATCGACACCGCAGGCCAGGGCCACCGCAGCAGCGGCGAGTGCATTGTTGACCTGATGGCGACCGCGAACTGACAGCACCACGTCGGCGCGGCCCCAGTCGGAATCCAGACGGAACCGTGGCCGCAATTGTTCATCGAGTGATAGCGCCGTGGCCCGGAGATCACCGTTGACGAATCCGAACCCGATGCTTCGGGCGCCGGTACGTGATCGCATGGCCCAGACCCGTTCATCGTCAGCGTTGAGCACCGCTACTCCGGAGGCCGGAAGGCTCTCGATCAATTCGCCCTTGGTGCGCGCGATGTTGTCGAGACCACCCATGAACTCCGAGTGCACCAACTCGACCGCAGTGACCACGCCGATGGTGGGCACCGCTATGGAACACAGCGCGGCGATGTGACCGCTTCCGCGCGCTCCCATCTCGACCACGGTGACCGCAGCGTCATCGGCGGCGTTCACCAGCGTGAGCGGCACACCGAGTTCATTGTTGAAACTCTTCTCGCTGGCCGACACCATGAAATTGCGAGCCAGTACCGAGGTGACCAGATCCTTCGTCGAGGTCTTGCCCACCGAACCTGTGATGCCCACCACTCGGTCGCCGAGTCGGGTGCGGGCGAAACCACCGAGCCGGCTCAGCGCGGCCTCGGGATCCTCGACCAGAATCGAAGTGATCCCGTCCACCGGGTTTCGGGCGGTGAACGTTGCGGTTGCCCCCGCAGAGACCGCTGACTCAATGAAGTCATGGCCATCTCGCTCGCCTCGAACCGGCACGAACAGTTGGCCAGTGCGAAGGGCCCGCGAATCAATGGCCGCACCCTCGATGTCGACGTCGTCGCCAACAAGTGTTCCGCCCACGGCATCGGCGATCTCGGCGGCTCGGAACCTCACCTCGGCAACCGTATCGGGGACTACGGTCGTCGCCGTGACTCGCATCCCCCTCATCGTGCTGTTCGGTGGGCGATCCGCCGAACACGACGTCTCCCGGGTGACCGCCCGGCATGTGCTCGCTGCCATCGATCCGGATCGCTACGCCATCGACGCTCTTGGCATCGACCATGACGGAGCCTGGCATCGTGCCGACGCCGCTCTCGCGGCACTCGCCCTCGGACCCGACGCCCTGCCCGATGCTCTCCTGGTCGAAGGTCCGGTCGTCGATCCGTATGCGTTGCTCACCCAGCCGGGCGTCGTGGTGCTGCCCCTGCTGCATGGCCCGAACGGTGAGGACGGCACCGTGCAGGGCCTGTTCGAGGTCGCCGGCGTCACCTATGTCGGATCGGGCGTGCTCGGTTCTGCCCTCGCCATGGACAAGGTGGCCGCCAAGCACCTCGCCGCTGCCGTCGGCTTCCCGCAGACCCGGTGGATGGGTGTGCACCGCAGCGATGTCAGCGGCGATGCGCGCGCGGCTGTCCTCGCCTCCGCCGTCGAAGAGTTCGGGTTCCCCATCTTCGTGAAGCCGGCGAACATGGGCTCGTCCATCGGCGTGTCAAAGGCCAATGATCTCGATGCCCTCGAGATCGCCATCGATCGCGCCCTCGAGTTCGACGAATGGCTGGTGCTCGAGGAGGGCGTTGTCGCACGCGAGATCGAGGTCGCGGTGCTCGGCCACACGACCTCAGCGCGCGCCTCAGTACCCGGCGAGATCGTGCCCGGAGCCGAGTTCTACGACTACGACGACAAGTACAACGACGGTGTCGCGCAGTTACATATCCCGGCCGACCTTCCCTCTGACATCACCGAACAAGCTCGGACCCTCGCTGTGCGGGTTTTCCGCGAGTACCGAGCGGAGGGTCTGGCCCGGGTCGACTTCCTCTATGAGGAACACGGCCGAGGCTTGCTGCTCAACGAACTCAACACCATGCCCGGCTTCACGCCCATCTCCATGTATCCGCAGATGTGGCAGGCCAGCGGCCTCACCTATCGAGCGCTCATCGACGAGCTCGTGGGTCTCGCACTTGAGCGCGCCGGGCGGGCATAGGCCCCAACGAGTGGGTCGCGGCCCGGTCGCAGAGCGTTAGGGCTCGACGATCGCAGCGCGCAGGAATGACAGCAGTTCGCGTCGGCGCACCACGGTCGAGCGAGCCGTAGGTTCGAAGCCAACAGCGCGAAGCACCTCGACCTCGGTGGCCGCACCGAGCACGGCCGAGTACGCGCTGACGAACAGCAGGCCCGGGTCGCAGCGCCGGAACCGTCCGGCATCCATCTCACGCTGCAGGAATCCACGGGCGCGAGCCACGAACGGCTCGAGGTCGGCGGAGATGCGCGCCGCGGCATCGCCGCCCAGGCGACTGACCTCGCGAACGAAGCCCAACAACTCGGGTCGGCGGATGGTCACGCGGAACACCGAGCGCACGATGGCCTCGATACGTTCCCAACCTTCACCGGCGTCGCGCAGCACCCCGTCGAACTCGACCACGAGATCCAAACACGCCCGGTCGATCACGGCGTCGAGGAGTGCTGCCTTGGAAGGCCAGTGGTACAGGATCGCCTGCTTCGACAGGCCCAGCCCGGCGGCCAGCGCATCGAGAGACGTGGCGTCGTACCCAGCGGTGCCGAAGGAATCGAGCGCGGCCGCCAAGATGCGATTCTCGGTGTCCCGGGTGCGTTCGGCCCGGGATCCGGGCAGCCGGTCCGGCTTGGCAGGAGCAGTCACGGTGGCGGCCACGTCCTCATCCTAGACGATTCACTTACCAAGTGGTAAACATTCATCCGTGATCGCTGACTCCCTCGCCGGCAAGCGCCTCTTCATCACCGGCACCACCGGCTTCCTCGGCACCAACCTGCTCGAACGCCTCCTGCGCTCGGTTCCCGACTGCGAACTGGTGCTGCTCGTGCGCGCCGGTCGCCGCTCCACCGTCGAGCAGCGTCTGGCCCGCGAGATCCTCAAGAACGACGCCTTCGATCGACTGCGAGCGGAACTCGGCAAAGAAGGCTTCGCCGAGATGACCGCCCGGCGCATCACGGCCGTGGCCGGCGATGTCGGACGCGACGGTCTTGGGCTCGACGCTACCGGGCGCGAACTGTTCGCATCCTGCGACACCATCATTCACTCGGCAGCAACCGTGAGCTTCGACTCCCCTCTCGACTCGGCGGTCGAGGTCAACCTCATGGGCCCGACCCGCATAGCCCAGTTGTGCAACGAGCTCGGTGTCGCCCCCCATCTCGTCGCGGTGTCCACCTGTTATGTGGCGGGCAACCGTCGGGGGAACGCTCCGGAGATTCTCGTCGATGAGAGTCCGTTCTTCGTCGACGTCGACTGGCGCGGCGAGGTCGAAGGTGCCCGCCGGGCCCGACGCGACGCCGATGCCGAAAGCCGAACCCCCGAGAAGCTCGAGCAGTTCCGGGCCGGCGCCCATCGCGAACTCGGTGCCGCCGGAACTCCCCTGCTCGCCGAGAAGACCGAAGCCCTGCGTATCAAGTGGGTATCGGACCGCATGGTCGAAACCGGTCGAGCCCGCGCTGGCTCGTTGGGTTGGCCCGATGCCTACGCCTATTCCAAGGCACTCGGCGAACGTGCATTGATCGAGAACCGTGGCGCCGTTCCCGTCAGCATCGTGCGCCCGTCGATTATCGAATCCGCCCTTGCCGAACCGGTGCCGGGCTGGATCCGCGGCTTCCGCATGGCCGAGCCGATCATCATCAGTTACGCCCGAGGCCTGCTCAAGCAGTTCCCCGGCGTGCCCGAGGGCATCGTCGATGTGATCCCCGTTGATCTCGTGTCCGCCGCCATCATCGCGGTGGCCGCCAAGGGACCCGAACCCGCACCCGAAGTCATTCAGGTCGCCTCTGGTTCGCGCAATCCGCTGCACTACCGACGCCTCGTTGATCTCGTGAGCGACTGGTTCGGCGAGCACCCGCTCTATGACACCAAGGGCCAGCCGATCATGGTCCCCAAGTGGAAGTTCTCGGGTCGCGGTGATGTGAAGGATCAGCTTCGTCGGGCCACGAAGTCGCTCAGCCGAGCCGAGTCGGTGCTCGGGGCACTTCCCCTGCGGGGCAAGCAGGCCGAGTTCGGTACCTCCCTCGAGGAGAAGCGTGAGGAAGCCGAACGAGCGCTCGGGTACGTCGAGATCTACGGCGCCTATGCCGAATGCGAGGCCATCTACGGACTCGATCGACTCATTGCGTTATGGGATTCACATAGCGCTGAGGACCAGCGCGACTTCTGCTTCGATCCCCGTGTCATCGAGTGGGATTCGTTCGTGCGAGAGATCCATCTCCCCTCGGTGGTCAAACAGGCACGGGTGCGCACCACCCCCGGCGGCAAGGTGGGTCCCACCCGGGAGCAACGACTTCGGGCCCAGGTGCTCGCTCCCGAGCGTCAGTTCGCAGCGTTCGATCTCGAGAACACACTCATCGCCTCGAACGTGGTCACGAGTTACGCATTCCTCGCCACCCGACGCCTTCCCCGCGCCGAGCGGATCAAGTTCGCCACCTCACTCATCAGCGAGGGTCCGTCGCTGCTTTCCCTCGATCGCAAGGACCGCAGCGACTTCCTCCGCATGTTCTACCGCCGTTACGACGGCGCCCCGGTCGAGCAGATCGATGAAGACGCCGCAGAGATGTTCAGCCGACTCATCATCGCCAAGTCCTTCCCCGCGGCGATTCGCCGGGTGCGCGCGCATCGCGCCGCCGGCCATCGCACGGTGCTCATCACGGGTGCCCTCAGCTTCGTGGTCAAGCCACTCGAACCGCTCTTCGACGACATCATCGCCGCCGAAATGGCCGTCGATCGTGGTGTGTACAACGGCGAACTGCGTTCGGTGCCACCCACTGGTGAGAGCCGGGCCCAGGTGCTGTTCGACTACGCGGAGAAGCATGGCCTCGATGTCAGTGAAGGCGTTGCCTACGCCGACTCCACCTCTGATCTCCCCATGCTCGAAGCTGTCGGATTCCCCGTTGCGGTGAATCCCGAAACCCGCCTGGCCACGCTGGCCCGCAAGCGTGGTTGGCTCGTCGAGCAATGGGAAAAGGCCCCGGGTGCGCCCCGCACGCTCATCCCGATCGGCCCGCGACGCACTCGCACGGGTGGTCTCGCCAATCCGCTCGTGCCGGGAGGTCGAGCATGAAGGCGCTCCGTTTCGAACGCAGCATCGCTCGTTTCGCGGCAGCCAACCTCGCCAGTCGCCTGAGCCCGGGCGGCGGCGCCAAGGTCGGCCCGTTACGCCTGCGCAATATCGATCCGCCCCGCCTTCCCGGCGATGGATGGGTCGAGGTGCTCCCCCGTCTCGCCGGAATCTGCGGTTCTGATCTCGCCACCATCGACGCCCGTAGTTCGCGCTATTTCGAACCGATCGTGTCGTTCCCATTCGTGCCCGGGCACGAGGTCGTCGCCGATCTAGCAACGCCCATTGGCCACCTCGGTGCCGGACGCGTTGTCATCGAGCCCGTGCTCGGTTGCGTCACCCGTGGCATCGATCCTGTGTGCACGGCGTGCGCCCGCGGCGACCTCGGAAACTGCGAACGCATTGCCTTCGGTGCCATCGAGCCGGGCCTGCAGAGCGGCTTCTGCTGCGACACGGGCGGCGGCTGGTCCACCCGGATGATCGCCCATGTCAGCCAGTTGCATTCCGTACCCGAGTCGTTCAGCGACGAAGCCGCCGTCATGGTGGAACCCACCGCGTGCGCGGTGCATGGTGCGTTGGCCGCCGACATAGCCGACGGTGATCTCGTGGTGGTTCTCGGTTCAGGTGCGCTCGGCCTGCTCACCATCGCCGCACTCCGACGCTTCGGACGCCCCTGCACGATCATGGCGGTGGCGAAGTACCCCACCCAGCATCGCCTCGCTCTCGAACTCGGTGCCGACTCCGTGGTGCTCCCGCATGAACTCACCCGGGCCGT
>WLCQ01000089.1 GCA_009705225.1 Actinomycetota bacterium | reverse complement strand
ATCGCCAGCGCCGGCGCTCGGCGAGGGATCGCTGGCCGGCACGAAGGCGACGATGTCGTCGATGCGACCGACTCGCTCATCGGCGGGCTTAAACGTGGCTTCAACGCGCATGCCCGGAGCCATTGCGCTCTCGGAACCGGCGTCGACAACGTGGAACATCGGTGTGTCGGCACCATCAAGCGTGATGAATGCGAACGCGAATGGATGCTTCACCGTGTGCAGATGCGTGGGCTCCGGCACCCAGGTCCAGGTGGACACGGTGCCCTTGGGGCCGACCTTGACGTAGTCGGTGCCTGAATCGGCGGCAGTATCAGGGTCGTACTCGAGCGGCGGGGCGATGACACGACCAGCGGTGCGCACACCGATGATCTGCCCCTGCGCGAGCGCTGAGAAGAATGTGCTCAGCGTCGACCCCAGTGACCGCGTGAACGGAAACTGCAGGTTGAAGACGGACTCACGGACAACGTCGGGCATTGTTCCTCTTTCTGTTGCTGTGCTGGTTCGAGCGACGGACCGAACGCGGGAAGGTTCCCTCCCCGTGTCACATCGGTGAACCTAGATTAGTTGACGCTGCTGATCAATTTCTGCGCCAAGAGTTTTCGCCGACCGGTGGTCAACGACCGAAGGCTCCGTCTACTGCCTGGAGACGTGCCGGTTACTGCGTATAGAAGGGATTGTCACCGGCGGTGTGATCGGTGACATCGATGACCTCGGTGATCTCGGGGATCGCTTCGAGGATCTGCTCGCGGATACCCATCTGCAAGGTCTGGGCACTGGCGGCACAGCCCTGACATCCGCCACCCATGGTGAGGTACGCCTTGGAATCGTCCACGCCAACGAGTGCTGCGAATCCACCATGTGCGGCCAACTGCGGGTTCACGACATGCTCGAGCAGCATCGATACCTTCTCGGCGACATCGCCCGTGACCGAAAGGTCGAGACCGGCAAGGGGATCAGCCCGGTTCGGATTACGGATGATCAACCCGGCCTGACCGGCGTTGCTGGGAAGGTCAAGGGTGGCACCGCGCATGCGATCAACACTCCCCGCAGCGACCACGACCGACAAGCCGTCTTGAACCGAGAGATCGTCGTTCTCTTCCATCTCGGCGATCGGGGCGAACGAGAGGTCGTAGCTGTAATCAGTGCCTGAGGTTCCGATGATCTCGACCCGAAGGGCCACCGAACCGGGATCCTCATCGCCATCACGGATCTCGATGACCCGTTCAATGGCTTCAGGGGTGACCGTGAGCACGAACTGCGGCTCTTCATCGAGCAGGATCTCGTTGGTGTCGGCATCGACCGTCATGGGGTTCCTTCGGGGGAGGAGCTCGCTGCGGCGGCGGCCGGACAGCGCGGGACGAACAGTGACGCTATCGCCCGATCAGGCGAGATAGGTACCCCGCCCATACGCCACCGCCATCACGGCGAGCGCAACAAGGGAGAGAACCAACACCACGAAGCGCAGAGGCGGGCGAGCTGCAAGCAGTTCGCCGAGCACAGCGAAACAGGGGAACGCCCCAATGAGATAGCGCCCCGAGCTCTGGAAATCCTTGGTGCCCACCAATGCGAGCCCGATGACGCCGAGGGTGAATAGCGCATAGGCCCAGCCGAACCGACGCACGATCCGGGGCACCAGTGCCAACGCTCCGATCAACAGCAACCCCTGCACGACATGACCAATGGTCCCGGCCTCGAGCGGTCGATCTCGAAGCTCCTCGAAGATGCGGAACTTCAGCCAGGTCGAGGGTCCGGCACCCTGACCCCAGGTCGATTCGACGGTGGCGAACAACAGTGGGTCACCGAATCGGAAACCGAGAAAGGCCGACCACGCCCCCACCCCGCAGAACGCGAGGAACACGGGAGAATCACGCCACTGCAGGACCCGGGGATCGAGACGTTTCCAGAGAGAGAGTTGCTGCTGTGAACGTTCAGCGCGAGCGAGGTTGCGCAGCTCGATGACTCGCAGCACGAGCGCCACGGCTACCACCACACCCGCCGGTCGCGCCGCAGTAGCAACGATGCCGACCACTCCCGCCCAGAACAGGCGATCACGTTCGACGAGCAGAAACGCACCGATGGTGACGGCGACGAACAGCGCGTCGGCGTAGACGGCGCCGTATTGGTAATAGCCGTAGGGATAGACAAGAAAAAGGGCGACCGTCGTGACCGCCGCCGCCCGAGGGAGGAACACTCCAACCCAACGGCGCAACAGCACGGCGCTCACCGCACCGCAGCAGAGCGTGACGATCGACCCTGTGATGAAGATGCTGGGGAACGCCCAACTCACTGCGCGGACGAGCAGTGGATACGAGGGCCAGAACGCAACCGAGGATTGGACACCCGGGTACGAGACGTAGCCCTCGCGCACGATGGTGCGGTACCAGTAGGCATCCCATCGCTGCCAGCCTTCGAACCAGGTTCCGCCGGCGATTCCCGGACGCGCAGGGAAGAAGGCGTCGTGGGCGAATTGCGTGTTGCCGATCCAGATGGCGACCCAGACGATCACCGCGACCGCGGCAAACATGATCAGTGGCGTTCGGTATCGACCCGGACCGGCGGGGTGGTTGGCCACAGTCGGTGCAGGGTGCACGACGCGCCCGCGACTCCATGTCCTCGGTTGTGGGGCGGTATCGGTCATGGTCGGGCTCTCAACGCCCCCGGCGGGGACGAACCGGAACGCTAGTGGGGTGCCCGTCGGGGACCGGTGCATGGAGGACCTAGCCTCGCAGGGTGATTCTGGTCGACCTCGAAGCGGTGACAATGACCCGACCCGGTCGGCCGCTGTTCACCGATCTGTCGTTCACCGTGTCCTCCGGCGATCGGATCGGCATCGTGGGTCTCAACGGTTGCGGGAAGTCCACGCTGCTTTCAGTGCTGACCTCCGAACAGGATCCCGAGAGCGGAGCGGTGCGGCGCGGCCGTGGTGTGCGCATCGCGTCGTTGCCCCAGCGTCCGGTGCTGCCAGCCGGGCCCGTGCTCGCTGCGGTCGAGGCCGCCGCCGAGCAGGCGTGGGAGGCCGCCGCGGTCCTCGACCATCTCGGGATGTCGGCCCTTCTCGACGCTGATACCTCACGGCTGTCAGGAGGTCAGGCCAAGCGCGTGGCCCTGGCCCGGGCGCTCGTGGCCGAGAGCGACCTGCTCGTGCTCGACGAACCGACGAACCATCTCGATATCGACGCGATCGCGTGGCTCGAGGAGCGACTCGAGACCTACCGGGGCGGACTGATCATGGTCACCCACGATCGCCATGTTCTCGACCGGGTGACCACCAAGGTGCTCGAACTCGACCGCGGCCGCGGCTACGTGCACGACGGTGGCTACGACGCGTATCTCGAAGGCCGCGCCGAACGCGAGGACCAAGCAGCGAGCAACGAGTCGACCCGGCGCAATCTCGCCAAAAAAGAGCTTGCATGGTTGCGCCGGGGTGCGCCCGCTCGAACCAGTAAGCCCAAGGCTCGCATTGAAGCTGCGACTTCGATCGTCGAAAGCCGCGCTGAACCCGCTGCACGATCCGGAATCCCCGATCTGTGGTTCGGCACTCCCCGCCTCGGTGACAAGGTGGTCGAACTCGAGGGCGTGTCGTTCAGCCACGGGGGTGAGCAGGCCTCTGAAAACCCGCTGTTCACCGGCGTCGATCTCGCGCTCGACCCGCGCGAACGCCTCGGCCTCGTCGGCCCGAACGGGGTCGGTAAGTCCACACTGCTCGATCTCATCGCCGGCCGGCGCCAGCCCCTTGCCGGAACTGTCGAGTACGGCAGCACCGTCCGTATCGGGTACTACGACCAGGTCGGCGTCACACTCGACCCGAAACAGCGGGTGCGCGACGCCGTCACCGGTGGCCATCGGCTCCCCGACTGGCAGGACGCCGCCCTGCTCGAATCGTTCTGGTTCGATGCAGATGCCCAATGGGCGCCGATCGAACTGCTCTCCGGCGGTGAGCGACGGCGCTTGCAACTGCTGCTGGTGCTCGCCGCCAAGCCGAACGTGCTACTGCTCGACGAACCCACCAACGATCTCGACATCGACACGCTGCGGGTGCTCGAGGAGTTTCTCGACGACTGGCCCGGAGCGCTCATCGTCGTGAGTCATGACCGGGCGTTCCTTGAACGTACCGTCGCCGATGTCATGGTGATGGACGGCCACTCGCGACCGAGTCGCCGGGCCGGCGGCTATGCGCGCTGGGAGGACGAACGCCGGGCAAACCGCATCAAGGGACGCGCCTCGGCCAGCCCATCACGGCCCGCGAAACCGGCCTCGTCGGCATCGACCGCCAGCACCAAGCGAGCGAAACCGGTCAATGCGCCCCGCAGCGCCAGCACACTGCGTCACCTCATGAAGGAGGCCGACAAGGCGATCGCCCGACTCGCCCGACGACGTGAGGCACTTGAAGCTGATCTGGCCACAAAGGCGGCAACAGCGGCCCATAGTGAACTCACCGAATTGGGCGCACAACTCGCCGCCGTCAATGCTGAGCTCGCCACCACTGAGGAGTCGTGGCTGGCCCTCGCCGAAGAGGCCGAGGCCGGCGGAACGAAGCCATGAGCTCAGGGCCGGTAGATTCCCACCTGTGATCGATCTCGAGGCAACGACCGCAGCGCTGCATGACCTGCGCCGCACTCGCCGCCACAACCGCCTTTCCGATGTCCACTGGATCGATGCGCTCTATCGCGTCTACATGGTTGGACTCGTCACGGTGATCTTCGTGATGTTTGCGTCAAGTCAGTTGCCCAACGATCGTCTCAGCGCTGCCGAAGCCGCCGACTTCGCCACCACCGCACCCATCTGGCTGGGCCTCGCGTTCGCAGCAGTCATCGGCATCGGTCTGCGATCAGGCGGACGCGGCGGACCGCTCGTGCTCGAAGCCCCAGTCGTGATGCACGAACTCAGTGCGCCGGTGCCCCGTTCCGAGGTCGTGCGCGGCCCCGCCATCAAACAACTGCGATTCCTCGCATTCGCCGGTGGCGTGGCCGGGGCCATCGTGGGCGAACTCGCCGCCCGTCGCCTGCCCGTCAATCCCGTTGCCTCCATTGTGAGCTGTGCCGCAACCTTCGCCATCGTCGGCGTTGCCGCATCGGCCACTGCCATGACCATCTCAGGCCGCCGCGTTCGCTGGTGGCCGGCCAACGCCATGGCCGTCGCTCTGCTCGCTTGGTCAACCATCGACATCCTCACCGGACATCAGACCTCGCCGCTGACCCTGCTCGCCGACCTCGCGTTCTGGCCAATCACCTTCCGTGCCCTCGCGATCATCCCGGTGGCGATCGTGGTGCTGCTGATCTTCCTCGCCCTCCAGCGCATCGGTGAGCTCTCCATCGAACACGCACTTCGTCGAGCAGGCCTCGTGGCACAGCTGCGATTCGCGGTCACGCTCCAAGATGTCCGCACCGTGGTGCTCCTGCGTCGTCAGCTCTCGCAGGAGAACCCACGTCTGCGTCCCTGGATCCGCATCGGACGCGCCAAACGTCGCTCGTTCATCCCACCGGTCTGGAAGCGCGACTGGCAGAGCTACCTGCGATTCCCGCTGCCGCGCATCGCCCGTATGGTGCTCATGGCTGGCTTGGGCGGACTCGCTATCGGTGCCGTATGGCGCGGCACCATCCCCGCCATCATGTTGGCCGGACTCGCGCTCTACATCGTGGCCTATGACGCCGCTGAACCGACCGCCCAAGAGGTCGACCATCCGACCCGCTGGGAGAGCTATCCCGACGCACCCGGAGCGTTCCTGCTGCAGCATCTGGCGGCCGCATTCGCAATCATGGTCCTGATGAGCGTTGTGGCCGGCGCCGCCGCAACGATCCTCGTGCCCTTCACCGTGGTCTGGCAGATCGGGCTCATCCTCATCATCCCGGTGTCGCTCGCCGCAGCGGTCGCAGCCACCATCAGCACGGCCATGGGCGCCCCCGATGTCGCCGGCCTCTCGGGGCTCGGCCCTGATGTCATGGGCTGGGTCATGCTCGCCCGCCTCGTCATCCCGCCCGCAATCGTCGTCATCTCACTGCTACCGATGCTCAACGCCGGATCCGATCCAGCCATGCTCAACACCACCAAGGTGGGTAACGCCACCGTGTACGCACTCTTCGCCGTCGGTGGTGCCATCCTGTATCTCCGCACACGGAAGCCGAAACACCTGTGACCTCAGCCTTCTCACTCCCGAAGCAGCCACCCACCACCGCCACCGAGCCACGGCTCGACCCGGGCGCGGCTCTGCAGGCCCTCGACCTCGCCAAGGACTACGGCGATGGCATGGGACTCACCACGCCACTTGATCTCAAGATCGGCAGCGGAGAGCTCGTCATGCTCGTCGGACCCAACGGTGCCGGAAAGTCCACATTCCTCGGCCTGGCATCCGGGATGCTCGAGGCCACCACCGGCTGGGCCTTCATCCAGGGGCATCCCGCCGGCACCGTCGAGGCCCGTGCGGCGCTCTCGTATCTCCCCGACAACCCGGTGCTCTACGACGACCTCAGTCTCGCCGAGCACATCGAATACGTCGCCCGACTCCATCAAACCGTCGACTGGGAGGACTACGCCGACGATCTCGTGGAGATGTTCGGACTCACCGACCGTGTCGATGATCTCCCCTCTCGCTTCAGCCGCGGCCTCAAGCAGAAGACCGGACTCATCCTCGGTCTCATCCGCCCATTCCGCGTGATGCTCGTCGATGAACCCTTCGTCGGTCTCGACACACCCGGGCAGGAAACCCTCGTCGAGATCATGAGCGATGTCGTCGCCCAGGGCGCGACCATCGTGTGTTCCACCCATCAACTCGATCTCGTTCCCAGCGCCACCCGCTGTATCGGCCTTCGCGATGGCGAACTCGCCTACGACGGTCCCGCCACCGAGGCCAAGATCCGCGAACTCGTCGGCGGCTGACATGGCCGAAACGCCGTACCGACGCGGGATCCTCTCGGAGCCGCTCGATCTCGACGGCGACGCACCCCGGGTGCGCAAAGCGCCACCGCGCATCCCGGCCGACGCCGGCCTGGAGGTAGAAGTCCGCGGCACGCCGCTCTATGGCGTCGTGGTCAGCTGCGACTCCGCAATCGTCACCATCCGCGACCGCATGGGCCGCGACCACAAGGTTCGTCTGCGGGATGGCGCGTTCGATGTGCAGGGCAAGCAGGTCACGCTCGTACGTCCCACCGCCGTCAGTACTGCCGGCGCATCGCGCACAGCCTCGGGTTCGGTTGCGGTGGCCGGTGCTTCGGCGCGCATCGCCCGGGCCAGCAGACTTCTTGTCGAGGGCGTGCACGACGCCGAGTTGGTCGAAAAGGTCTGGGGCGATGATCTGCGTGTGGAGGGTGTTGTCGTCGAACTGCTCGACGGCGCAGACAACCTCGTTGAGATCGTGCGCGGTTTTGGGCCGCGTCCGGGCCGTCGCCTCGGGATCCTGCTCGACCATCTGGTCGACGATTCCAAGGAGAGCCGCATTGCCGCCGGCGTCGACCATCCCGATGTCCTGGTCACGGGCCACCCGTTCGTCGACATCTGGGCGGCGGTGAAACCCGCAGTTGTCGGCATCGAACGCTGGCCCGATGTCCCGAAGGGGCAGTCATGGAAGGACGGAGTGTGCGCCGCCCTCGGGGTCGACGATCCGCGCCTGTTCTGGAAACGCATCCTCAATTCCGTGAGCAGCTGGACCGATCTGGAACCGCAGCTCATCGGAGCAGTCGAACAACTCATCGACTTCGTCACCGAACCGGCCTGATCCAACTCAGACCAGCGGCGACACTCCCGCTGTGGCGCCGCGGGTAGCGTCTCGGCCATGTCTGATTCCGTCGTCTCCTATGAACTCCAGGGCCGTGTCGCCGTCATCACGATCGATGATGGCAAGGCCAACGCCGTCACCCATGCACTCGCCGAGGGACTTCGCTCGGGCCTCGAGCGCGCCCGCAACGAGGCCGCGGCCGTCGTCATCGCCGGACGACCCGGTCGCTTCTCCGCTGGATTCGATCTCGCCGTCATGACCGCCAGCGCCGAAGGTGCCCGCAACCTCCTGCGAGCCGGCGCCGAGGTGGCACTTGAGATCTTCGAGTTCCCGATGCCGGTTGTGATCGCCTCCACTGGTCATGCGCTGGCTATGGGTGCCATCTTGCTGCTGGCCGCTGACTACCGCATCGGTGCCGAGGGCACCTTCAAGATCGGCCTCAACGAGGTTGCCATCGGCATGCCCGTGCCGAGCTTCGCCGTGGAACTCGCCCGTAACTGCCTCACCACCAAGGCGTTCACCGTGGCCATCAATCATGCCCATGTCTATGACCCGACCGGCGCTGTCACAGCTGGGTATCTCGACGAGACCGTCGCGGCCGACGATGTCATCGCCGCCGCCATTACCCACGCTGCCGAACTGGCCGACCGCCTGCGTGCCGGAGCGTTCGCCGCTACCCGCACCAACTGTCGCGGAGCTGCAGGCGTGCTCATGGCCTCGAAGCTCGAAGAAGACCTCTCGAGCTTCGTCGTGGAACTGCCGGCCGACTGAGCAAGCAGTTCTCGGGGTTATCCGAGTTCGGTCGGTACTTCCTCGATCGCGGATGGTGCAGAAATCTCTGACTGAGAAATTGTCGTTGCCGCTGGTCCCGCTGGTGCCGCTGGTGCAGAAGCCGCCTTCCGCTTGCCGCTGCGCACACTGGCGGCCCGACCCGGACCGATCAGTCGATATGCGGAGAAGAACACGACTGCGCCCACGCTCGTGAGCACTGTCCAGCGCAGCACCGGGTTGAACCGGTCGGTGCCCGCGGTGAGCAGATGGACGGTGGCGAACGCGTACAGCGCGTAGCTGGTGAGATGAACACTGCGCCACAGTCGTAGCGGAATGCGTTTCTTCAGCAGTGACGTGACCTCGACTGCCACCAACAGATATGTCGCCACGATTCCCCAGGCAACGGCGTTGGGCTTGTACTGGTCCGATGCGAACGGCACGAGAAGATCGCCAATGGTGAATTTCACGAACGGATCAAGCATCAGCGAAACCATGTGCACGACCACGAAGGTGACAGCGAGGCCTCCGATGAACCGATGCAGATCGAGCAGCCAGGGCGCAGACGGCTTGCGCCCGAGCGCTCGCGTGGAAAGCGCCATTCCCCACAGCACCGACGCCGCGCAGAGCGCCCAGCCCACGATGCCTGCCGAGCGACTGACGTACCACCACACTTTGGTGCTGGCGAGAATGAAGGTCATCAGTGACTCGTGCCCGTGGGGATCATGAACTCATCGATAGCACCAACGAATACGAGTTGTGCTTCATCGGTGACAAGCATTGCGGCGAGTCCGGCGCTTTCGAGCATTGCAGTGCCGGCGACTGACCCGGCGATGAGCGCGGCTTTCGCGTAGACCTCGGCCCACATCGCCTCCGCCGCCACGACCGTGACCGCAACCAGATCCGATCTGGCCGACGCCCCAGTTCGTGGATCAATCAGGTGATGTGCGTCTCCCGCTGCGGTCCGCCATCGACGACGGCCCTGCGAACTGGTGGCCACCGCTCCTTCGTCGAGAACGATGACTGCGAGGTCGCTTCCGGGAGCGGCCGGATCATCGACAGCCACCGCCCAGGACTGCCCTTCGGTGCGATCACCGAACACGACGATGTCGCCTCCGAGATCCACGCATCCTCCGGCGGCGCCGCCCCGCTCGAGCAGGGTGGCCACGATGTCCGCAGCGCGGCCCTTGCCGATTCCACCGAGGTCGAGCCGGAGACCAGCCGGAAGGGTGATCGAGAAGGTTTCATCGTCGAACTGGACCTCCGGGGGTGCCGGAACCTCGTACCCGGAGACATGCCGACTATCGATGACGGCAGGCCCCGAGACTTCGGAATCGGCCAGGCCCCGCTCATTGCGACTCTCCGACGGCAAGGTGTCGAAGCTGCGGTCATAACCCGCGGCGATGAGCGCGTCGAGCAGGGTCGGGTCGAACAGACCGTCGGTGAGCCTCCACGCTTCGAGGGCGTACCCGACAGCGGCGAACGT
>WLCQ01000088.1 GCA_009705225.1 Actinomycetota bacterium | reverse complement strand
CGCCCGGAGTGTGGTGCTGTCGTGGTGTTCAACGGCTTGGTTCGTGATCACGCCGAGGGCACGACGGGGGTCACGCATATCGATTACGAGGCCTATGCCGAGGAAGTGATTCCCCGGATGGAGGCACTCGTCGAGCAGGCGCGCCTGCGTTGGCCCGATCTCGTCCGAGTCGTTCTCTGGCATCGCGAAGGCCGGGTCATGCTGGCTGAGTCCTCCGTCGTTGTCGCGGTTTCTTCGCCTCATCGGGGGACAGCCTTCGAGGCGTCTCGGTTCCTGATCGACGCGCTCAAAGCCACAATCCCCATCTGGAAGAAAGAGTTCTGGAACGGCGGATCAGAATGGGCTCGAGGATCGCAGCACATCGTGGAACTCGTCGATCTCTCATCTGATGTGAGCGGCGACGCGACCTCCGATGTCGAGGCCAGCCGATGAGCGGCATCAGTTTTCTCCTGATCGTCGTCGTCATCAGCGTGGTCGGGTCGATCTTTGTTTGGCTGCGCAATCGCCAGCCCAATGATCCGCTCTCCAGCGTGGGTGATTTCCAGCGGGAGATGGAGGCACTGGGTACCGCGCCGCCGGTGGTCGTCGAAGGCTCGCTCGAGGTGAAGCCGGCCTACCGCGTCAACACAGTGCACGTTCGTCCGAACAGCGCTGGTGACTCTGATCTCGCTCCCGGTGCCGGCACCGCCACAACTCCCGAAACTGACTCCGACGCCGACCCCGACGACGAACCCGGGCGCTGATCATGGCTCGCGACCTCGCCATCGACCTTGGAACAGCCAACACCCTCGTCTACGTACGTGGTGAAGGCATCGTCCTGAACGAGCCGTCTGTCATCGCCCTGAACAGCCGCACTCAGGACGTCCTTGCGATGGGGCAAGAGGCCTGGCAGATGATTGGTCGTACCCCGAGTTACATCGTGGCGGTCCGACCGCTACGAGGGGGGGCGATCACCGATTTCGACGTCACGCAACGCATGATCCGTCTGCTGCTCGAACGGGTCGGCGTGAACCGCTTCAACCGTCCTCGGGTTGTCATCTGTGTCCCGTCAGCGATCACCACAGTCGAGCAGCGAGCCGTTACCGAGGCGGCCCGGCGGGCAGGTGCCACCGAAGCACACCTGATCGAGCAGCCCATGGCGGCGGCCATCGGGGCAGGGCTGCCCATCAACGAGCCACTCGGCAACATGGTCATCGACATCGGCGGAGGCACATCTGAGGCTGCGCTCATCTCCCTCGGGGGCGTGGTTGCCCTCGAGGCGGTTCGGGTCGGCAGTTTCGACATCGACGCAGCCATTCAGACCTACATCCGACGCGAGTACGGCATCGCTATCGGCGAGCGCACCGCCGAGGAAATCAAGATCACCATCGGTTCAGCTTGGCCGTCCGACGATGAATCTGCCGCTGAGGTGCGGGGACGCGAACTCATGAGCGGTCTTCCGAAGACTGTGGTGCTCACAGCCGCCGAGGTGCGCGAGGCCATTGATGAACCCGTGTCGGCCATGGTCGATGCCGTGGTGGCCTGCTTGGGTCAGGCGCCGCCCGAACTTGCCCAGGATCTCATCGATCAGGGAATTCATCTCGTGGGTGGGGGAGGAATGTTGCGCGGTCTCGATCAGCGCATCGCTGCGGAAGCTGAGGTTCCCGTGCAGTTGGTGCAGTCACCGCTCGAGTCGGTGGTGCTCGGCGCCGGTCACTGCATCGAATCGTTCGAGTCCCTCAAAGTCATGTTCATGGACTGACCTCAGGTCACGAACTGAGGTCTTCGGCAGCCTGTCTGACCTGCCAATCACGGTCGGTCCGAGCACGCTCCAGTGCTTCGTTGACTTCGGGTCCATCGAAGGGGGCGAGTGCGATGATCGCTCGTCTGCGGACGGTTGCCCGGTCTTTGGTTGCTTTCAGGATGGTGGGCAGGGCGCGGATGTCGCCGAGGGCCCCGAGAGCGGCCACGGCGGCCTCACGGCAGAGCGCATCGTCATGGTCGGTGGTGATCGTGAGGATCAGTTCGAACGCGCGCTCTGTGGCCGGCGGGCGCTCGCCCCACGCCCATGCCGCGATCTCGACCACCGTGTTGTCGTCATCGAGAAGACGATCGGTGAGTGCCTCGGCGAGCGCCTCGGGAAGCCGATCAGGAGGCTGATCGTGTGTATCGGGCTCACGGAGATCGGCATGAGCCTCTGCATCGAGTGAGTCGCCGCGTGGCGTGCGATCGCTCGAAGCCGCGATCGTTCCCGACCATCGGGCTGTCTCCTCGCAGGCCCTGCGTCGTACCCCGGGATCGATATCGGTGAGCGCCCGACACAGCTCAGATTCCTTGAGGGCGCTCATCCTGTTCAAGGCCCCCAGTGCGGTTGCTCGCACCTTCGCAACCGGGTGGTCGAGAAGAGCGCGGGCGGCGTCGATGTCACCGGTATGCCCAGCGATAGCGGCCTGCCGACGAGCGAGACCTCCGTCGTCGGTTGCAGTGGTCGGCGTGCTGGACACACTGCATTGTCCCACCCTCGGTCGGGTGGTTGCGACACCGTACCGACTGCGGCGTGGCAGGCTTCAGGTGCTCATGCCCCCGGGAGCTGCCTTGTCTGACGTCGACACCCCACAACCAGACTCCGAAACGATGCCGACCGCAGGTGTTGCGGACCACTCCGTCGCGCCCGCGAAGTCCGCGAATCGGACCCGCCGTCTCGTTGTCTGGGTAGTAGCGGCGGTGGTTGTGGCGCTGGTGACAGCTGCTCTGTTCGTCCGGCTTCCGTACTACACGCTCTCGCCGGGCTCGTCGCGGGCTACTGAGCCGCTCATCACGGTCACCGATGCTGAGACTTTTGAGAATGATGGCTCCATCGATTTCCTCACAGTGTCACTGCGGCAGGCCACGGCCGCCGAACTTGCAGCGGCGTGGTTCGATGCCGCGGTGGAGGTCGAGTCAGAGGAGGATCTCTTCGGCAAGCAGTCCGAGTCGGAGAACCGTGACATCAACGTTCGCATGATGTCCGATTCGAAGGATGCCGCCGCGTATCAGGCGCTCACCCGGCTCGGTTACACGATCACCTCCACTGGTACTGGCGCCATCGTGGCGAGTGTGCGAACCGATGGACCGGCACATGGTGTGCTCTCGAAGGGTGACGTCATCGTGGCCGTTCAGGGGCAGCCGATCACGCTCAACAGTGAACTCGTCGCCGCACTCGGGGCAGCAACACCGGGTTCGCTCGTTGAATTCGTCGTGCAGAATTTTGACGGAACCGATGAGCACACCATCGAAATCCGACTCGGGGCCCGTCCGGACGATCCCAGCCGTGGGTATCTGGGAGTGTCGGCCTTCACGCGCGATCTCAACTTCGATTTCCCCGTCACTGTGACCATCAACTCCGGTGTGGTCAGTGGACCATCGGCGGGACTCGCCTTCACGCTCGGCGTGCTTGATGTGCTCACGCCCGGCAGTCTCACGGGCGGGCGTCATATCGCAACCACGGGAACCATGGATCTCAACGGAGTGGTCGGTCCCGTGGGCGGTGTGCATCAGAAGGTTGTCGCTGCTCGTCGATCGGGCGCCGAACTCATGCTTGTACCCAGCAGTGAGCTCGACGACGCGCGTCGCTATGCGGAGGGTCTGCGGATCGAGCCTGCGGATTCACTCGATGAGGCTCTTGCCATTCTGACCACCGTGGGTGGGGGCAACGACGTGCTTCCTCCGAAGCCATCCTCGGAACCCGGATTCTGAGCTCGATTCATTCAGGCCGGTACCATCTGCACGGATGGTCATGTCCAGCGAGCCCGACGACTTCGATGCGATGCTCGACGCAGATTTCTCGATCGTGCGCCGGGGATTCGAACCCAATGAGGTTCGTCGGCGGTTGCTGCAGCTCGCGGGTGAATTGCGAGCCGGTCGGGAGAGGGAGCTGTTGTTGTCTCGGCAACTAGAGGCGGCAGAGGCTCGTGCCGCCGCGGTCGATCCCCTCGATCCGGAGCATCTCACCAAATTGCTGGGCGATGAGGTTGCACGGATCCTCGACGCCGCTCGCTCGGCTGCCACCGAGATCCGCCAACGAGCCGATGAGGCGGCACTCCGACTCCTGGCTGAACTGAAGGCCGAGGCGGACGCGGAAGCGGAAGCGGAAGCCGTGCCCGATGCACGGGCGATTCCCGAGCACACGGCGTCAGTATCGGACGCGGCAGTAGTTGCTGGCGCCCACGAGGAGCCGGCCCGCCGCCCTCGTCGTAGCGGGATCGATCCGGCGCGCACCAATGATCTGTTCGCCGCGCTGCGAGAGCAGCACGATGCACCGTCTGCACCGGCCCGGCCGAAAGCATCGCGAGCTGGCAAAACATCGAAATCTTCGCCCGCCGCCACATCGGCGAACGATGAGCGTTCCGGGACCGATGCGAGAGCGGCGCAGGCCCGATCGGTGCAGGCGCAGGGTGGTCCTTCCTCGTCCGCCCTTGCGGCAACGCTCACGCGAGCGCTGCGTCGCCAGCTCACCGATGATCTCAACGCCGTTCTGGCGCTGGTGGCAGGCACAGGTCGGCGGATGACACCGATACATGCGGTCTTGCCCGATGGAGCGGCCCCAACAACCGAGCAGTACGTGCACCTGCTCGAACCACTGCTCTTCCAGCAATTCCCGCCGGGTGGTGCCGATCGCGCATCGGTGATCGGGGCTGCGGCGAGTGCCGCCGCCCACGACCTGGTTGTGCCGTTACGCGCGCGAATCGACCAGCTTCTGGCCTCCGGCACGGACGATCAGGCAGCGCTCACCGGTTCGCTACGAGCGCTTTTTCGGGAGTGGCGCGAGGAACGGGTGGGCATCGCGGTCGGGGCTGCGCAGGCCTTGCTGCCCCAGATGGGCGATCCCCGGACGGATTGATTGCATTCCTGCGTGGCCGAGGTGATGGTTCGCCTTTAGGCTTGCCGCGATGCGTGTACCCACAGATCTGCCGACACCCCGAGCCCGGGCATCCCGCGGCCGTCTCATCATCATTTTCGCCGTGGCCGTTCTGTTCCTTCTGGTCTTCTCCCTGAGGGGTCTGGCTGGTTTCTGGACCGACTTCCTGTGGTTCGACTCCCTGGGTCTCTCCTCGGTGTTCACCGGCGTGCTCTGGTCCAAGATCGCGCTCGGCGTCATCTTCACCGGGGTGTTCTTCGTGCTCATGTTCCTGAGCCTGAGCATCGCTGATCGAATGGCGCCGAAGATTCGCGCCATTGGCCCCGAGGATGATCTGCTCGACCGCTATCACGCAGTGGTTGATCGTCGTGCTCGACTGTTCCGGGCAATCGTCTCGCTGGCGCTGGCGATCATCGCTGGTGCGGGCATGTCGAGTGAATGGAATCAGTGGATCCTTTTCACCAACGGCGGTTCGTTCGGGGTGAAGGACCAGACCTTCCAGACCGATGTCGGTTTCTACGTGTTCAAACTGCCGTTCTATTCGACGGTCGTGAACTGGTTGTTCGCGTCAGGCGTCATCATCCTGCTCGTCACGATCGTCGCCCACTATCTCAACGGGGGGATCCGACTTCAGGTGCCCGGCGAGCGAGTGACCCCGCAGGTCAAGGCGCACGTTTCTGTCATCTTGGGCCTGTTGGCATTGGTGAAGGCTGCCGATTACTGGCTCCAGCGCTATGCGCTGACCTTCTCGACGCGTGGTGCGGTTGATGGCGCTACCTACACCGATGTCAAAGCGCAACTGCCGGCCATCTACCTGCTGTTGTTCATCGCCCTGCTGTCGTTCGGGTTGTTCATCTTCAACATCTTCCGGCGCGGTTGGACCCTCCCCGTCGTTGCGGTTGGTCTATGGGCGCTGGTCTCGGTCATTGCTGGTGTTGGCTATCCGGCATTCGTGCAGCGCTTCCAGGTCGAGCCCGAGGAGTCCACTCGCGAGGCCCCATATATCGATCACAACATCGAGGCCACGCGTGCCGCGCTTGGTCTCGACAAGGTCGAGACAAAACCATTCATCTACAACCAGGAAAAGGCGGTGGCCACCGCCAACGTCAACGCCAATCCAGGCACGATCCGAAATATTCGTCTGCTCGATCCGCTGATCATCAACCCGACCTATCAGCGGCTTCAGAGTCAGTACGCGTTCTATCGGTTCAACGAACTGAGCATCGACCGTTATCCCATCAAGACGCCCAGTGGCGATATCGCCAATACGCAGGTGGTCGTCGGCTCGCGTGATCTCAACGTGTCGGGAATCCCGCAGCAGTCGTGGGAAGGTTCGCACCTTGCCTATACCCACGGGTATGGCGTGGCGCTCGCTCCGGCCAATTCCACGACAACGCAGGGTCGCCCGAACTTCCTCATCAGGAACGTGCCCGTCATCGTCGACGACACGGCTATCGCTACTGATCTCTCGACCCCGCAGACCTATTACGGCGAGAACGTTGCCGGCTACGCGATCACCAACGCCGGTCGCGAAGAGGTCGACTATGTCGAGGTCGACGGACAGACCAAGTTCACGCAGTACTCGGGGTCCGGCGGCGTGCAACTCGGTTCACTTGTCCGACGTCTGGCCTTCGGCGCCCGCTTCGCCGACTGGAACCTGGTCATTTCGAATTTCATCAAACCCGAGTCACGCATCGTCTTCCAGCGTGATGTCCGCGACCGTGTCGCAACGGTTGCACCGTTCCTGCAGTTCGACGGCGATCCGTACCCCGTCATCGAGGATGGGCGCATCGTCTACATGTTCGATGGCTATACGACGACCGATCATTATCCGAACGCCCAACGGGCTGATGCGAGTGGGTTGCCTGCTGACAGCGGTTTGCAGGGGCTGAATTTCAACTACATCCGCAACTCGGTGAAGGGTGTGGTCGATACCTACGACGGCACCGTGAAGCTCTATGTCGTTGATCCTTCTGATCCCATCATCAACGCGTACCAGAAGGCATTCCCGGTGCTGTTCTCGTCGGTCGATGACATGCCAGCCCAGCTCAAGGCGCACTGGCGTTACCCGCAGGATCTCTTCCGGGTGCAGACGAACATGTTCGGTCGATATCACATCAGTGATTCGGCAGCCTTCTACGAGAAGACCTCGAGCTGGTCGGTGGCCCAGGATCCCGGTTCCTCGGTGAACGGCGCCACATCGGTGGCCACAGCCAATCAGCTGTTGGCATCGCAAGGCGTGTCGGTGCGTTCGAAGGAAGCGCGTATCGAACCCAACTACCAGTTGCTGCGCCTGCCCGGTGAGTCCACGGAATCCTTCGTGAGCCTCCGGCCGTTCGTCCCATTTTCAGAGGACGATTCCAAGAAGACCCTCACCTCGTTCATGATCGCCAACAGCGACCCCGGCCAGTACGGCAAGCTCATCGTTTACGAGATGCCCGGCGGGTTCAACATTGACGGTCCCGCCATCGTGAACTCAAACATCCTGGCCGCACCCGAAGTGGCGCAGCGGCTCACATTGCTCAACCAGCAGGGCTCACGAGCTCAGCTGGGCCAACTGCAGCTCGTGCCGGTCAACAACTCAATCGTCTACGTGCGCTCGTTGTATGTGTCCTCGGACAACACCACCCAGATCCCGGAGCTCAAGCAGGTCATCGCAGTGTGGGGCGGCGAGGTCGTCATGAAGCCGTCGTTGCGTGAGGCGCTGCAGACGCTCTTCCCGGGTGCCGATCCGCAGACCTTTGAAAGCGGGTCCATCAGCCAGGACGACATTTCGAACGGTGGAACCAATGGCGCAACGATTGGTGGTGGCACCACCACTGATCCGTCCACCTCCACCACGACCACGATGGTTCCGAGTACCGGGAACGAGACCAAGGATCAATTGATCGACCTCGCGGCCAAGGCGCTCGCCGATGCCGATACGGCGTTGCGCAACGGTGATCTCGCCGGGTACCAGGCCAAGGTCAAAGAAGCACAGGGATACCTGAACCAGGCATCCACCATGGAAAATGGATCGACCACGACGACGACCCCGTCCACGCTCGTGCCCTCTGGGCGCGGCGCGCCGGCCTAGATCAACAGGTTCCCGGGCGGTGAGCGCCCGGGAACTCATGGCGGGGTTCAGTCCTCGACGAATCCGGCCTCGCCACCATCGGCGAGCACATGCTTGAGGATCTTGCCGCTGGGATTGCGCGGCAGGCGAGCGGTGCGAAGTTCGATGTAGGTCGGAATCTTGTACGAGGACAGCGAGGCCTTGCAGTGATCGTGCACCTCGAGATCGGTGATCAATGAGTCCTCAGCAATCACGACGATGGCCTTGACCTCCTGACCGAGGATGTCGTGGTCGACGCCGATCACCGCGGTCTCGATGACGCCCGGGAGTTCCTCGATGCAGTTCTCGATCTCGAACGGATAGATGTTCTCGCCGCCGCGCAGGATGAGATCGCGCTTGCGGGAAGCGATGTAGAGGCACCCGCCTTCCATGCGGCCGAAGTCGCCGGTGTTGAACCAACGCCCGGGGAAGAAGGCTTCGGCGTTCGCTGCAGGATGACGCCAGTACTCGTTCATGAGCAGCGGACTGCGTACAGCGATGTTGCCCTCGCCGCCCTCGGGCATCTCGTTGCCCTCATCGTCAGTGATTCGCACCTGCACGGTGGGAAGGACCGGGCCGATGCATTCGGGCGCGAGTTCCAGCATCCAGTTGGGCGCATAGGAGATGAGCGAACCGGTTTCGGTGGAGCCGTAGCCGGTGGCCATGGTGTGATCGAGGTGGGGGAATCGTGCGGCCAATCGACGCATGATCTCGGGCGTGGTGGCCGAACCACCCATGCCGACCGACATGACCTGCTCGGGTGGAATGTCGGCGCACAGCGGACTGTCGAGCAGACGAAGAATGTGCGTGCCGGTGCCGCTGATGAGATTGACCTTGTTCTCGATGATGAACGGGATGACCGTGTCGGCATCGAAGCGTGCGGTGAACCAGGCGCCGGTGGAACCGGTGTGCAGGCCGTTGACCGTGGCACCGAGACCGGAGACATGGAAGAGCGGGAACACGGCGAGGCGGATGGGGGAGGGGCCGGCACCAGGGCCGCGACCGGCGAGCACCATGCCGCGAGCGCCGATGAAGTTCGACAGCGTGGAGTAGTGGATGACGCTGCGATGGGAGAGCACTGCAGCCTTGGGACGACCGGTGGTTCCACTGGTGAAGATGAGAATGGCGGCGTCGTCCTCATCGATGTGGTTACCCGACAGCGGTGCATCAGGTGCGTAGGTGAGCATCTCGTCGAGATCGGCATCGAGATCGCGGCGGGGGATGGTGATCTCCGCGCTCAGGCGCTCGGCGCGACGGGCATCGAACATGAGCAGCTTGGGCTCGGCGAGGTCGATGGCATGGCGCATCTCGGGCTCGGTCCACCAGCCATTCATTGCGACAGTGGTGGCGCCCATGGAGAGACAGGCCCAGAACGTGACGATCCAGCCATAGGAGTTGGCCCCGCAGATCGCGACGCGGTCGCCGTGACCGATGCCGTGTTCCTGCTGCAGCCAGGCTGCCGTGGAGGCAACGTCGGACCGGAAACCGGCGAACGTGACGCGTCGACCGTCATCGAAGATCATCGATTCCTTGTCGCCGAACTCGAAGGAGTTCACGAGTACCTCGCGCAACGACAACGGGCGATTGCGGATCACACCCATGGTCTCGCCCTGGACCTCCTTCTCCACGATCTCGAAGGGCGCGCCGGGGCCGGTGAGCTTGGCGGTGGCGTCGAGGAACGCCTCCCAACGGGGGTCGAGATGGACCGGTGTGGATGAGTTCGTCACGGCTACTCCAACGAAGGTGAGATGGTTGTAGGAGCGTAGTTGCGGCATGCAGTTGGCATCTGAGGGCTGAGACCGGTAGGGTCATCGTCACGCCGCGGGGTGGAGCAGTCTGGTAGCTCGTCGGGCTCATAACCCGAAGGTCGTTGGTTCAAATCCGACCCCCGCCACCAACGAAACAATGGCCGCCTTCGGGCGGCCGTTGTCGTTACGGGGAGGATTTGGGAGGAGGCATGCGAAGCATGCTGACGGTTCCGACCCCCGCCACCAACTAGGTGAACCGCATGCAGTGGGGCCGATCCTTCGGGGTCGGCTT
>WLCQ01000087.1 GCA_009705225.1 Actinomycetota bacterium | reverse complement strand
GAGGCCGATCCAGCCGGCCTCGCCCAGCACGAGTTCCCAGCGTTCGCGGATCTCGAAACCGACCTCTTCATCGCCGGGACCGCCACGACCCTTCAGCGAGGCGAACTCGCCGATCAGGTTCGCGGCGAGCCAGCCCTGCGCCTCGGCGCGGAACTCATCATCGGAAACGGTTGAGACGTCGACAGGAAGACCCATGTGATCACGAACTCCAAAGGGGGGAAGGCCCCCGATGGTATTGGTCAGACGTCGAGTTTGAGAACCCGTGCGGCATTGCCCCGCAGGAACTTGGGCCACACGTCGTCCTTGAACGGCACGTTCTTCATCTCGGTCATGATGCGCTCGAGCGACAGACCCATCGGGAAATAGCCGGCGTAGATGATCTTGTCGGCGCCACGGGTGTTGGCGTAGTCGATGATGCGCGGGTCGTAATGCTTCGGAGCGAAGGCCGAGGTTGAGTAGTGCAGGCCGGGCCACTTGAGCATGAGCTTGACCATGAGTTCGGTCCAGGGCTGGCAGCCATGGCGAGACACGTAGGTGAGCTCGGGGAAGTCGTACATGACCTCATCGACATGCTCGACGTGCTGGCACTGGAACTTCAGTCGCGGACCGGGGATGCCGGTGCAGACGAACACCGGGATATCGAGTTCGCAGGCCTTCGCGTAGATCGGGTACATCTTCTTGTCGTTGATGGCCACCTGCGGGAAGCATCCAGCGGGGAACATGCTGATGCTGCGAGCACCCCATGTCTCGTAGGCGCGGACAATCTTCTCGATGCCCTTCATTCCATCGTTGGGATCGGCGCCGACCGAGGCGACGAATCGATCCGGGTAACGCTTGATCGCGTCCTCACCGGTGGACTCCTGTCCCTCTTCGGTGCCGCCACCGACACCGACCATGCCGATGCCGACGCCCCACTTGTCCATCTGATCGAGCGTGAATCCGACCGGATCGGTGGACTCGCGCAGTTCCTTCTCCTTATCCGGCGGAGACTTGAACATGTACTCAGCCGGGAACTCGAACTCGTCCTTGGACTGTGCATCCTTGGTCTGCTTGGTGATGAAGGCGTACTGCGCCTTGAGATCACGGGCCGGGAAGCCGATCATCGTGTCGATGGCTTGGATATCGCTTGGCATGGCCATTGGTGTCCCCCTGGACGAATTCGTTTGACGGCAATCTACGGCATGTCGGAGGTACCGACGCGCAAGGGCCCGATCGCCGAGCGACCGGGCCCTTTGCTGTTCGGTTGGTTGGTGTTCTGTCCGACGCGGATCAGCCGTGCCGGATCAGGACCAACCCGGGTCTCAGCGACCGGCGATGCGGTCGGCCTGCTCGCGCTGCTCGAAGATGAGGCGGATCAGCCAGAAACGGAAGTAGCGACGCAGGGACATCACGACGAACAATGCTGCGCCAACGACCGCCAGAACGAGACCAAGGGTGCCGAGCGCCGCATAATCGTCGGTGAACACAACCTGGCCCTTGAGCGGGGCGGAACTCGAGATAGAGGCGTAACTGACGATGCTCAGCACGATGCCAGCGATCATGAGTAGTGCGCCGATGATGACCCAGGTTCGTTCCGGGTTGGCCTTGCCGCCAGTGACCTTGAGGCTGTCGACCTCAGACTGGAACTCTTGCAGGCGGGCAGATGGGTTGGTGGTGTCGCTCATGGTTTCTCCTTGGCTCTTTGAGAGTTTTGTTCGTTCGAGATGGACGTTGGAAAGACGAACAGCTTGAAAATCGGAATGAAAGGATTAGTGGTGTGACTCCGAGGATCCACCGAGGTAGGCCTCGGTCAGTTCCTCGGCGATCTCCTGGGGCGGGCCGGTGCGAGTGATGCGTCCGTGAAGCATGATCGATGCCACATCCGCGATACCGAGCACCGCTTGGGCGAACTGCTCCACGACGAGGATCGACACACCTTGGCTGGCCAGAGCCGCCACCCGTTCGTACAGCTCCTCGACGATCAGCGGTGCCAGACCCATCGAGAGTTCGTCGAGCAGCAGGAGCGCTGGGTTGGCGGCCAGCGAACGGGCCATCGCCAACATCTGTTGCTCGCCACCGGACATGGTGCCGGCGATCTGCTTGCGCCGTTCCTTGAGGCGAGGGAACTGCGCGAACGCGGTCTCCTGCATCTCGGTCATGGACACGCCGCTATGGGTGAACATGCGCAGATTCTCGGTGACCGTGAGGTTCGGGAAGATGCCGCGACCCTCGGGGATGAGGCAGACACCGGCACGGGCGAGCGAATCGCTGCTCACACCATTGACCTCGCGGCCGCTGATGATGAGCTGCCCGGCCGACGGCACGATCTGCCCGCTGCAGACACTGAGAGTCGTTGTCTTTCCCGCACCGTTCGGACCGAGGAGCGCGTGCACCTGTCCGGGCTCAACGGTGAGCGAAACACCATGCAGCACATCGATGGTGCCGTAGCCACCGCGAATGCCCTTGAGTTCGAGGATCGGGGTCATGAAGCCTCCTCCGTTGCATCGGTACCGAGGTAGGCCGCCTGCACAGTGGGATTCGCCTGCACCTCGGCAGGGGTTCCAGTGGCAATGACCCGCCCGAAGTCCAACACATAGATGTACTCACAGATGCCCATGACAAATGACATGTCGTGCTCGACAAGCAAGATGCCAAGGCCATCGTCGGCAACGAGTCGTCGCAACAGCGCGGCCATCTCTTCGGTTTCTTCTTCGGTCAAACCCGAGGAAGCTTCATCGAGAAGCAAGAGTCGAGGATTGGTGGCCAATGCTCGTGCCAGTTCCACGAGACGAGCAGTACCGGTGGGCAGCGTTCCCACCATGAACTCCGAGACATCGGCGATGCCGACCTTCTCGAGGATCTCGTCGGTGACCTTCCTGGGGTCGAACCCGGACTTATCCCAGGACTTGCGTTGCTCGGCCGCCACCATGATGTTCTCGCGAGCCGACAGACTGCCGAAGACCTCGAGCTTCTGGAACGTACGCGCGATACCGAGACGAGCCCGCTTCGAGGGTGACTTACCCGTGATGTCAACCCCTTCGAGCAGGACTTTGCCCGATGTGGGTTCCTGCAAACCAGTGATGACGTTGAAGCATGTGGTCTTGCCCGCGCCGTTGGGGCCGATCAGCCCCGTGACGCGACCAGCGTGCACCTCGATGCTCGCCTGCGAGACCGCCTGCAGCACGCCGAAGCGCACAACGACCTCTTGAGTAGTGAGAAGTGCGGTCACTTGGTCACCCCCGTGCTCACGACCATCGGATGTTCATCGACTGCATCAGAGATGCTCAGCACACGATCCAACTGGGCGACCTTCTCCCGGGTGAACGCACGGGAAATGCCGAGATCATTGATCTCGTCGCGACCGATGTCCTGATCGCGGGTGCGCTGGTCGAGCAGTGCCTTCTCCTCGCGGGCATCGGCCCGCCATGGCAGAAGCCCGGCGAGATCACGACCGGAATAGAACACTGCGCCCTCGGGTCGGTAGGCCATGGCAACTGCAGCAATACCGGGGCCGATGAGGCTGACCTGGGTGAGCCACGACGGATTGCCCATGACCTCGGAGAGCGCTGGGAAGGAGGCCAGTCCGAGGAGACCCATGAAGGCCGCCACCGGATAGCGCACCCCCTGCACGGCGAGCAGCAGCACGAGCGGGAGCCCGACGAACATCGGGAACGAGTCGACGCGCAACGCCCCCTGCGAGAGTCCGAGCATGCAGCCAGCAAAACCCGCCATGGCGCCCGAGAGCATGAACACGGCCATCTTGGTGGTGGTGAGGTTGATGCCGATGGTGGCCGATGCCGCCGGGGAGTCCGACATGGCGATCCAGCGCCGGGCCCATCGGCTGCGACGCATCAGTTCGAGCATGAAGAACAGGATGGCAAAGGTCACGATGAGGAAGATCACGAACGCTTTGCGATCGGCGGCATCAGAACTGATGTGGACACCGAAGATGTCGAGGGGCTTGAACAGCACACCCGTAGCCGAAGGATCGATCATGTTCGGATGTCGCACGATCACCTTGTCGGTGAACTCCGCGAACGCGAGGGTAGCGAGGGCCAGATAAAGACCCTTGAGCCGCAACGCCGGCAGCGCGATGAGAAGTCCCAGCGGCGCACAAACCAGCATCACGATCAGAATGCCGACGGGACTGCCGTTCTGGCCACCGAAATGGGAGAAGAGCACGGCGCCGATACCGGCGATGGCGAAGTTGGCGAAACTGACCTGACCGGCCCAACCGATGAGCGGCACCAGTGAGAGCATGATCAGTCCGAAGATGAGGAAACCAACACCGCGTCCGAGCCACACCGCTGAGCGCTCGCCGAAGGTCGTGCCACTGAACCACGGAATCCAACCGTTGGCCCAAGCACCGACAAGCACGATCATGACGCCGCCGCCGAGCGCAGCTTCCCAGGGCTTCGTGAGCCGCTCGGTTCGTTTGGTGAGTCGGACCTTGCCGGTCTCGAGGCGGGCTTGGGGCAGGAACAACAGAGCGATGAAGAGGATCACGCAAGGGATGGCCTGTGGCGCGTAGTTCCAGTCCGTGCCGAAATTGAGGTACACGCTGGAGAAACCCTCGGAGAGCCCGATGATGAGTCCACCCACGAACACCATCGGCAGACTCTTGAGTTGGGCGATTGCCGCTGCGGCAGCAGCGACCACGATGACCAGCGCGAGGTTTTCGACGACGAGTCCGGTCTCGGGAGCGATGAGGATCCCGGCGAGGCCGGCGGTCATGCAGCCGAGCGACCACGATGCACCGGAGATGACCGAGGACTTGGCGCCAGTGAGCCCGGCGAGGCTGCGACTGTCGACCACCGCTCGCATCGAGATACCAAGGCGGGTGCGGTACAGAAGGAAACGCAGCGCAACAGCAACGAGAAGCGCGATAGCGACGGTGATGATGCGGTGCCATGTGGCGATGACGTCGCCGATCTGAACGCCCTTGGTGTCTTCGAAGAAGTGCGGAACGCTCCGGGGCGACTTGGGGGACCAGATCGTGAGCGTGATTCCCATGAACGTGAGCATCAGGCCCACGGTGACCATGAGTTGCACCACGAGCGCTGCGTCACGCAGACGCCGCATGATCACGCGGTCGAGGGCGATGCCAATGGCAGGGGCAATGACCAGCAGTGTGATGGCAATGGCGACCAGTGTTGGCAGTCCCCACTGAACGGTGAGTTGCCAGTAGCAGAAGGCCAGGAAACATCCAATGGCTGCCTGCGCGAAATTGAAGATGCCGGTGGTGGCATAGGTGACCACGAGTCCGGCGGCGGAGATGGCGTACACACCTCCGAGGGCGATCCCGACCACGAGGAACGTGGCGATGGTCTGACCGGTGACTGACGCGCTCCCCCAGTTCGAATGAACGACGAACGCGACGATGAGCGCCACGACCACTGCCGGAATCAGTCTGGGACTGAACTTGAGCCGCATCTTTCCCCCGATGTCATGAGCTCTTCTAACTGCTGTGAACTGCTATGTGTTTCGGTACTGCGCTACTTCGATACTGAGTTACTTCGGTACTGATGGACCGCAGGTGCCGCTACGGAGGGAACCGGCATATACCGGTTCCCTCCGATCACAGCGATTGATCAGCGAACCTTCGCCGCTTCGGCTGCAGGGTCGTAGTTCTTGATGGTGACCACGTTGGACGGGTCACAGGTGAACTGACCGGGCTTGCCATTGATGCGGGAGAAGGTGCCACCCTTGATCTGCATCATGACGAAGCAGTCGGAGAAGCCCTTGGCGCTCTTCGGCCCCATGGTTCCACCGGCGTTGAAGTCGGTGATCGAGTTCATGGTCTTGATGACGCTTGCACGGGTGATCCCGTTCGGGCCATCGGCGGCGACGATCTTGTCGATGGTCTCCTTGAACAGCATGCCCGCCTGCCATGCCTGCATACCGAACGAGTCGGGCTTGCCACCGACGGCATCGATGTAGGCCTTCAGGTTGGCGTTCTCAGCGGCCTCTTCGAACGGAAGGAACTGGAACCACACGTAGGTGTTGTCCACCGTGGCGCCCTCAGCCTTGAACTTCTCGGTGTAGCAGGCCAGCGAGCAGGCCCAGGTCTTCACACCTTCGTAGCCCTGAGCAGCGGTTTCCTTGCGCATCTTGACCATGGCGGTGTCGGCCGAGCCGTTATACAGGAAGTCGCCGTTGTTGTCCTTGAGCGACTGGACGAACGGGGTGTAGCCGGTCTGCGGCATGGAGCCACTGACCTTGAAGGCGTCGTAGACATCGATACCGATATCACGGGCGCCCTGCACCTGATAGGTGGCCGACTGCACTGTGGTGGGCAGATCGCCCGGGATCAGCCAGATGCCCTTGGAATCAGGGTTGGTGGACTTGTAGTACTTGTTGGCGCCCACGAAGACCTTGAGGTCACGTGCACCCTTCGGGATCGACCCATCGGCGGGGCAGGTCTCCGCAACGGCCTGGATAACCCAAGCGGTGGGAGCGCACTGCTCGTTGATGTCGTTGGCCAATGCCACGAAATCGGGCAGACCAGTGGCCTGACCAGCCTTATCAACGCAGTTGCCCAGCACGGAGGTGTCCGGGTTGAACAGCGAGTTGCCACCAACCATGGCAAGAGCGGTCTTGCAGGCGTTGATGATGCCGTTCTTCGACTCCTCAGGGCTCAACTTCGAGTCCCATGCGACCACCTTGAGCTGACGGCAGCCGATGCCACCGTTGGCATTCACATACTCGGCATAGCCGTTCATGGCGTCGACGTTGCCCTGGAACAGACCAGGAGCGAGCGACGAACCGGTGTCGGCTGAGACCTCGACGGTGATCTCCGTTGCGGAGACACCGATTTCGGTGGCTTCAAGCGTGGCGCCCTTGCACTTGGCATCGGCGGCACTGGTGGTGTTGGTGTTGCCATTGGCACTGTCGGACCCGCTACGACCGCAGGCGCCAGCCACAAGACTGACGCTCAACGCCGCAGCGAGAAGAGCTACTTGGTAACGCTTCACAGATTTCCCCCTGGGATGGATTGACTAGGCCACGGACACTAACGCATCAAAACGGCGTCGGTGACCAACGGCACATGTGAGCGATCCCGAGGTGCGCCGCATGGAATCGGCGCACCCAACAGGACATCGGTGAGTTTGTCCCACCATCGCCGCTCAGACGATGACATCGGTTGGTGGTGGGCCCATGACGGGCACACCACCAACCTTCTGTCACAGATCAGCGAACCTTCGCTGCCTCGGCTGCAGGATCGAAGTTCGAGATGGTGATGACATTCTGCGGTTCGCAGGTGAACTCCCCGGCCTTACCGGTTGCCCGCGTGAACTGGCCGCCCTTGATCTGCAGTACGACCATGCAGTCGGAGAAGCCCTTGGCGCTCTTGGGTCCCATGGTGCCACCGGCGGTGAAGTCGGTGATGGTCTTCATGGTCTTGATGACACTGGCGCGGGTGATGCCGTTCGGGCCGTCGGCGGCGACGATATTGTCGATGGTCTCCTTGAACAGCATGCCCGCCTGCCAGGCCTGCATACCGAACGAGTCAGGCTTGCCAACCGAGTCGATGTAGGCCTTCAGGCTCGTGTTCTCAGAAGCCTCTTCGAATGGAAGGAACTGGGTCCACACGTAGGTGTTGTCCACTGTTGCGCCCTCTGCCTTGAACTTCTCGGTGTAGCAGGCCAGCGAGCAGGCCCAGACCTTGACACCGGAATAGCCCTGAGCGGCAGATTCCTTGCGCATCTTGATCATGTTGGCGTCGTTCGACCCGTTGTAGACGTAGTTACCGGAGTTGTCCTTGAGCGCTTGAACGAACGGGGTGAACCCGGCCTGCTGGAGCGAGCCACTGGTCTTGAACGAGTCGACGATGTTGATGCCGATCTTCTTGTTGGCCTCGATCTGATACGTGGCCGACTGCACGGTGGTGGGCAGATCGCCGGGAACCAGGAAGATGCCCTTGAGGTCGGACTGCTGTGACTGCAGGTACTTCAGGAAGCCGACAAAGGCCTTCAGATCACGCGGACCGGTCGGCGGCTTGCCATCGGAGGGGCAGGTCTCGGCAACTGCCTGGATGACCCAGGAGTTCGGAGCGCACTGCTCGTTGATGTCGTTGGCCAGTGCCACGAAGTCGGGCAGGCCCGTGGCCTGACCGGCCTTGTCGACGCAATTGCCAAGCACGGTGACATCCGGATTGAACAGCGCGTTGCCACCAACCATGGCCAGAGCGTTCTGGCAGGCATTGATGATGCCGTTCTTCGACTCCTCAGGGCTCAACTTCGAGTCCCACGCAATGACCTTGAGTTGACGACAACCAATACCGCCATTGGCGTTCACGTACTTGGCATAGCCATTCATGGCATCGACGTTGCCCTGGAACAGACCAGGAGCCAGCGACGAACCGGTGTCGGCCGACACCTCGACCGTGATTTCAGTGGCAGACACGCCGATCTCGGTGGACTCGAGCGTGGCGCCCTTGCACTTGGCATCGGCGGCATTGGTGGAAGGTGTGTTTCCACCATTGGCACCTTCGGACCCGCTGCGACCGCAGGCGCCAGCCACAAGACTGACGCTCAACGCTGCAGCGAGAAGAGCTACTTGGTAACGCTTCACGTTTTCCCCCCCGGGATTAATTGAGTGTTGACGCGACCATAACGCGTTCGGGGGGGTGAGGTGACGGAAGTCACAAATTGACCCTGATGGGGCGGAACCATCGAAGGCTCCGCCCCACCTCAATTCTCAGGCAGTGATGCCGCCGTCCATCACCATGATCGAACCGGTGATGTAGCGGGCTTCATCAGAACCGAGATACGCGAACAGCCCGGCGAGCTCCTCGGGCTGCGCGGTCTCGACGTTGTCGCGAGACATCTTGCGCATGCGGTTCCAATCGACACCCTCTGGCGGCATGAACGCGGCGTACATGTTGGTGACGACGCCACCGGGCGATACGGCGTTGATTCGAATCGGCGTGTCGTACTCAGTGGCGAGGGCTTTGGTGAGACCGACCACGCCAGCCTTCGATGAGCAGTACCCGGCGCTCCATGGCTGACCCATGATGCCCGCGGTGGAAGCGGTGTTGACAATGACGCCATGACCGCGCTCGACCATCTGCGGAAGTACAGCGCGGCACATGAGGAACGTGCCGGTGAGATTGATGGCGATCATGCGGGCGTACACACCCGGGTCGATCAGATGTGACTCAGCGAAGCCACCGATGCCCGCCACGTTGCACAGCACGTCGATCTGGCCGAACTGTTCGGTGATCGAGGCGATGGTTGATTCGACAGTGGCCCAGTCGCTGACATCACACGCGAGGCCGATGGCGTTGTCGCCGATGCCTGCTGCAGTTTCCATGGCGCTCTCGGCGTTGACGTCGAGGCACGCAACCTTGGCTCCTTCGGCGCCGAGCCGCTGCGCGACTGCACGGCCGATACCTGATGCTGCCCCGGTGACGACCGCGGCCTTACCCACATAACGCTGTTCCACTGGTTCCCCTTACGAGATTGACGAGATGAGTTGATGAGATTCGTTGACAATCCGACACGATCTGAAATGACCGGTCGTTTCGACGATGACGACTGATCAGTCGAAGGTGAGCACGCCGCGGGCGATGCTGCCCGAGTGCATGTCGTGCACGACGTCGTGGAACTTCTCCATCGGATACGTGGCCGACACGAGTTCGTCCAGCATGAACTCGCCTCGACGATAGAGCTCGACGATCTGCGGGATGTCACGGTGCGGACTGTAGGAACCGGCGCGGCAACCGATGACACTGCGCTCACACTGGGTGAAGCGCTGGTAGGGCAGCTCGAACTTGGCATCGCCACCGGGAGTGCCGATGATGACCACCGTGCCACCCCAGTCGAGCATCTCGAGTGCATTCGACGTGACCGCCGGATGACCGACCACGTCGTAGACCCAGTTGACGCCACCAGCGTTGAACGGGCCGGCGAGTTCGCCATTGACGGGATACGGCACGAGCGCTCGCACCTGCTCGACGATGTCGGGTGACTTGCCGTCGAGGAAGTCAGTGGCGCCGAACTGGCGGGCAAGTGCTTCCTTCTGCGGCTCGGTGTCGATGGCGATGATGCGGCTGGCACGACGCACGCGCAGCGCCTGGATGGCATTGAGGCCGACGCCTCCGCAGCCGTAGACAACCGCGGTGTCGCCGACCTGCACGTTGGAGCGATAGAGCACCGCACCAGCACCGGTCATGACGCCACAGCCGACGAGGCATGCCGAGGT
>WLCQ01000086.1 GCA_009705225.1 Actinomycetota bacterium | reverse complement strand
GGATGGTGGCGGGCCGGCTACGGAACAAACAGCGCGTCCTGGTGGATCACCTCAGCCGCCCACGGCGGCAAGGTCGCTCAGGGGCTCCGAATCACGCGGTTCAGCAGTGGTGATCGCAAGCTACTTACCGATTGGACAGGAAACGGTCTCCCCGTGATCCCCGGGCGCTCATACAAACTTTCCGCTTGGTACACGACCACCGGCACTGCCGAGATCGTCGTGTACCGCAAGAACGCGAAGGGGATCTGGTCCTACTGGACCGGTGGTCCCGTGCTTCGCAAGACCGCCTCGTGGACCCAGGCGAACTTCACCACACCATTGGTTCCATCTGACACCGTGGGCATCAGTTTCGGCGTTGCCCTTCGCTCCACCGGCACGCTGGTCACTGACGACTACGCCTTCTCCGCAACCCCTTCGGCGACCACCACCACATCCTCGTCGTCCACGTCGTCATCGACGTCGAGCAGCACGAGTACGAGTACGAGTACATCGACCACGACTGCGCCTCCTGTCGTGAATCCGGTGCTGTTCTCCGAGTCGTTCACGCACCCCGACGGGCTCATGACCAACGAATACGCGTTCTGGAATCCCAGCGGCGCCGGTCGGGTCGTGGACCCGAACTGGGAGATGACCTCCGGTTCGTTGTTCGCCGTCGGCGGCGTCGGGTGGACGGGAATCCCAGACAATCGGGATCCGAACGCCACCTCAAGCAATGGAACCGACTCGGCGATCTTCCGGATGACCACTCGTCGGATTGATTTCTCCAACGTGAGTGTGTCGGTGCGACTTCGACACGAGGGGTACGTCAGCACCCCGACGACGCCCGCGGTGGCATGGGATGGTGTCCACCTCTTCCTGCGCTACGTGTCCGAGGAATCGCTGTACTACGCCAGCGTGAATCGTCGTGACAACACGACCCAGATCAAGAAGAAGGTCCCCGGCGGGCCGTCCAACGGCGGCACGTACTACACGCTCGCCTCCGGTCGGTTCCCGGTGGTGAAGGGAGTCTGGCAGGACGTGACTGCAACCATCAGTGATCGCTCGGATGGTTCCGTGCTTATCGAACTGTTTGCCAACGGTGCGCTCGTTGCGAGTGCAATCGACAACGGCGTCGGTGGGCCCGTGCTGCGTAGCGGCCGACTCGGCCTGCGGGGCGACAACTCACAGTTCAGCTTCGACGACTTCATTGTGCGGTCGTTCCCATGAAAACCGAGATGAAGGGAATTTCAATGACCTCAGCCTTCAAAGCCCGATTGCGAATGGTGATCACCATAGGGGTCGTCGTCGCGCTCGGCGCGAGCCTCTGGGCATTTGTGAATTCGACGGATGTGCCGGCTGATCTCGTCTCACAACAAGCAGTTCCGCCAGCGGTCACGCTTACCGCGTCTGAACTCGACAACGCGTCGACCTTCCGACCGTTCAGTGGATCCGTGCCAGTCGTTGGGTACCACGACATCACTGATTCCGGAACCCTTGACTCGATTACCCCCGAGCAGTTCGCCGCCCAGATGTCGATGCTCGATCAAGCCGGGTTCATGACCGTCACCCTCGCGCAGGTGCAAGCGCTCGTCATGGGAGAGGCTGTGCAACTGCCGGCTAATCCGATCCTTCTCACCTTCGACGGTGGAGATCTGAGTACCTGGGTCAATGCTGATCCAGTCTTGGCTCAACATGGATACACCGGCACCGTGTTCGTGGCCACCAGCAGGCTGCAGACCGAGATCGGCTCGACCTATCTCAATATCGACACACTCAAGAAGATGATTGCGACCGGCCGATGGAACGTGGGTGGGAACACCGACCTCGGTGACAGGACCGTCGCCACCGACACCGGCGAGGTTCCCTGGATGGTCAACAGACTCACGATCAATGGTCATACCGAGACCATCGATGAGTGGCAGCAGCGGGTCGTCGCCGACCTGACGAAGAACAGAGACCGTCTCCGTACTGATCTGGGGGTGGATCCAATCGCCATGTCCTATCCCACGCCCTTGAACTCCCTGATCGACGGCGACCCCGAACTCACTCCACTCCTACCCGCACTCATCGGATCGCAGTTCACCATGGGCTTCAGAACCGGTGAGAACCCCACCAGCGCCAGTGACGGATCGGTCGTCACCTCGCTCCAACGAGTGCGCGGCTTCGGGGTCAACATTGATCCCATCGCATTCCTCGGCGCGATCGACGAATCTCTTCCGAGGCCCACGCCTGGTGCTGTGGAACCGACGGCATGGGTGATGGGCGGGCAGGGTGAATGTCTTTCGTCGAACGACGTCTTGGTGATCGCCGACGAGGGATACACCTCATGCCGGCTGCAGACCGCGACCGCTGATCAATGGACCGACGTGCGCACCTCGGCGTACATCGCCGGAATCTCCCCCACGTCCAGTGCATCGATCAGGGTTCGCGACTCCGGCAACACCCGGCTCGAGATCACCGTGACCGATACGAAGCTGATCGTCGAACGATTCGTCGGCGACTCCCATGAGGAACTGGCGTCGACACCCATCAATCTCGCAATGACCAACGGCTCTACCCCGATCCTCGTCGAGGTGCGCGGCACGTTGCTCATGGTGACGGTCGATGATCTCCCGCCATTGCGGGTGGAAGTGCCGGCGCCCACGCAACCCGGCGCGGTCAGTTTCGCCGCCACCACCAGCGGGGCCGGCGTCATCACGTTCACCACCCTCAACATCATCACCTTCAACCAACCCGACAACGCCACCCAGTGATCCTCAAGCCGGGGTGCGGGGCAGATCTTCGTGCTTGCGCACCATCCAGGTGAAGAACCAGTCACGGGTGATCTCCGCCACCATCTCCAGCGCACCGGGTTCCACGAATCGATGTGAGGCTCCGGGGATCACCGAGAGTTCGCTCGGTGCGTCGATCAACATGGCAGTTGCACGATTCGCTTCAAGGATGGCGTCATCGGCACCACCGACGATGAACAGCGAGGGCGTGATCACGTCGGGAATGGACATGGAGAACTCATCGGGTCGCCCACCACGAGAGACGATTGCCACGATCTCGGCCCCCGGTTCGGCGGCCAGTTTCAGCACGCCGACGATCCCGGAGTTCGCACCATTCAGTCCGAGAGGGAGCCGACGCAGGTCGACCTGCCGCCGCACCCACGAGATAACGCCAGTGATGCGCTCCACCATCGTTGATGGATCGATCTCCTGTTTCCGATAGTGCTCAAACTCGGAGAGCAGATCGAAGCGAACTGAGGCGATTCCGACCTCAGCCAACGAGGCCGCCACGGCTTCATCCCGGGGACTTGTCGCGTCGCTGCCTGATCCATGGACGAAGACCACAACTCCAACAGCGAGGTGCGGAAGCATCACGATCCCCCGCAGTGCCACGCCATCGCTCAGCATCACCACCGGCTCCACCCGGAGATCACGAATGTGGTCGACCTGGGTGAGCGGAGGGTCGGGCACCCCATCGCGAACCACCGAGGCATCGAGGTGGTCGAGCACAACCGATTGCGAGACCGCCGGGAATTCATCGAAGTACTCAAGTGGATCGAGGAGTTCATCAGGAGACTCGACGAGCGTGATCTCATCCGCGTGCTGATCGACCTCGGTGAAGATGTCCGCTGTGCCGACGGGAGCGGCGAAAACCACTCGGCGCGCGCCGCGAAGCCGAGCCACCCGACACGCGAGGGTTGCCCCGACCGGGTCGGCCAACGCATCCATCACGACAATTGCAATGAACCCGTGAAGATCTACGTGGAACCGCCGCAGTCGATAGATCTCGACCCGGCGAGCGACCTCAGCTCGCTCGGCGGTGAGCGCCGCCCAGAGCTCGCTCGGCGAAGCCTCAAGCGCCTCCACCGCATCATCATCGATGATCTGTTCGCCACCTTCGGCCACTGCGGCCAGTGCCATGGATCTGTCACGTTCGAGCATCACAGCGCGAACCACGATGACATCCATGCGCAGACCCAGTTCCTTCGCCACCTCTGTCGCCACGACGACACCGCCGCTCGGAACCGCCAGAACGACTGCCTCGCTCCCGCGGAATCGCTCAAGCTGACCGGCGAGTTGCTTGCCGGCGTCGGTACGGTCATGGAAGGCCATCGGCCACCTCTGGTTCCAACGGCGACACCTGTCTCCGTCAGCCCAGCCTGCCCGCCTCTCACACTGATGTCTTGACCCCACGGGGCGATTCATTCAGTGATTCGGAGTTGGATCCATTCACTGATTCAGCCGGCGATTCAGTGTTTCATTCAGCGGGTCGATCGCTTCCCACTCGACTGCGTGAGCGCCAGAACAACGATCCAGATCAGGAACGAACAGGCCACGATGAAGAAACTCGGCGGCAGGTTGAACATGACGGCCAGCACGAGCCCGCCCAGCACCGACACCAGCCCAATAGCCACCCCGATGCCGACAACTCGCAATGGCCGAGCGGTGAGTCGCAGGGCCGTGGCCGGCGGAGTGACCACCAGCGCGAACAACAGCAATGTGCCCACCACCTGCACCGCCATCGTGATGACCAGACCCATGAGCACCAGGAATACCAACCCCAGCATCCGGACCGGGACCCCCTTGGCCTCGGCCACCTCCGGGTTCACGGACGCGAGGGTCAGCGGACGGGCCACCACGGCGACAACCGCAAGCAGAACCAGCGTGAACCACACGAACACGACGATCTGGTCACTCGACACTGCCAGCAGATTGCCGAACAACACATTCGTGACCGTGTTGGATGACTTGGTGGCCAGCGAGGAGAAGAGAATGCCGAGTCCGGTGGCGAACGCCAGGATCGTCCCTGTGGCCGTCGCCCGTTCGTCGACATGACGGCCGAGCGCCCCGATGATGATGGCGCCACCGATGCAGAACGCGGCCAGACCGAGTGTGGGCGAAAGGCCAAGCAGCACAGCGCCTGTTGCCCCGGGGAATCCGATATGTCCGAGTGCGTGGGCCGAGAACTCGCCGGATCGGACAACGACGAAATATCCGATGACCCCAGCGGCGAGGGCCACGAGCGCTCCGGCGATGAATGCGTTGCGCATGAACGGCTCGCGCAACGTGTCGAACCAATCGTTCTGGTATCCCGCTGCGGCAAACAGGGCCGGCGCGATCCGGGCGGTCATCGGCGCATGCTTCTGGTGAAGAGATCGCCCTGCGCGGTACGCACCACCTGCACGCCGGTGCCGTAGAGATGCGTGAGCAGATCGGACTCGACGACATCACCGATGGCGCCGTAGTGGGCGTGGCCGTCGAGCAAGTACACCGCTCCCGTGAGGATGGGAAGCAAGGGGTTGAGGTCGTGGGTGACTACGAGGATCGTGACACCGCGTTCGGCCCGAAGATCATCGAGCAGTTCCACGATCTCCTGCTGATTGCGCAGATCAAGATTGGCCAATGGTTCATCGAGCAAGAGCAACTTCGGTGCGCTCACGATTGCCTGGGCGATAGCTGCTCGTTGCTGCTGTCCGCCGGAGAGCTGCGACATGCGTCGATTGGCGAATGCCGAAGCGCCGACCGCAGCGAGCGCTTCGTCCACAGCAGCCGACTCGTCACGGCGGGTCGCTAATCCCCAGCGGGTGCCGCTCGCACTGAGTTGCACCAAATCGCGGCAGCGCACCGCGTGGCCGATGGTGTCGGCGTAGTGCTGCGGCACGTATCCGATTCGTTCGTCGCCCCGAGACGGCGTGGATCCGAGCACCGAGAGCTCGCCGCCAGCTACCGGCAGCAGGCCGAGCAGTGCTCGCAGCATGGTGGTCTTGCCAGATCCGTTGGGACCGATAATGGCGTAGATACCGCCGGCCGGGAGCTCGAATGTGCCCTCCGACCAGATGGCGCGACCACCCAGTTCGATCGAGACATCCCGGGCACGAACCGCGACTTGATCCATCAGGAGAATCCGAGCGCCGATTCAATTGCCTGCAGTTGGCCGACCTGCCAGGCCTGGAACGAGGATGCTCCCGGCGCCATGGTCTCGGTGACCTCGACGATGGGCACGCCGTGCGACTCCGCCTGTTCCCGCAGACGATCGGTCATCGAACTCGAGGACTGCACGTTCACAATGAGCACCGACACCGAACCATCGGCCAACGCATCCATGAACTGCGCAATATCGCCCGGTGACGGCTCACCCTCGTTGGATGTGGCTCGGGCGAATCCCTCGGGAGTGACATCGACCATGCCCACAGTGGTAGCCATCGCGTCGAAGACGGGTTCGGTGGCCGCGTAGGTGACCGCGCCACCCTGGGCATTCTGAAACTTCTCGCGCAACCCGCCGATCGTGTCGAAGTACTCGCGCATCGAATCCCCGACGCTGACCGATCGTGCGGCGAAGAACTCTGCTGCTCCCGGGGAGACCGATTCGAGCGCATTGGTGATGTCATCCAATGCGAGTCGCACGACTCCCGGCGCGTACCAGAGGTGCGGATCTCCCCCCGCTGGCATGTCATAACGACCACCGATGTCGAACACCACGGGTCGGGACGAGAGTGCATCGATGGCCCGCTGCGCCCATTCGTCATAACCGAAGCCGTTGATGACGATGAGGTCAGCCTTCGTCATCGCTGCGGCATCGGCGGGGGTCGGTTCGAAGTCGTGCGGATCAACGGATCCACCGGAAACGATCGAGGTCACCTTCGCGCAGGAGCCCGCCAACTGCTCGACAAGATCTCCCCATTGATCGACCGACACCACGACATCGATGGGCGGCACCGGACAGAGACCACCGACAGGCGCCTCGGTGCTCGAACTCTCCTTGGCGGGGGAACAGCCCGTGGCCACGAGCAGCAGCAGTGCCACCGCGCCCGCAATGGCGGAGATCGCTGATCGGCGACGGAGGGGGGGACGCGGGGTCATCCCATAATGATAACGATTCTCAGTATCAGTCAGCAACCAGTGACGCCGTCTGGTCGCCCAGATAGAGCCGCGTGGCCAATACCCTCCGCTGCACACCCGGAGTATCAGGCAAGTCGAGCTTGGCGTAAATGCGCCGGATATGGCTTTCGACCGTTCGTTCGCCGACGAACTGGAACTGGGCAATGGCCGCGTTCGAGAGTCCTTCCGACAGGAGTCGCAAAATGGTTCTTTCGTTGGGGGTGAGGGCATCGAGGCCTGTGGCGACAAACGGAGCGGAGCGCATGGTGGGGGCGATCTCTCTCACGCCATCCAACGCCCGATGCACCGACGCCGAGACCAGCCCCGGCCAATCAGAGGTCAGGGAATCACGGTCGAGCACGATGAATCCGCGGTCGTTGCCAGTTCCGTTCCCGGCGAGAAGTGGCGCCGACACATTGGCTGCGCAGGCCACCAGCACCAGTGAGGCCTGGTCGAGCATTCGTTTGACGAACGCCAACCAGCCGTGGCGGACGGCATCGATCGTTGAGGCGGGAAACACGACCACGGCTGCGGCGGATGCAGGTTCCCAGTGGGGCGGAGGAGCGCCGTCGCCGTCGTGGACCCGAACGATATGGCCGTCCCGCACCAGACGATCCACGAGCGGAGCCCGCAGCAGTGGCTCGGCGCAGACGACGTCCAGAGCACCGTGGCCGGACTCGGGCGACTCGTTGGTCGGGGTGATAGCGGGCATCTCCGTCATGACGCGGGGTGCACTGCCGGGGTTCCGCCGCCCAGTGCCTTGCGGCCAAGAGTCTGCGCCACAAATGCGGGAGTCCTGCGCAGAATCGGCTGTTTTTGACGCATTTCCGCGTGAGCACGGAGGTCATTCCGTGCCAGTACGCAACACCGCTGCTGACGACCGGTCTGGCCCCCGTACAGCCCACCACCCACCTGGTCCAATTTCAGTTCCGCCAATGCCGCCATTCGACTCCACTCCGCCGTTCACGGATCAGAACCCGACGACAACTCAGTCGCCGGTGCACGATCCTCCGCCTGTACTTCTCGCCTGTACTTCTCGCCTGAATCTCGCCGCTACTGCACGCCGCTACTACGTCTCTGAACCGCTCACGCAACTGCACCGGACATACAACTGCACTGGACATACAACTGCACCGGACATACAACTGCACTGGACAAACATCCGAGTGGTTTGTGCGTTCACGGTGTCGCCCCCCGAAGGAAAGGCAACACCATGAATACTACCGACGCACACACCACTTCGCACCCAGAACGAATTGAAATACCCGCAGCAACCGCACCTCTCGACGCCATCGCCCTCCAGCGAGTCATCGGCGCTGTCGTCGGTGGAGCCGTTGCCGATGCGCTTGGAGCGCCATTCGAATTCGGCCCGGCGATGGCGTACCGCGAACGATTCCCCACACCCGTCCTCGGCGGAATCGGGGAGCTCATCGGCGGAGGTCACTTCGGATGGGCGCCGGGCGAGTTCACCGACGACACCCAGATGGCGATCGCCCTGTCCGAATCGGTCATCGAGTGCCGCGGCTTCGACGCTACCGATGTCTGGCAACGGTTCGTGACCTGGCGACACACCGCAGCCGACTGCGGGACCCTCACCGCAACCGCTCTGCGAAGTACAACGCATGCCGGCGCTGCTCGTGAAGCCCATCGTCTGATCGGCCGCAGTGCCGCGAATGGTGCGCTCATGCGCGTTGTCGGCCTTGCGTGCGCGTTTTCACTCGGTGACGAACAGACTCTCATCGCCGCCGCCCGGGCGCAGGCCGCGCTCACCCATCACGATCCCGCCGCTGGCTGGGGGGCCGCCATCGCCGCTGCGCTCATCCGGCGGGCGATCCATGGCGAGGACCCGATCGCAGCCATTCCCTCGGTGCTCGAGCAGGTCGCGTCCGTCGACCCGGTACAACATGACGAGTTCGCTGCCTTGCTCGATGCCCGGTGGGAGCCGAACCTCTCCGCTGGACCGAGCAATGGAACAGTGTGGGGGTGTCTCGCCCAGGCAGTGTGGGCACTGCGAACCACCGACACATTCGCCGACGCCGTCATCGCTGCGATCAATCTCGGTGGCGATACTGACACCGTTGCAACAGTCGTCGGAGCCATCGCCGGCGCTCGTGACAGCGTGCAGGGCATCCCATCGCGCTGGCTCGCATACGTCCACGGCACCGTGGGCACCGCCGACGGCGCCCAGCACTATGACAATGCCGCGCTGCAGGATATGGCTCGTCGTCTGGTCGGCCGCTCCCCGGTGCCGGCCACCAATACCGAGACTCCCGCGGGCCCCATCGAGGTGGCACCGGGACTCCATGCCGCCGATCTGCTCGGAGCGTCGACCGTGCCGACCGACTGGGCGGTGATCTCGCTGTGCAGGACCCACGGGAGGTTCACATCGCATCCCGTTCGGCGTGAACTCTTCATGATCGATCAATCCGGCCCTGCGAATGCAGATCTCGAAGCGGCACTCCGTGATGCGGTCGAAGCAATCGAAGCGCTCCTCACCGAGGGTCATCGGGTGGTGGTGCACTGTCACGGCGGTCGCAGCCGTACCGGGCTCGTACTCAAGGCCTGGGCCATGCGAACCCATCAATTCACAGAGCGCGAAGCCCACCAGTGGCTCTCTGAACGATGGTCTCGCTACGAGGACTATCAGGCCTCGTTCGTCGAACTGCTGCGGGCGCAGTAACGCAGATCGCCCTGCCGGGCAACGAAACCAGCACCCCAGATCCAGCCATCAGCTCGCCTAGATCCAACCCAACTCCGGTAGTACGGGTTCAATCCGCCGAGGAAATCGGCGCGTACTGAACCGGGTTTTGTGAAATCCAAAAGAACAGTAAAGAGCTGACTAGAAATTGGATGTGTGATGACAGTAAGTTTCTCACCGAGTCAAAAGCGACAAATGTCACAAGGTCACACGAACGCCTTATTCGCCCGGCAAAAGGTCACGAACGATGTTCAGAGATCTCAGCACAGACGGATTCACCAGTCGGCAACTGCCGACTGCCGTCATCGCGCTTGAGCGCCTCCGCATCGAATCCACACTGTCGGTCCTTCTCAAACGGGGCACCGACATCCTCGTCGCTTTGCCGTCACTACTGGTACTCGCGCCATTGCTGCTGGTGCTGATCATGATCAATGCATTCATCACGAAGGGCCACCCAATCTTCGGACAGACCCGGGTCGGCCGCAGCGACAGCCAGATCCGGGTCTACAAACTGCGTTCCATGGCGATCGACGCCGAAGACCGTCTCCGAAACGATTCAGTGCTCTACGCGAAGTACCTCGCCAACGACCACAAGCTCCCCGAAGGTGAGGACCCGCGGATCACCGCATTCGGCCGGTTC
>WLCQ01000085.1 GCA_009705225.1 Actinomycetota bacterium | reverse complement strand
GAGCATGATCACTTCTACTCAGGCTGCCTCGTTGGCCCGAACGTGTTCGCCGGCGATCGCTTCGTGGCCACCCGTCGCCTGAAGGACCTCAGGACCACCACCGCCAACGACATGACCAGCGACCCGCTGCGCGGCTCATATCTGGCCGTTTACTGGTGGCTGGTCGGCACCGATGAGGAGACCAACCGCTGGAACGTCGACAACGTGAACTGGCTGCACCAGCAAGGCCGGATGTACGCCGAGCGCGACCACGTGCACACGCTGCTCTATGACATGAAGTGGAACGTCCAGAAGGAACCGACCGGTTGCACGATCGACCTCGCCCTCGACCACGGGTACCCGGGCATGGTGGTCGTAGCTGGCGATGTCAACGAAGGTCACACCCACGAAGAGGTCGAGGCCTGGTTCCGCGAGACCTATCTCCCCGAAGCGATGGCCCAGCCGTGGGGTCCCGAGCTCGTGGGTAGCGGAACAGTCATCCCGCTCGCCGATGATGCGCCCGCCGATGTCGTGCGCGCCGCCGCCGGCCCCCGTCGATTCCTGCAGCTGCACTTCCTCGACCACGACAGCGCCGAAGGTTGGGAAGAGGGTTACGCGAAGATCGCCGACGCGATAAACGCCAGTGGCCTGGCCACCCATGTCTGGACCGCACCGTGGCAGCAGACCAACTTCGGTACCGACGACTTCACGGACCAGCTCCGATGAGCCCGGCTCCGCTCACCGGACAGCGCATCCTGCTCACCGGTGTCACCGGTCAGGTCGCCGGCCCGCTGTCACGTGCGCTCGTCGCTGCCGGAAACACCGTGTACGGCACCTCCCGCTTCACCAAGCCCGAGGATCGTGCTGCGGTGGAGGCAACCGGCGTCATTCCCGTCGCCATCGATCTCGAATCCGGTTCGTTCGATGAGGTCCCTGACGGGCTTGACTACGTGATCAACATGGCTGTGGCCAAGACCAACGATTTCGATCGTGACCTCCGGGCCAATGCCGAGGGCGTGGCGCTGCTCATGGAGCGGGTTCAGGGCGTCAAAGCGTTCTTCCACTGCTCCTCGTGTGCCGTGTACGAACCCAACGGCCATGTGAGCCATGTCGAGACTGATGCGCTCGGCGACAACCACCGCAAGATGGGTTTCATGCCCACCTATTCGATCTCCAAGATCGCTGCGGAGTCGTCGGTCAAGTACGCGTCGCGTCGCTTCGGCGTGCCGGCTGTCATCGCCCGACTCGATGTTCCCTACGGCCCCGAGCACGGCTGGCCGCAGATGATGGTGCGACTCGCCCAGATGGGTATTCCCACGCCGATCAGCCCTGATGCACCGAACACGCATTGTTTCCTCCACGACCGCGACATCCTCTCGAGCCTTCCGTATCTGCTCGAAGTCGCCGATGTGCCGCCGCCGATCTACAACTGGTGCGCACCGGAACTCGTGAGCATTGAGGACTGGACCGCAGAACTGACCCGGCTCACCGGGGTTGAGATCCCGCTCGTCGTCACCGACGCCTGCGTGCCGCCCAACCCCATCGATCCTTCGAAGTTGCTCGGCCTCGGTTGGACCCCGTCGGTGGAATGGCGTGACGCCTTCCGCGACACCGCACAGACCAGCTTCCCCGATCTGTTCAAGGGCTGATCATGTTCAGCGACAAGAAGATCCTCATCACCGGCCCGGCGGGACAGATCGCGTTCCCGATGGCGCGCGACATGGCCGTCGACAACGAGGTCTGGGGCATCGCTCGTTTCGGCGATGCCGAGAGCCGCGCCAAGGTCGAGGCAGTCGGCGTCAGGACGCTGGCGGTTGATCTCGGTGATCCCGACTTCAGTGAACTGCCCGACGACTTCGACTACGTACTGCATCTCGCGGTAGCTCAGATCCCGGGCTGGGATTTCGATGCCTCGTTCCGCACGAACGCCGAAGGTACTGGCCTGCTGCTCAACCATTGCCGCAAGGCCAAGGCTGCGCTCGTCATGTCAACACATTCGGTGTATCGACCGCCGGCCGATGGCGATCCGTGGCATGTGTTCCTCGAATCCGATCCACTGGGCGAGGTCAACGCAGCGCACGCACCCACGTACTCGATGTCGAAGATCGCACAGGAGGCAGTTACCCGCACCTGCGCTCGACTGTTCGACCTTCCCGTCACCATCGCCCGCATGAATGCCAGCTACGGACCCGACGGCACCGGCGGCCTCCCCGTCATGCAGATGGATGCACTCATGTCCGGCAACGCCGTGACCACCCGCTGGGATCCCTGCATGTACATGCCGATCCATACCGATGACATCACTGCCCAGGCCGAGGCGCTGCTCGATGCTGCGTCGGTCGACACCACCATCGTGAACTGGGCCGGCGACGAGCCAGCCAGCGTGCAGGAATGGTGCGCGTACATCGGTGAACTCGCGGGAATCACGCCCGTGGTCAACGCAGTGGAACAGCCGGGAACACTTCGTGGGTCGGTCACTGACAACACGCGTCGGGCATCGTTCACCGGCCCGTGCAAGGTCGGCTGGCGTGAAGGCATCCGATCGGTGTTCGAAGCCCGCTACGGATCCAAGGCCTGACATGAGCGCGTGGCAGGGAACCGGGCGACGTGTTGTGGTCACCGGCGCCTCATCGGGCATCGGTGCAGCAACAGCGATCGAAGCCGCACGAGCAGGCGCAACCGTGGCACTGGTGGCCCGTCGGGCCGATCGTCTCGCCGATGTGCTCGCGGAATGCCGGGTGCACTCCCCCTCCTCACAGATGGTCGTCGCCGATCTCAGCGAACTCGATGCCATCGACGAGGTTGCCGCACAACTCACCGACGCACTCGGCGGTGGCGTTGATGTCCTCATCAACAATGCCGGCGTACCCAAACGTCGCGGTGTCGCCGATCTCACTCCCGAAGATGTCGAGGGAGTCATGCGCATCAACTATTTCTCGCCGGTACGCCTGACCCTGGCGCTTCTTCCCGGCATGATCGAACGCGCCGACGGCGACATCGTCAACGTGTCCTCGATGGGCGTACACATGGCGGCGTTCCGGGTCAGCGCCTATTCGGCCACCAAGGCAGCGCTCGAGATGTTCACCGAGGGTCTACATCTCGAACTCGGCGAGTCCGGTGTTCGGGCCCGGGTGTTCATCCCGGGCAGCACCGATTCGGAGTTCTCCACCAAGAAGGATGGGAACGACGATCCATTCCCGCGCGATCCGAAAACGGTGGCAACTTCTGAGCAGGTCGGTGCAGCGCTCGTTGCCTCTCTGGCTGACGAACGCTTCATCACGTACGCCACCGAACGCGACGCTGCCTCCTCGGCCATGCGCAATGCCGACCCCGAGGCCTGGCTCACCAACCTGCGCAAGGTGTTCAGCTCAATGTGACTCGACGGCGCCGGGCATGGACCACCATGAGGCCGGCAGCGGTTCCGTAGGCGACAGCGCACATCACACCAGCGAGATGGAACGCGGCAGCCTGCTGACCGTAAACCTCGGCGGTACGAGCGCTGCTGGCGTCGAGCCGATCAAAGATGATGGAACCACTGATGAGCCCGGCGATGGCGACGCCGAGATTGGCACCGGAATTGCGCACCGAGGATGTCGCTGCCGTTCCGTCCTCCGGAGAGAGATCCATGAAGGAATGTGTGATCGGTCCCACCGCCGCAGCGATCGGGACGCCAGCGACGGCGAGAACGAGAATCGGAACGATGACTCGTGAGTCAGCCGAGACGAAAAAAGCGCCGAGAGAGGCCACTGCTGCAGCGACAAGAGCAACCGTGGCGACCCGGGCAGTTCCCCATCGGGCGCTGAACCGGCCGCCGAGCAATGCTCCGCAGGCCGCAGTGGCCTGCGGGAGTATCAGCAGGAGCGCAGTGTCGAACGACGTCAGGTGGTAGCGGAACTGCAGCAGCAGGTAGGTGAAGAAGAACAGATTCACGCCGTTCACGATGAAGACCGCAGCGAACACCGGGACAGAGCCGCGGGCGCGCAGCGACCGGAGATCGAGCGTCGGACGTCGCAGGAGGCGCATGGCAATGACCAGGGCGATGAGTGCAGCGACGGCTACGCCAGCACTGATCACCACTCGCTCCCTATGAAGGTGGGTCTGCGAGTTGATGTTGGCGAATGAGAACCCCAGGGCGATCGCCGAAAGTGCGAGCCCGGCGAGCGTCGGCGAGACGAATTCAGCCCGGACCCCGCCCTCAGCCGGTGCGGACAGGACTCGTCTGGACAGCACCACAGTGACCAGACCGATCAGGAACCACACCGCAGTGACGTAACGCCAACCCGCGGTGGGCACGATCGCGGAGGAAACCATCGGAGCGATGATTGCCACGACGGGAGCCGCCAACGCGAACAAACCGAAGGCCTTGGCCCGTTCGCGTCGACCCGGGAAGGTCGAATTGAGAACCGAAAGTCCCACGATCGCCATGGAGATGGACCCGACACCACCCACAGCGAGCCCCAGGAGCAGGACTATCGGATTGGGCGAACTCGCCACGATGACCGCACCGGTGCAGAACACAGAACCGGCAACGACCAGAACCCGACGATCACCGAACCGGTCGGCAACGACACCGACCAGGAAGACCACGATGAGGCAGGCACCGGACGCGACAGTGGAGACGAACATGGTTGCGTCCGAAGACATCGAGAAGTCCGATTGGATGGCCTCGAGCATGAATTCGAGGCTCGTGAAACTGACGAGACCGGCTGAGATCGCGATGAACGCCGTAAGAGCCCGAACTTTTGCGACCCGCGACTCGTTCATCGATTTCGGAGTCGACCCCGCTTCGAGTTGAGCCGAGTGCGGACTCAGAGGTTCCAACGTGCGGGCCAATCATCGGCTCGCAGCAGTGCATCGGTACCACCATCGCAGAACAGCACCGAGCCGCAGAAGAAACCACCGTCAGCGCTCAGCAACAGACCGATGAGTGCTGCGATCTCCTCGGGTCGACCGGCACGTCCCAAGGCGATGGTCTGCTTGAACATCTCGAGTTGCTTGGCGATGAACTCATCAGAGTTGCCCTCGTCGATCATCGGCGTCGCGATCATGCCCGGGGCAACTGCATTGAGTCGGATACCGGCTCCGGCCCACTCCGGTGAGATCGCGCTGTGACGAACCCAGCGGGCTACGGCCAGCTTGGTGGGCGCGTAGACCACAAGTGAGTCGATGGTGTCGGCCACGGCACACGCGGCGGCTTCATCGCCGGCGAGCAACGCTTCAACCAGTTCCATGGAGTAGTTCGGAGCAGTGGTGGTGGAGTTCGAACTGATGGCCCCTGCGGATGGCCCGTTCGTGCTGCGCGCGAGCGCAGGTCGCAGGCCTTCCATGACCTCGATGGTTCCGAAATAGTTCAGTGATGCGAGCAGCGAGCCCGGTCGACCGGGATACCCGGACAGACCCGCACAGGTGACGAGTCCGTCGAGTACACCACCGCATGCGTCGAGCACCCCGGCCACGGCTGACTGGCGACCTTCGGCGGTTGCCAGATCAGCGATGACTGCGGTGTCGCGCAGATCGACGCCGATGACGGTGTGCCCCTCATTGCGAAGGCGGGCCGTGGTTGCGGCACCGATTCCGGATGCCGCACCAGTGATGGCGATCGTGCTCATGGGTTCTCAGTTCTGATGGTGGCCTTTAGGCCGTGGTGGTTCGATATGGGACGCGCATCGGGCTCATGCGCCGGCTTTGCGATTGGTCAGTTGACCTGGCGGGCGGAATCGCCCCAGTACTTGGCGCGCAGTGTCTTCTTGTCGGGCTTGCCCAGTGCGCTCAACGGAATGGCATCGACGAAATCCACGCTCTTGGGTGCCTGCACCGAGCCCTTGGCTTCCTTGACCATTTCGATCAGTTCGGCAGGATCGATCTCGACACCGGGACGGGCGACGACCACGGCCTTGACCGATTCACCCCAGCGTTCATCGGGAACACCGATGACGGCAACGGCAGAGACTCCGGGATGGGCCGAGATGACATCCTCGACCTCACGGGGATACACGTTGAATCCGCCGGTGATGATGAGATCCTTCTTGCGATCGACGATGTAGAGGAACCCTTCGTCATCGGCACGGGCGACATCGCCGGTGTGCAGCCAACCGTGGGCAAAGGCCTCAGCGGTGAGTTCGGGCTTGCCGAGGTAGCCCTTCATGTTGAGCGGACCGCGCACGCAGATCTCGCCGGGCTCACCGTGGGGAACCGGGTTGCCGTCGTCGTCGAGCAGTGCCACGTGCACCCACGGCACCGGACGACCGCAACTGGCCAGACGGGCCAGGTTGTCGGGATCGTGATCCTCCTTGCGCAGCACCGTGATGGTCATCGGGCATTCGGCCTGACCATAGAACTGGAAGAAGATCGGTCCCATGCGGCGGATCGCCTCAGACAGGCGAGTGGGCGAGATGGCAGCCGCTCCGTAGAAGACGGTCTGCAGACTCGAGAGGTCGTACTGGTCGAACTTGGGATGGTCGAGCAGCACATAGAGCATGGTGGGCACGAGCATCGTCGACGTGATGCGGTTGGTCTCCACGGTCTGCATGAACTTCTCGGGATCGAAACCGGGAAGCACGGTGAGGGATCCACCCTTGAGCAACGTGGGCGTGAAGAACGCTGCCCCGGCATGCGAGAGCGGCGTACAGATGAGGAACCGCACCTCATCGGGCCATTGCCATTCAGCCATTTGAATGGTGGTCATGGCGGCGCCGCTGCGATAGGTGCTCATGATGCCCTTGGGCTTACCCGTGGTGCCGCCGGAGTACGCAATACCGGCGAGGTCCTCGGCATTGACCAGCGGAGCGACGAGCGGCTCCGGCGTGAAGGTGGCCGCAAGCGCATGAAGGTCCTCGCCGAACTCGCACGGACCGAGCGACAGGAAATGCTTGATGGTCGGAACCATCTCGGCCAAGGCCTTGGCACGATCGGTGAAGTTGTCGGGATCGAACACGAGTGCCTCAGCACCACAGTCACCCAACACATAGGCCTGATCCTCGAGCGAGCCCATCGGATGCAGCGGCGTGGAGCGCGTGGCGTTGACCTGATTGGCCGCCATGTTGAACAGCACCTCGGGCCGATTGAGCGCGAGCACCGAGATCTGGCTGCCCTGACCAATGCCCTTGGAGCGCAGGGCCTGCGAATAGCAACTGACCTGATCGCGCATCTCGCGAGCGGTCATGATGCGCTCACCGATGAACACAGCCGGTGAATCGAGGTTCTTGTTGAGTGCGTCGATGATGAGATCGGCCGGGAACACCGGACGGTAGAGCTGATCGAGTTCGTTCGTGGTGTCAGACATGACGTGTGCGTAGTGCCTCTCTGGGAGTGGTGGTCAGGACCAATAGGTGCCGTCGAGCATCTGCTCGAGCAGCGGTCGGAACATGATGAGATCGTCGAGATCCTCGGGCTGTTCCATCTGCCCGTACATGATCGAGCGCAGGCTCGTACGGGTGGAGATGGTGGCGAAACGCAGGGCGGCGAAGACCTCGAACCATTCGAGCGCCTCGACCGGACGACCGGTGAGTTCGCTGTACTGCGCGGCGATGGACTCGCGGGTCATGAAATCGGGAAGGCCAGGGAAGCCGTAGGTGACGGCCATGTTCTGGAAGAAGGCATGCAGGAAGATCATCCAGGCGAGATCAACCTCGGCGGGACCCACCGATGCCATCTCCCAGTCGAGCACTGCTGTGGGAGTGGGACCCTCGAACATCATGTTGCCGAGACGGGCATCGCCCCAGTTGAGCACCGTCGGGCCGGTGAGTGTTGGGCGATTGGCGTCGAGCCACGCGAATGTGCGTTCGATGAGCGGGAAGGTCTTCCCCTCACGGGCCCACTCGTAATAGTGGCGCTCGTGACCGAGGTGCTGATCAAGCGCATCGGTGCCGTACGCCCGCCGCTCAAGGAATGACAGATCGGCGTTGTCAACCGTGATGGTGTGAAGTTCGGCCAAGGTGCGAACGGCGTTGAGCTGCATCTCTGCTCGCTCGGCGTCGGTCATGGCCAGGATCGGGCCGTCGAAGACATAGGGCGGGACATCGCTCGGGGCGTCGCCCGGCAGCCGGCGCATGACAAGGAACGGCACATCGAGCACCGACGGGTCGAGTTCGACGGCGGCGACAACTGGAACGGGCACCGAGGTTCGCTCCCCCACCAGTTGCATGACCTTGGCTTGCATGTCGATGTCGTAGGTCTCGAACACCGGGATGAACTGGGGCTGCGGCGCGAGTCGGGCCACGAACTGCTCGGTGACACCGTCGAGTGTGGCGTCGAACAACATGCTCTCGCTCGACATGCCATTACCCGGTTGGCTGAGGTTGTCCACCATTGCGCCGGGCACGAGTACCCGGCTGACCCACTCGCCGAGGCTGGCGCCCAACTCTTCAGGACTGCGGCGCCACGGGGTGTCGATGGCTTCGTAGGTCTCATTCGATTCAGACATGACTGCGTGTTCCTGCCTTCGTGAGGATGGGTGGTGGCTCAGGACGGAATGATGTGTGCGAGCAATGCGTCGAGCCCGAACTCGAACACCGTTGCGTAGTCAGCCGGTTCGCTCAGCGAGGCGATGAGTTTGCGATCGGGATGAGCCGTGGGCCAAAGGTCGGCGTCGAGCGTGCCATGGCTCGCACTGCGGGCGCCGGCTCGTTCCATGAGCACCGAGGAGATGACATGCACCTGCAAGCTGCGCAGCGCCAGTGCCGCTCCGGAACCGGTCAGGCCAGCGGAAGCCAACTCGGTGGCCATGGCGAGTTGCACGGGCAGGAACATCGCCGGCGTGCGGTCGCGTTCATGCGCAAGACCCACGAGATGCTGGCGCTCCAGCAGCGTGACCCGTAGTTGTCGGGCCAGCGACGCGATGCGTTGCGGCGGGGTGGACCCTTCAGCGACAAGGGTCTCCATGCGCGCCAACAAGCGATCAACTAGTCCGTCGAGAACGGCATCGCGATTGCCGACATGCCAGTAGATCGAGGTGACAGCCACGCCGAGGTCATCGGAGAGTCGACGCATGGTGAGGGCATCGACGCCATGACGTTCGACGATGCGGCCAGCGGCGCGAAGCACATCATCGGCAGTGACCGATGATGTGCGACCCGCGCTGGAACTGACGACTCTGGTGGCTGTGGCCATCAGCAGTTCACTGAGGGATCAGCGGGAAATCGTTGCCGGTGAGCCAGTGGCGACCGACCTCTTTCACCGGTGCCCAACGATCGGTGAGCATCTGCGCAGTGCGGCCCTCGCCGAGTTGCCCGAGATCGGTGGGGGTCGGACCGATCTTCTCCGAGATCTTGCGCAGTGCATCCATGTCGAAGCCGAAGGCATCGCCAGCGCTGAGCCCGAGCATCACGCGGGTCTCATCGATCGGGATGTCATAGAAGGTCTTCTTGAGCCACTCGTGCGTGTTGGGCCAGGTTCCCTCGGGGTGTGGGAAGTCGGTACCCCACAGCATGTTGCCGATACCGATCTCGTAACGCTGACCGAGTTCGCGACGCTTCACGTTGGCCAGACCGGTGAAGCAGTTGCGATCGATGTACTCGCTCGGCAGCATTTCGACCATGCCGCTGAACGCACCGGCCTTCAGCTTGTCGGAGCCCTTTTGTCCCATCCAGAGACGGTCCCAGAACCACAGCAACTGCGGCAGCCACCAGCAACCACCCTCGGTGGCGCAGAACTTGAGGTTCGGATAGCGCTCGAACACGCCCGACCAGAGCATGAACCACATGGGACGCGCCGGCCACCAGGTGACCTCGGTGACATAGATGCCGAGCAGATCGCCGTACTCCTCACGCGGGGCAGAACCCGAGTGGGTGACGATGGGCATGTCGTATTCCTCGCACAACGCCCAGATGGGGTCATAGCGACGCTCGTGGTACGGCAACTGGTTGCACCAGCGCGCCGGGATCATCACGGCACCCAGGCCGTGCTCCTTCGCCCAGCGAATCTCGGCAAGAGCGTCCTCGACCGGACCGGTGATGGGCACGAGGGCCACACCACATCGGCGTTCGGGGCTGACCGAGCAGAGATCAGCGAGCCAACGGTTATGCGCCTTGGCCCCGGCGAGTCCGAGTTCGGGATCGAGATCGCCCGACAGGCCGAGACCAGCACCGAACGGCACTGCCGTGCGGCTCTCGACGGCGTCGGCGTCGGGGTAGACGACCTCGCCGGCAACGCCATCGGAATCAAGGGTCTGATCGCGCTTGATGGCATCCCAGCCACCGGCGAGTTCCTCGTCGTGATCCTCGAACCACTTCTTGGCGTACTTGTCATCACGTACGCCGAGTCGGTTCGAGGCCTCGATGAGTTCATGCTGTTCGGCGAGGAACACATCGAGTTGATCGTGGTACTTCTTCTCGAGGTACGGGCGGTACTG
>WLCQ01000084.1 GCA_009705225.1 Actinomycetota bacterium | reverse complement strand
TCGGGCTCAGCATGAGGTGTTCGGTTTCGACCACAGCGGTCTCGATATCGGTAACCGTGATGCCGTGCTCGCGTCCATCACAAGTATCTCACCCGATCTCATCATCAATCCGGCTGCCTGGACCGCAGTTGACGCGTGTGAGTCCGATACGGATCGCGCCTACCGCATCAACGCGCTCGCTGTCCGCCATATCGCCGAAGCAGCGCGTCGAGTTGGCGCGCATGTCGTCCACGTTTCGACCGACTACGTCTTCAATGGTTCGAAGGACGCTCCCTATGTCGAATGGGACACGCCCGATCCCCGTTCGGTCTATGGCGCTTCGAAACTCGCCGGTGAACTCGAGCTTGGTCCCGAGTCCACAATCGTCCGAACCTCGTGGGTCTGCGGATTCCATGGCGGCAACATGGTCAAGACGATCCTCCGACTCGCCGGGGAGCACGAAACCCTGAGCTTCGTTGATGACCAACGGGGGCACCCGACCTTCGCCGATGACCTCGCTGTGATGATCGAACGGCTTGGCGTCGAGCGTCGACCCGGGGTCTTTCACGTCACCAACCAAGGTGCGGTCAGCTGGTTCGAGTTCGCCGGTGAGGTGCTTCGCTGCGCTGGTCTCGATCCCGAACGAGTCCGGCCCGTCGCCACCGCTGATCTGCTGCCCGCCCGCCCGGCACCCCGTCCCGCTAACTCGGTCCTCGACAACGCTGCTCTTCGACTTTCAGGTCTTGCGCTTCTCGACGATTACCGGGTGCCGCTCGAGCGTCTCGTCGCGAGGCTCATGTCGTGACGATGCAGCCGGGGATCGTTCGCGTCGTGGTGCTGAACTTCAACGGCGGCGACGACACGATCCGGTGCTTCGATCACCTCGCTGCCACCCGATGGCCAACCGAGCAGCTGCAGCTGATCTGTGTCGACAACGGCTCAACCGACGGGAGCATCGAGCGGCTTCGTGAAGCCCACCCGGGTGTCGAGGTTCGCGCGCAGGTTCGCAATACGGGATTCCCGGCCAACAACCTTGCCCTCCGAGATCTTGATCAGGTCCGTTACGTGGCGTTGATCAACAACGATGCGTTCGTCGAACCCGAATGGCTGGCGCCGTTGGTTGACACCTTGGACGATGACCCCGGTCTCGGAGCGGCATGTCCGAAGCTGCTCCTCGCAGCCCGATTCGCAGAGATCCACATCAAGGCGCCGGTGCTGATATCCGAGGGTGCCGGAGGCAGGGAGTTGAGTATCCAGATTCGGGGGTGCGCCGTGGATGGCGTCGACGTTTGGCGTGACCTCCATGTCGCGAGCGGTGGTTGGGGTCGCGAGGCCTCGACACTCGGAACCTTCGAGTGGATCGGCCCCGACAGCACCGTCAGGATCCCGATTCCAGCCTCCGATGGGCTCCGCAATGGTGGCCGTGGTGGTGCAACCGTGGCGTTGCGCATCGATGCGGTGCAAGCCTGCGAGATCGTGATCGACGGTACGCCCATGTCGATTCGATCCGGTGCATCCACGGTGGTCTTCTCGGCACCGACGGCGCTGGTCGATGTCGTCAACAACGTTGGGTCGTTGGTGTTCAGCGATGGCTGTGGCGCCGATCGGGGATGGCTCGAGCGCGACCTCGGCCAATTCGACGAACCGATCGAAGTTTTCGCCTGGTGTGGCGGCGGCGTCCTGCTGCGCCCTGCGTACCTCGCAGACGTCGGGCTCTTCGATGAATCGTTCTTCCTGTACTACGAGGACACTGATCTCTCGTGGCGTGGCCAGGCCCGGGGATGGCGCTATCGAACTGCGCCAGCAAGCGTCATTCGTCATGTGCATGCGGCCAGCAGCGGTGAAGGCTCCGAGGTGTTCGCGTTCCATGTCGAGCGCAATCGTCTGCTCATGCTCGTGAAGAATGCTCCTGCCCGAACAGCGATCCGTCAATCATTGCTGCATCTCCGAGCCACAGCCGCGTATTTTCGGCGCGACGTGCTGCGACCTCCGCTGCGCCGTCAGCGTCCTCGGGTCACGATCGTCCGTCGCCGGATCAATTCCTATCTGGGCTTTCTCAGAATGCTGCCCGCCACTCTCGTCGAACGTCGCGTGCTGCGGGCCAGACGTCTCGTTGCAGATCGTCGGCTCGATCCATGGTTCGTGCAACGATGAGCATCCGGACCCCAAACGAACTGCGCGTTGCCGTCTACGACCGGTTCTGGTCTGTCGCTGGTGGGGGTGAAACATACGCAGGAACGATCGCCGAGGTTCTCAGCGTCGACCATAGGGTGGATCTCATCTCGCATGAACCCGTCGATCTCGCCGCCCTACAGGAGCGACTTGGTCTGGATCTCTCACGCGTGCGTGTTGTCGTTGTCGACGATTGTGAACCCATCGAACGGGTGTCGCGTGGCTATGACCTATTGATCAATGCCACCTATCGCGACACCAGTCCGAATGGCGCTCGGCGCGGTATTTCGATCGTTCATTTTCCGCATGTGCCCACCGCCGATCTCGCGCCATGGCAGATCCGCATGATGGGTGTGCTTGCCCGTGCGGGTCGACGCGCCGCCGGACCGGTCGAGTTTGATTCCGGGTTCCATCCCGCCGATGTCATCCGATGGCAGCAGGTTCGCTGGACCAATGGCAGGGGAGTGCTGCGGGCGATGGTCACCCCGGCAACGACGAGGGTGCTGCGTATCGCTGTTGCGCGTTTCCTGCCCGATGGCACGGATCGGCTCGTGCGTATCCGCATCGATGGCGAGGATGCCCAATCGTTCACGATCACCGCAGCTCGCGGCCGACGACAGCTCCTACGGCCCATGATCGTGGAAATCCCGATCGTCGGGCGCCGCGGTGGTGTCACCGTTGAGCTGATAAGTGAGACGTTCATTCCGGATGAGACCTCGGGTAACGGTGATCGGCGTCAGCTCGGCGTACCGGTCGTCTGGGCTGGCTTCGGCTCGGGGCCGTTGACGCGTTTGCTCGAGCCGGTGTCGTTGCTCGCAGGGCCGAAGCGGGGCCTGCCATGGCTCGACACCTACGACCGCATCGTGGCCAACTCCGGATACGGCGCATCGTGGGTCACTCGCCTGTGGAATCGCCGTTGCGAGGTGCTCGTCCCAGCGATCACCCAGCGGCACTCCGCCGGAAAAGCGCCGATCATCGTGTCTGTGGGACGCTTCTTCGCCGCCGAGCGTGGTCACTCGAAGAAGCAACTTGAGATGGTTCGGGCTTTCGCACGACTCTCGCCGATGCACCCGGAATGGGAGCTTCATCTGGTGGGCGGATGCGCTCCGCAGGATGAGCCGTACCTGAACATGGTTCGCCGCGCCGCGGAGGGGCTTCCTGTTGTCTTTCACATTGCTGCGAGTGGGGAGGAACTCGACGAGCTCTACGGGCGGGCGTCGATCTATTGGCATGCCACCGGTCTGGGCGAGAACCTCGACGAGGATCCGGAGCGTGCCGAGCACTTCGGCATCACCACTGTCGAAGCGATGTCCGCAGGTGCGGTTCCAATTGTGATCCGGGCGGGTGGTCAGCTCGAGATAGTTCGTGAGGGTATTGACGGGTTCTTCTTCGCCGATTCCGACGGACTCGTTTCGCGCACTCGCCAGGTCATCGACGATCCGAATCTGCGAGAGCGGCTCAGTGCAGCGGCAGCCGAGAGAGCACTGATCTTCGGCCGCGAAGCATTCGAACGACGCCTCCGCGCAATGGTTCTCGACGTTCTCCGGTGAGGTTGACAGGATGCACTCCAGCGAGGGTGGTCGACAGCACGGGCACTACCCGGACCCGCTGGTAGTTTCGAACTATGTCTGAGGCCCGTGTGGTGTTCGTCTGTGCCGATACGGTCGGCGAACTCATGGCCGGACCAGCAATTCGATCGGTGGAGCTGGCCGCGGTGCTGGTATCGGCAGGTCACCATGTGATCCTCGCCGCACCGGCTGGAAGTGAACTCTCTCGCGTCGGTATCGAACTACGTGCGTGGAGCGATTCCGACTCCCTTCGCGATGCTCTGGTTGATGCCACGGTGATCGTGGTCTTCGCTCCGGTCCTCGCCGACAACATCTGGATGGCCTCGCTCGGTGTGCCGCTCGTAGTCGACGCCTACGATCCGGGTCTGCTTGAGACACTCGAGCAACGTCGGGGTGAGCCGTTTAACGCGCAGCGAACATGGGTTGCCGACGCGAGCCGACACCTCGTGGAGCCGCTCTCGGTCGCCGATGTGGTTCTCGTTGCCAATGAGCGTCAGCGTCACCTCGTGATCGGCATGCTCGCTGCGAGTGGTCGTATTGGATCCCGGATCACCGCCGAGGACCCCGCGCTCGAGAACTTCATTCGATGCGTACCGTTCGGCCTTCCTTCAGCCCCTCCCGAAGTCCGCAGTCATCCGCTGCGCAGTGTGCCTGGAGGCTTCGCCGATGATTCGTTCATCGCGTATTGGGGCGGCGGTCTGTACTCCTGGCTCGATCCGATCACGTTGCTCGAGGCCGTGGCGCTGCCCGGCGACCACAGAGTGTCCGCGGCGTTGCTCGCGGGTCCGCATCCGACCCCAGTTGTTGGGGAACTCCCACTTGCCGATGTTGCTCGTCGCCGAGCCCATGAACTCGGTCTGGTTCCGCAGCGTGTGTCATTCATCGACCATTGGGTCCCGTATCAGGAACGGGGCGACTGGCTCTGCGATGCCGACGTCGGGGTGTCGCTGCATCATCGTCATACTGAGACCGAACTGTCATTCCGTACCAGGGTGTTGGACTACCTCTGGGCCGGACTCCCGGTGGTGTGCACCGAGGGCGATGTTCTGGCCTCCCTCGTGGCCGATCGAGGTCTCGGCATCGTGGTGCCACCCGACGATCCCGCTGCGGTGGCTCACGCGCTCAGCACCCTCGCCTCCGAGGATCCCGAGCGGGTCCGGGAACGTCGCCAGCGGACCGCAGCGGTGGCTTCGGAGATGACCTGGGATCGGGTTGCCTCCCCACTCGTGGCTTTCTGTGCCAGTCCGATGCTGGCCCCGGACCGGCGGGTGCTCAGCGACAATGACGAGGGAATCCTGCGGCGGCTCCGAAGAGCTCTGCGCATCGCCCAGGGTCGCGGGTAGGTGCTGGTAACGTCATTGGGCGCCTGACGCGAAGGGGCCATGTGACAGCCGCAATCGAGATCTGGACATATCGGAACCTCATCTACAACCTCGCGCAGCGTGAGCTGCGGGCCCGGTACAAGAAGAGTGTCCTTGGTTGGGCCTGGTCGCTCATCAACCCGGCTTCCACGCTGGTCATCTTCAGTCTTGTGTTTGGCGTCTTTCTGAAGCAGACGCCACCCTCCTTCGGCAACGGTGATACGGGCGTGTTTGCTCTTTATCTGTTCGCCGGACTCGTCGTTTGGAACTTCTTCAACGCCACGATCAATGGCTCCATCACCGCCCTACAGAACTCTGGGCAGTTGCTCAACAAGGTCTACTTCCCAGCGTCGTGTCCGGCGATCGCCAATCTCATGACCGTCGTCCTGCAGGGCGTCATCGAGGGAGGCATCCTCGCCGTGGTGATGGTGGTGCTCGGCAACGTTTCGGTCACCTTCCTGCTTTTCCCGTTCACGCTGTTGCTGCTGGCGCCATTCGCGTTGGGCATCGGCCTCGCCGTGTCGATCTTCAACGTGTACCTGCGAGATGTCGGCTATTTGGTCTCGATCGGTATGAACCTGCTCTTCTACGCGACGCCGATCGTGTATCCCGTGACCGCGATCCCCGAGGAGAGGTGGGGTCTTCCGTTGCGCACGATCTTCTCGCTCAATCCAGTTGCGCAATTCGTGGGCTGGTCCCGCGACGCGTTCTATCTTCTGCGCTGGCCGAGCCTTGCCAATGTGGCAGTCATGCTCGTCATCTCGCTCGGCACCTTCCTCATCGGTTGGACCATCTTCTCCTGGCGCTCGAAGAACGTCACCGAGGAACTCTGATGGCCGCTGAGATCCCCGCAATCCGGGTCGACCACGTCTCCAAGACCTTCCGGCGCTACAAGGATCGGCCCGGTTCGCTCAAGGAGATGATCACGAAGTTCCGGATGGAGCGCTACGAGAATTTCCGAGCCGTTGACGACGTCTCGTTGCAGGTTGAGCACGGTGAGGTCTTCGGACTCGTCGGCCATAACGGTTCGGGCAAGTCCACCCTGCTCAAGATGATGGCGAACATCCACCGGCCCACATCGGGCACCATCACCACCGACGGTCGTATCTCGGCCTTGCTCGAACTCGGGGCCGGATTCCATCCCGATCTCACCGGTCGCGAGAACATCTACCTCAACGCATCGATCCTCGGACTCCACCGTCGCGAGGTCGATCTCCTACTCGACGACATTGTCGACTTCTCGGGCCTCAGTGCCTTCATCGATTCTCCGGTCCGTCACTATTCGAGCGGTATGTTCGTCCGACTCGGATTCGCCGTCGCGGTGCACGTCAATCCGCAGATCCTCATCGTCGACGAAATCATCGCCGTCGGAGACGAGGAGTTCCAGCGTCGGTGTTTCGAACATCTCTACAAGCTGCGCAACAACGGCGTCACGATCGTTATGGTCACCCACAGCCTCGAGATCGTTCGCACGATGTGCGATCGGGCGGCCTGGCTGGATCATGGGCAGCTCATGTCCGAAGGTCGTTCGGTCGATGTGGTGCGCGACTACCTCTCCCAGGTGAACGACGCAGAATCCGAGCGGCAATTCGAACTCGATCGAGAACGAGCAGTCATCGAGCAGGAGGCCCGACTTCGGGAGAGTCCGGTCGGCGAACCAGCCGAACGACTCGTGACGCTCGGAGAGATCGAACTCATCGATCACAACGGACGCGAGACCCGATATCTCGAGACTCATCGCAGCGCCGTGATCCGGGTCAACTTCCAGTGCCGGCGGCCGGTTCAGCGGCCGAAGTTTTCCTTCTCGATCGAGACCCAGGCAGGCGTGCTCGCCTCGAATCAGGGAACGACTCCTGATCACGGCGTCCAGCCCGAGTATTCCGGCGACGGGTCGATCGACTTCGTCATGCCCTCAGTGGTGCTCGGTCCGGGCGAATACAGCCTGTCGGTCGCAGTGCACGATTCCGACGGCACCATGGTTGTCGACAAGAAGGAACGCGTGATCACCTTCCGAGTCGGTACCGATCTGCCATTCACCGGCGTCACCGACCTCCTCGGGTCCTGGTCCGAACCGAACTTCGGCGGTCGGCAATGAGCGACGCTGAGGGTTCCCGCGGCGCTGCCGAGCGAGTCGCTCGATCGGTTGCGCCCACTGATTCGAAGGTCCGGGCCATGATGCGAGCCGGTCGTCAGGTCGCGCTCGACAGTCGCGACTATGCACCGCGTCTCCGTGAAATCTGGGCCACGGCGAGCGATCCCATCGAGAATGAACCCGCATACGGAGACTGGCTCGACTCTCGCCGCGGAGATCACGACTCGTTCCTCGAGCGACTCGACCGCAGGGATTTCGAGGGTCGCTCGGTCCCGATCGAACTCTTCGTGATGGTGTCTGATGCCGAAGCTGCGCGGGGGCTTTCCGCCACCGTCGATTCGCTGAAGAATCAGTGGGTCTCGGACTGGACCCTCACCATCGTGTCAGCGGTTGAGGTCACTGTCGCCGACGACACGGGCGCGCCCGCCAATCGAATCAGCATCCGCCGATGCGACGCCTCACGTTGTCTGCATGAGGTGGTAGGTCTCATGAACAACGGCGATCAATCAGCGAATCTTGTGGTTCTCGAATCCGGCGACCGACTCGAACCCGACTTCTTGCATGAGCTTGTGTCGAAACTCTGGGACACCCCCGAAGCCACGGTGGTGCACTGGGACGACGATCTTGTTCGTGGCCGAAAGTCGTCGACCGACCCGCTCTTCCGTTCCACGTGGTCGCCCGAACTCCTCTTCAGTGCCAATCCGCTCGGTCGTTCTTTCTCGATCCGCCGTCGCGAACTCGCCCGCGTCGGCGGTCTTGACGCTGAGTTGGGTGACGGTGCCTGGTGGGATCTTCTCTTCAGGCTCGACCTCAGTTCGGCAGCGGTCGGGCGAATCCCGAAGGTGTTGGCTCATCTCAAGCGTCGGCCCAGCATTCCTGCCGGTGTCGGCGTCGACCTCGTGAAGCGCGCCATCACCCGCCGAGGCGAGGCAGCCCACGTGGTTGACTTCGGAAGCGCCGTTCGTGTGGTGTGGGAACTCGCTGAGGCTCCGCATGTCACGGTCATCATCCCGACCCGCCATAACACCGAGATGATGCGCAACTGCCTACCCACGCTCGCGGCTACTGATTACCCGTCCTTCGATGTGCTTGTTGTCGACAACGGTGGCCGTTGCGCCGAGGCTGAGCAGTGGTACAACGACAACTCCTGCGATCTTGATCTCGAAGTTCTGTGGTGGGAGGAGGAGTTCAATTACTCGCGGGTCAACAATGTTGCCGCTGCTCGTGCGCGTGGCGAGGTTCTTCTCTTCCTGAACGACGACACCGAGCTGGTCGACGCGGACTGGATGCGCGAGATGGTCTCGTGGGTCGTGCGACCAGAGATCGGGCTCGTTGGATTGCAATTGACCGACGCCGCGGGACTCATCCAGCACGGTGGGGTAGTGGTCGGCGTCGATCGATTCGCGTCTCATCTCTTCGTTGGACTTCCTCCGCACACCTCTACGATCTTCGGTTCAACCGATTGGTATCGCAATGTGCTCTCGGTGACCGGCGCATGTGTGGCGGTTCGCCGCAGCGTGTTCGAGCAGATCGGTGGATTCGATGAGCGGTTCGTGCTTTGTGGAAGCGATGTTGTTCTCGGCCTCGATACCCGGTTCCTCGGTCTACGGAATTTGGTCACCCCGATGGTTCGTGTGAAGCACCTCGAATCCGTGACACGGGGCTCGAGCGTGCCCTCCGGAGATTTCTTCGCCAGTTACTGGCGATACCAGAAGTATCTGCGCGGCGGTGATCCCTATTTCTCGCCGCTGCTTTCGAATCGCACTGGAGCACCGCAACTCGCCCGTCGTAACGAGATTCCGCCTGTCGAGTCGGTGGGTCCCATCTTGGGCCGAAACTTCGCTCCGTTCCGTCAAACCTCAACCAGTCATGAGTCAGAGTCGCTCGCCAGTTCCTGTCGGGCTGATGATCATCTGGTTCAGGGAGTTCGTTCGCTCCACGCCGCCAATGCTGATCGGTTCGAGGTCGCCAGCATCAACTGGTACTTCCCCGATATCGATAGTCCGTTCTATGGCGGAATCAACACCGCCCTGCGTATTGCCGATCAGTTGCGTTCCACCCATGGGGTGACGAGTCGGTTCATCATTCAGGGAAATCCGAATCCCGACTTCTTTCGATCCGCGCTGGCAGCGGCTTTCCCTTCGCTACTTGACAGCGACATCCATTTTCTCGCGGGACCTGACGATCCGGCACTTCAGGACATGCCCTATGCAGACATTTCGATCGCAACGCTGTGGGTCACCGCCTACTCGGTGGCGCGGGTCACGAACACGAAGAGAAAGTTCTACCTGATCCAGGATTTCGAACCATCCTTTTATCCTGCAGGGACCAACTATGCGTTGTGCGAGGAGAGCTACCTACTCGGGCTCTATGGGTTGTGCAACACCCAGCGTCTGCTCGACATCTACGAGCGCGACTATCGCGGGGTCGGTGGAGCGTTCATGCCCGCTGTCGATCACACGGTGTTCCACTCCAACGGTCGCCGCCCGCTCGATCACGACGGACCAACAACGGTCTTCATGTACGCCCGCCCGGGTCATTGGCGTAACTGTTGGGAGATCGCCGAGCCAGCACTGCTCGCCGTGAAGGCGCGGTTCGGACCCGATGTCAGGATCGTCACGGCAGGGTCGTGGGCAACCACCGATGAGCTGGGCCAGGGAATAGAACACCTCGGGATGCTCGACTACCGCGACACCGGCGAGCTCTATCGCCGTTGTGATGTCGGCATCGCACTCACACTCTCCGCCCACCCGTCGTATCTGCCACTCGAACTCATGGCCTGCGGAACCCCGGTGGTTGCCTTCGATAACCCGGCTGGGGACTGGATCCTGCGCGATGGGTTCAACTCGGTCCGCTGTCGTCGTACCGTCGACTCTCTTGCTGAGGCCATCAGCGCGCTGGTCGCCGATCCAATGCTTCGGGTGCGCCTCGGAGCAGCTGCCACGTCAACGATCGCCGATCGTTTCTCGGACTGGACGCTCGCTCTCGGCGGCATCCACGACATCCTCTCCGACCCCGAGGGCTGGGTCGGTCCCGTAGCCGGCGCGGAGTTCCCCTAGGCGGTCCGAGCGTGTTGCCGTGCGGGCTGGGAGCTGTGTTCCTATTCAGCTTCCGGTGAAACGATCGAGGAGTTGTCGGGCCGCGAGGGTGGGTGTACGCCGACCCGAGGCCACTGCGAGTTCGGCCTCGTGCAGGAGATCGGCGACCGACGGATCGGCACGGAACCGATCGATGAGCGAGTCGCTGATCTCGCTCCAGAGCCAAGCTGTGGCCTGCTGCGCGCGTGCCTCGGCGAGTTCACCTGATGCGTCGACCGACGCGACGAAACGAGTGAC
>WLCQ01000083.1 GCA_009705225.1 Actinomycetota bacterium | reverse complement strand
GTGCACCCCGAGACGCAGCAGATCCACCACATCGGGAAGCGATCGCTCGATCGCAGCGCGCCGGGCCCGTTCCTCGGCTCGGCCACGATGGCGAATGCGGAGTCGCGCCGCCAGCACCGCGAAGACGGTGAGGATGGCGACAAACAGCAACGTCATCGGACACGGGCGATCATCCGGGACATCCAGAGAGCCCCGAGCGCGTCGAGCCCGAGCCCCACGATGCAGCAGGCCCATCCAATTGGCGTGGTGAACTGCACCGCCGCCACCCGGGAATCGATGCTGGCCATGAGCACGGCGAACACCGCAGGCGCCACGATGAGCACCAGTGCCGACGCACGGGCCTGCGAGGACAGTGCAGCGACCTCGCGATCGAGCGCCAGCCGATCACGGAGACTCTCGGCCACACCGTCGAAGACCGATGCCACCGCTCCTCCGGAGTCGGCGGCAAGTTGGAGCGCAGTGCCGACCAGGAGCCGCGCCGGGGGCGCACCCTGCATCCAGGCCTCCAGGATCGGATGCATCGGCGCTCCGGTGCCGATCGCTTCGGTGAGTTCGCGATCAGCCGGCTCGGCACAGTCGCCCGCGGCCGACGCGAGTGCCAACCGGAGGGAGGAACCGCTGCGCAGTCTCCGGGTGGTGGACTCGAGGAGTAACAGGACATCGCGATCGGAACTGCGCCGGCGAGTAGCAGCACCGAACCACCGCTGGAATGGACCGAGGAGACGAGCCGTCTGATCGCCGAGCCGAACTCGGGCTCGCTCAGCAATTGAGCACCGTCGACCGGCGCCGAGACGCCGGCGAATCAGTTGCTCCGAGCGCCACTCACCGACGAACGCGAACGTCCGAAGAGTGCACACCACAGCGATGGCGGCGCACAGGCCGGGCACCACAGTCGCAGTCACGACGAGGCCGCTTCGAGCCAGTCGCTTGATGGGGCGGATGTGAACACATGCCGCGCAGCCCGCGAAGGCAGTGCGCAGAGCGCGCCTGAATGGTTGGTGAGCAACCGGACCTCCACCTCACCTGATCCCCCACCAGCGGCGCTCACTGGGCCTGGAGCTGGGCCGGCCCCTGCACCCATCGCTGACGCGCACTCCTGAACCTCGCCCACTGCAACGACGCGGCGGGTCCCGTCGGGCCGTCGAGCGATGGCGACGACCAGATCGAGAGCCGATCGGAGCTGCTCGCGAATTGCCGGAAGCGGCAAGGCAACATCACCCATGAGCACGAGGGTCTCGAGTCGTCGGAGTGCATCCGCCGGTCCGTTGGCATGACAGGTCGACAGCGACCCCTCGTGACCGGTGTTCATGGCCTGGAGCATGTCGATCGCCTCCCCGGCCCGGACCTCCCCCACCACAATGCGGTCGGGGCGCATGCGCAGGGCATTGCGCACGAGGTCGCGCACCCTGACGGCTCCGGCCCCCTCGGTTCCGGCGGGCCGAGCTTCGAGTCGCACCACATGATCACCGGGGAGCCGCAGCTCGGCGGCGTCCTCCACGGTGATGACTCGTTCGTGGTCGTCGATCTCTGCAGCGAGAGCGTTGAGCAATGTGGTCTTTCCCGCACCAGCGCCGCCGCACACAAGGATGTTGAGGCGCGCTCGCACCGCCCATCGCAGCAGTGCCGCAGTGCCCGGCGTGGCCACTGCGTCGAGTTCGATACGACGGGCGCCGAAGCGGCGGATTGTCAGACACGGACCATCGACAGCAAGCGGACGGACCACTGCGTTCACCCGCGATCCGTCGGGAAGTCGCGCATCAACGATCGGAGACACGCGATCGATGGAGAGTCCCAACGGGCCGACGATTCGCTCGATCAACTGCAGGACCGTGGGTTCATCGATGGCCAGCTCAGTGCGTTCGAGCCGGCCGTCACGCTCTATCCAGACCGCTCCACCCCCGTTGACCATCACCTCGCTCACCGAGGCATCGGCCAACAGCGGTTCGAGCACCCCGAGCCCGCTCATACGCGCCTGCAGTTGCTCGACCACCGAGGTGACCTCGGGTTCGGGCAGGAGCGGGTCGTCGATACGAGCCAGCTCATGGATAGTTGCCGCCGAGGTATCGACCGGGGGCCCTCCGGTACCGAGCAGTTGCTGATGCAGCCGATCGACAAGGGACTCGGCGTGTCCGCGCCGACCGCCCACCTCAGGCCGCATGACGCAACGACCGTTCGAGTCCGCGCGGCATTCGCATGCCGAGCGTTCCCGCATCGACCGCTCGGGCCACGGAGGAGTCGAGGGGTACTTCGGCGATCACCGGAACGCCGAGGATGTCCTCCACCTCCCGGCGACCGAGCGCTCGACCCTCCTCGGTCACCAGCACGATCCCGGTGGGCCGAACCGGTGAAGCCAGAGCTCGACGCAATGACAGGAAGCATGCTCGGGTGACCAACAGGGACTGGTCAGCGCCGGCAGCGAGTCGGGCCAGCGGTTCCATGATCAGACCAGCCCCAGTGGTAACGCGGCCGAGATCAAAGATGGTGTCGCGAGGATCGAGTGCGAGTTGCTCAAGCAGTTGCTGGACCCGATCAGGGCTCGCAACGCCCTCCATGGCAGTACGCCCCAGCGAAAGAAGCGAGATATCAGGGGACACCTCGATCTCGAGACGTCGCAGCGCATCGGGCGGCACCTCACCACCGGCCGTCAGCCACTCGGAGACCCCGGGACCGCTCGGCTCCGGAAGACCGAGTGCGCTCGGACAATCGCCGGCGAGATCAACCAATAACGAACCGCCGCTTTCCGGTTCGCGACCGCGCATGGTGGCCAGCGCGATGGCCACCACCGTCGTTCCCGAACCGCCCTTGGCCGACCAACATGAGATCGTTGCCATCTGTCCTCCCATCACGACATCACCATGTGTGTCGTCGTGTCGATCACGAGTCCGAGCGGCGCCGCAGCGCTGATCGATTCGTGAAGTGATCACCCGGGGAAGGCCTGCACACCCTAGGGAAACCGCGGGGATCCCCCAATGGGCGCGGTGGCCCCTTCTCCGGCGACCCGTATGCTCGTCTCTGTGATGGAAGCGGCGTTCTTCGATCTCGACAAGACAGTGATCGCGCATGGCGCGCTCGTGGCCTTCGGTGGTTCGTTCCGCCGGGCCGGAATGGTCAACCGGCGAGTTCTTGCCCGCACGGTGTGGAACGGGCTGGTCTTCCGCACCTTCGGCGCTGATGAGGAACGCATGCGTCGATTCCGTGAGTCGACACTTCAGATCACCCGTGGCTGGGACCACGCAACCGTCACCTCGATCGTTCACCGCACACTTGCCGAAGTCATCGACCCGATCGTGTACGACGAGGCCATCGTGCTCATCGAAGGCCACCGCGCGGCTGGCCGTCTCGTCTATCTCGTCTCCGCATCGCCCGAGGAGATCGTCGCTCCGCTCGCCGAGCATCTGGGACTCGACGGAATCATCGCGAGCCGGGCCCGTCTCGATACTGATGGTCGCTACACCGGTGAGGTTGAGTTCTATTGCTACGGCCAGAACAAGGTCGACGCCATTACGGAGTTGGCTGCGGTCGAATCCATCGATCTCGGCCGGAGCTACGCCTATTCGGACTCGGCAACCGACCTACCCATGTTGAAGGCGGTCGGTCATCCCATCGCGGTGAATCCTGACCGCGAGCTCACCCGCGTCGCCCTGCACAACGGTTGGCCCATCGTGGAATTTCTGCGAGGAGTGCCACTGCGCGACCGAATCGCTCTACCGACAACAACTCGCGCAACATTGATCACCACCGGAGCAGCTGTCGTGATGGTTAGTTCAATCGTCGCTGTGGTGATACTGGCCCGCCGCCGGACCGCCCTGGCGTGACCGTCAGGCGTCCTGCAGTTTCTTGACGGCAAATGCTGCAAGGGCAAGGACCACGATGACAACCAAGAGCTTCTTCATGGGGGCCAGTGTAGAGGTGCACCCCCACGGATTCCATTGCCCGGCCGGCGCGATTCCCGCATCTGCGGGAACACGATGACCACTGGAACGCTCAGCCCGGTGGCGCCTGGCCAGTCTCCCAGCGATCGATGCTGACGATACGGCAGGTGAACACCACGTCGGGTCGCGATGGCACAGAGGTCGACCAGTTGCTCGTGCGATGCGGTGCTACCTCGGCGATGGTGAGTGAGGTCGAACCGAACTCGGTGCCGTCTTCATCGTTGCGGAACGACACCACCACCCTGTAGTCGCTCGGTTGGGAGGTCCAGTTCGTGACGGTGCCTGCAGCACGCGCGCCGGACTGACTGTCGGACTCGCAGGTGCCGATGCGGATATCGCGCTGCGGGGGATGCTCGACATCGGGACTCGTGGTGAGGATGCCGGTTTGGTCGACCACTTCTTTGTCGATGGTTTGATTTGATTCGCCACCACTACCGAAGGCCGACTTGGCGATGACCAACCCGACCAGCAGCACGAGAACCACGATGAGTAGACCCAGGCCAGCCACCCACAGCGGAATGAGCCGACGGGCCGGTGGAGTCTCGGTGGCGGCGGTGTCCTCAGTCATCGACGATGAGCGGACGAAGGGTGTGGATCAGACGGCGAGGAGGTCGCGGGCGCCGGTATCGGAGGACGGATGACGAAGCTTCGACATCGCTCGGGCCTCGATCTGGCGGATGCGCTCACGGGTGAGGTTGAAGTGCTCGCCGACCTCTTCAAGGGTGCGGGGCTCGCCTCGGTCGAGACCGAAACGGAGCTTGAGGATCTCGCGCTCACGCTCGTCGAGCGGAGAAAGCAGACGGCTGATCTCCTCGGGCAACAGCGCCGTAGCGGCAACCTCGAAGGGGGATTCAGCAGAACGATCCTCGACGACGTCACCGAGTTCGGCGTCGCCGTCCTCACGAAGCGGTTCGGACAGGGAGAGCGGTTCGGCGGCGAAGCGCAGCGCTTCGGTGACCTTGTCCTCCGGCATCTCGACCTCGGCTGAAAGTTCGGCGAGCGTTGCCGGACGACCAAACTTCAGCTCAAGACGGGCACGAGCCTTCTGAAGACGGGCGAGGGTGTCACCGGCGTGAACAGGGAGACGAATGGTGCGACCGGTGTTGGCGATACCGCGAGTGATGGCCTGACGGATCCACCACGTGGCGTAGGTCGAGAACTTGAAGCCCTTGCGCCAGTCGAATTTCTCGACGGCGTGCATGAGGCCGAGGTTGCCCTCTTGGATGAGGTCGAGCAACGGCAGACCAGAGGCCTGATACTTCTTGGCGATCGAGACAACCAGACGAAGGTTCGACTGCACGAAGGTTCGCTCGGCGTCATCGCCGACCTTGATGGCACGCTTCAGTTCGCGCTTTCGCGCCGGCGTGATGGTGCCGCCAGCGTCCATCTCGGCGCGAGCAGCCACGCCCCCCTCGATGGCCTGGGCGAGGCGGACTTCATCGTCCTTGGTAAGCAATGGGTACTGCCCGATATCGGTGAGATACAGACGGACGAGATCCTCTTCGTCCCGTTCCACGCGCTCCTTGGCCATAACTCCACCTCAACTAGCTCTACTGCAGCGACTTCGTTCGACAAGACCATCGGATGATGGCCCTGCCGGGACTGCCACCGTCGACGACACAAGGATCGGCTCCGGTCTTGACCCCCTGCTGCGGGATGGGGTTCGGATAACGATACCGGTCCGGTACGACCGTCATGCACTGCAGGGCCGATTCGTTCAGGAAGGCGTCAGAAGATCCAAGGGAGAGAGGGCCTCGAGTGCAGCTCGGTGGCCCGCGAGTCGATCGACCGCGGCCCGATCCAGTGTGCCCTGTGAGGCCCGCAACACCGCTCGGCATCCCACGAGATCACCTGCGATATCGGTACGGACGATCTCGGCGATCCGGTGCAGCGCAGGCTCGGCCAACAGCGTCGTGCGGTCGAGATGGTCGGCGACCGAGCGGTCGATCAACTCAAGAACCAGTTCGGCGGAGATGAACGCCTCGAGCGAATGCTCGTGTTCCGAGGCCGGAGCCAGCGCCACGACAAACGCCTCGAGCACAGCGGTTCCCGCCACAAGTGCATCGGCGCCGGGGGGCGCTGTGGGGAGCAGTTCGTACCAGCGCTGCGCACGCCAGGCCGCATGCTCACCGAGTTCGAGCATCGTCAGTTTGGCCACCGGATCAGTGAGAGAGGTGACCCACCCGCCGAAACACGCGAACGCCTGCTGTTCGAGCCAGCAGTAGGTGCCAACCCGACGAGCAGACTCCGGAGCGGACAGCGGTGCGGTCATGAACGAAGGCTAGGCCGTCAGCGAATCAGCGCCGGTACCGATTCACGATCGGCAGCCGGCGATCCTTGCCGAACCCCTTCGAGGTGACCCTCGGACCGGGTGGCGATTGCCGACGCTTGTACTCCGCCAGATCCACCAATCGCACAATGCGCTCCACAACAGCGGCGTCATGGCCGGCAGCGATGATCTCTTCAGCGGACTGATCGCCCTCGACATACAACGCCAAGATGGGGTCAAGTTCCTCGTAGGGCGGCAGGCTCTGATCATCACGCTGATCTGGTCGCAGCTCCGCGGATGGCGGCTTCGTGAGCACGGTCTCGGGGATGAGTTCCCGACCCCCGCGCTCATTGCGCAGCCGGCACAGTCGATACACGAGCAGCTTCGAGACATCCTTGATGACTGCATACCCACCGGCACTGTCGCCGTAGAGCGTTGAGTAGCCGACCGAGGATTCACTCTTGTTCCCGGTGTTGAGCAGCATCCATCCGAATGCATTCGAGAGACCCATGAGGATCACGGCCCGGATGCGACTCTGCAGATTCTCCTCCGCCAGCCCGATGGCGTGACCGGAGAACGAGGGCTCGAGCATGTCCATGAGTGCCACATGTGCATCTTCGATGGCGATGGTGCGGTGTTCGATTCCGAGATTCTCCGCCAGCGCCACTGCGTCGGAGATCGAATGATCGCTGGAATAGCGAGATGGCATCAGCACCCCATGCACATGCTCGGCACCCAACGCGTCGACGGCCACTGCAGCGACGAGCGCCGAGTCGATGCCACCAGACAGGCCAATGACGACATCGCTGAAACCGTTCTTGCGAACGAAATCGCGCGTTCCGAGCACCAGTGCCTCCCACACCTCCTCCTCCACGCTGAGGCGGGGTGCGATACCGATCGGCTCGAGTTCCGGCAGTGAGGGGTGAGAAACACCGGCTGATGACGACGTTGCGACGGAGCAATCGAGCAGTTGGAGGACACTCGTTTCTGCTGTTTCGGGGAGTTCGATGTCAACGACGTGGAGACCCTCACGAAACTGAGGCACTCGGGCAATGACCTCACCCGCTGCGTCGACCACCATCGAATCCCCGTCGAAGATGAGTTCGTCCTGCCCCCCCACCTGGTTGACATACGCAATTGCCGCACCTGCCTCGCGGGCTCGCTCGGCGAGCATCTGTGCCCGGGCATCGGCCTTCCCAGCGTTATACGGCGAGGCGTTGATATTGACGATCAGCGACGCACCGGCCCGACCCAACTCAGCGATGGGACCATCCTGCGACCACGCGTCCTCACAGATCGACACTCCGAGGACGGTTCCTCCAACTGCGAACAACGAGAGCGGCTCAACGCCGGGGACGAAGTACCGCTGCTCGTCGAACACCGAATAGTTGGGCAACGCCCGCTTCCGGTAGGTACCGACAAGACGACCGTCGACGCAGACCGCTGCGCTGTTGTAGAGGTTCGCTATCGCCGCATGGGAATCACCGGCAACCGCCTCGGCGTGGGTTGTTGCCGCGTGGGAACCGGTATCGGGTGCCTCGGGGAATCCCACCACGACAACGGCCCGACGCGTGGACGCGACCACCCGGTCCAATGCGGCCCTCGTGTCGCGGATGAAACTCGGACGCAGGAGAAGATCCTCGGGCGGGTAACCGGTGATGGCGAGTTCTGGGAGGGCCACGAGATCGCACCCCATCGACTCGGCCTGGTCGATGACGCTGCGGATCTGCTCGACGTTGCCATCGAGATCACCGACGATCGGATTGATCTGGGCAAGCCCCACTCGGATCACGGACACGGGGAAACACTACGACGTCTTCCCCGACCACCAATAGCCTCAACACTGTGAACAGTGGCCGCAACTCTCCCGAGCTCCGGGAGCTCATCGAGCACAGCGCCGATCCCAACGCGGTGCACGCCATGCGTGACGCGCTCGGGGCGACCGATCCCGACCTTTGGCCAGCCGACGAACACAGCACGACCACCACCGGCCTCATCGCACTTGCCGCTGCGAGCCATTCCATCAGCCGATTCATCGTCACCCATCCGACGCGCAGTCTCGAGGTGCTCGCTGATCTCGACTCCCGACCCGCCCCCGCAGTACCGAACACCGACGACTTCGCTGTTGCCGTTGCTGACCTTGTGGAGTGGCGCGGACTCGAGTTCCTGCGCATCGCAGCCCGCGATCTCCTCGGCATCGATCCACTCGAGTTGGTGGGCTCCCAACTCGCCGATCTCGGCCGCGATGTTCTGATCGCTGCGGGTTCGATCGCAGTGGATGGTCATGACGATGACATCGACCTCGCGGTGATCGGCATGGGGAAGTTGGGTGGCGGTGAGCTGAACTATTCGAGCGACATCGACGTGATGTTCGTCGGTGAGGGCGACGCCCGTTCACTGGAGCGCGCGGCGCGGCGCGTGCTTGAGATTGCCGGGCGATGCTTCCGGGTCGATGCCAACCTCCGCCCCGAGGGTCGAAACGGACCTCTCGTCCGAACCGTGGACTCGTATCAGTCCTACTGGGATCGGTGGGCACAGCCATGGGAGTTCCAGGCGCTGCTCAAAGCAGTCCCGATGGCGGGCTCTTCCGAACTCGGCGAACGATGGTGGGAGGCAGCTCAGCACACCCTGTGGTCACGTCCGGTTGATGCTGAGACACTTCGCTCAATACGTCGGATGAAGGAACGCACCGAAGCCGAGGTCGCCAAGAAGGGACTCTCCCAGCGAGAGCTGAAACGTGGCCCCGGCGGTATCCGCGACATCGAGTTCACGGCGCAGTTGCTGCAGCTCGTGCATGGTCAACTCGATGACGAGCTGCGATCCCCGAACACGCTCACCGCGCTGCGCACACTTGCCTCCTCGGGGTACGTCGACTCCGCTGACGCCGATGCCATGACCGACGCATACCGGCTCCTACGTACCGTCGAACACCGTCTGCAACTGGTCGATGAACAGCAGGTTCACACACTGCCGGATTCCGCTCCCGCGGTTGAGCATCTCGCTCGCGTCATGGGTCACACCGATACGCCGGAGGGCACAGCGGGCGAGCAACTCCTGCGGCTCATCATCCACACGCAGGCGACGGTGCGCGGGATCCATCAACGCGTGTATTTCCGACCGCTGCTCGAAGCATTCGCCAGCATGACACCCGGGATCGCCAGCAGCGATACGGACACCGACACCGAAGACACCAGTCTCGATTCGCGTGCAATCAGCGTCCGCCTCACCGCGTTCGGCTTCACTGATGCGCTGCGAACCAGAGCGGCAGTTCGCGATCTCACGCGTGGGTTCAGCAGGTCGAGCCGATTGATGCAGCAGATGCTCCCGCTGCTGCTCGACTGGATCTCGACCTCACCCGACCCTGATCTCGCTCTGCTGATCGTCCGCAACCTGCTCAGCGGTCCGCAACAGATGCGACAGCTGGTCGACGTGTTCCGTGATTCGCCGGCGGCGGCCCAGAGCCTGTGCCGACTCGCCGGTACCAGTCGCCTGCTCGGAGAGATCCTCTCGCATAACCCCGACCTGATCGCCCGACTTCCTGATCCCGGAGCGCTCGCCCTTCGCAATCACGAGGATCTGTCCGATCGCGCGGTCGCCGTGCTCGAACTGCGTCATGACCCGGTTGACCAGCAGTCGGCGCTGCATCGATGGAAGCAACGCAACCTGCTCGGTATCGCCGCCCGCGACGTATTCGGCACAGCCGACGTGCGAACTGTGGGTCATGATCTCACTGCGCTCGCCGATGCCTGCGTCCACGCAGCACTCCAAACACTTCGCCCGAGAATCCCGTTCGCAGTGTTCGGGCTGGGCCGGTACGGAGGTGGCGAAATGGCTTACGCCAGCGACCTCGACCTCATGTTCGTACATGGAACCGACGGGCCGGGAACCGAGAACGAAGCTCATCGCATTGCTGCAGGGTTGATGCACATCATCAGGGGGGCCACTCCGTCGATGCGCGTGTTCGAAGTCGATGCTGACCTTCGACCCGAAGGTCGCAATGGTGCGCTGTCACGAACCGTCGAGATGTTCGATGCCTACTGGCGTTCGAATGCCGATACCTGGGAGCGACAGGCCATGTCACGCGCACGGTTCATCGCTGGCGACGCCGAACTCGGCAACACAATGCGACGATCACTCGACAGGTTCGTTCTCGGCGGCGCTTCGATTGAGGATCCGTCGGGGCGTCCGGGCGGCGGGAGCGACGATCGGTCGCCATTCCCGACCAGCGGGCTTTCCGAGCAGGAACGCCGGGACATCCGTCGGATGAAGGCGAGGATCGAAACCGAACGCATCCCTCTTGGTGAGGACCCCGACTTCCACCTCAAACTCGGTCGGGGCTCGCTCTCCGACATCGAGTTCACCGCTCAATTGCTGCAACTCGAGCACGGCATCATCGCCCCGGGAACCATTGAGGGACTCGAGAGGCTTGCGAGCCTCGGGGCTGTGGAACCAACGGATGCGGCAACACTCATCGAGGCGTTCCAGTTCTGTGAACGAGTACGGAATCGCTGGTTCCTCGTCAACAGCGC
>WLCQ01000082.1 GCA_009705225.1 Actinomycetota bacterium | reverse complement strand
TCGGATTTCGAACTGGCCTGCGCCGAGCGCGGCATGCAGGTCTTCCTCGCCGATGCCACTGTCGATGGTCCGGCCGTGGAGCATCCCAACTTCCACTTCATCCCGAAGTTCATCGGTGGCTACGACGACGACACCACCATTTCCCTCGATGCCTGGGCGAACGCCTCGTGCCCCGGCACTGGCGATCTCCTGCTGCAGATGGATATCGAAGGTGGTGAGTACGCCTCGTTGCTCGCTGCCACTCCGGCGCTGTTGCGTCGCTTCCGGGTGATGGCCATCGAGTTCCATCTCCTCGGCCATCTCGCCGAGGACCCGTTCTTCGCAATTGCCGCTGCGGTGTTCGCCAAACTTCTCGCCGAGCATGATGTCGTGCACATCCATCCCAATAACTTCTGCGGCATGGTCGATGTTGCGGGAGTGCCCACACCGCAGGTCATGGAATTCACCTTCGTACGCCGCGATCTCATCGTGAGCGACGGTTGGGCCACGCAGTTCCCGCACCCGCTTGACATCGAGAACGACCCGACCAACGACATGCCGTTGCCCGCAGCGTGGTTCCGTGGCTGACGTACCGGTTGTCTCGCATCCGTTCGCCGCACTCGATGAGTTCCTCTGGAAGCTGAGCTGGGATGCCCGGCCCCGCTACCGCGGCAAACTCCATGCCATCAGCGCATTCCTCGCTCCTCCGGCAGCCGCAGCGATGATCATCAACGCCCGTCCGGGTCGCAAGCGTGCCGCCGCTGCGGTCTACGGCGTCGGCATGTGCAGCATGTTCGCCGTGTCGGGCACGTACCACCGCCTCAGTCGGTCGAAGAAGATGGCCGGGGTCATGCGCCGCCTCGATCACTCCACGATCTACGTGATGATCGCTGGAACCTGGACACCCGTGGCCGTCGCCGTGCTTCCGCCTGAGCAGGCCAAGTACGTGCTCGGTGCAGTGTGGGGCATTACCGGCGTTGCTGTGGCCGCCAAGGTTGCGCTGCTCGACGAGAAGCATCGGGCCGGTTCCTGGTTCTACCCAGTGTTGGGTGTGGCCGGTGCGGTGCTGGCCCCAGCAGTGGCGAAAGTGGGTGGCCGTCGCACAGTCACCCAACTGCTCGGTGGTGGAGCGGCGTACCTTGCCGGTTCATTGGTGTTCGCCCTCAGGAAGCCGAACCCATCGCCGAAATACTTCGGGTTCCATGAGATCTTCCATGTGGCCGTGGTGGCCGGCGCGGCCGCGCATTACGTCGCCGTGTGGCGTCTTCTCGGTGACCGAACTGACTGAAGAGTTAAGCGGCGGACGAACCGTGCGACTGACAAACCGTGCCACTGACGAACCGTGCCACTGACAACTCAGTTCGCGGTTCCGCCTTCGAGCGACGCGATCTCGGCTCGGTCGGCAGCACCGGGAACACCGAGCCCCACGCCATCGGGCAACTCCACATGAAGCTGGTCGCAGGGATCGATGGCGAGCGACCCCGACTCGACGGTGATGTTCATGACGTGGCCGCCGATGGTGCGATCGGCTGACAGGAAGTGCAGGTGGTATCCGGGCACTTCGACGCCAGCGGTGGCATCGGGAAAGCGGAACCCGAGCAGCGTCCCGCTCGCGCTGGGCACGGACCATTCGGTCTGATGGGCAACGACCTCACGCAACGGCTTGTAGGGCGGGGTCTGCTTCTCAACGCTGCGTAGCGACAGCGCCGAGAACTCGCCATCGATACGCACCGCGAGAACTGGTGACCCGACGGGTGCGAGTTCGTCGACACGTGCGTGCAGTTCCCCCAGCGTCAGCGGACCAACGAGTTGTTCGGTGACCATGGCCTCGAAATGGGTGACCACGGCGAACGGGGTGAGTGTGTTGAGTGGCAACTCGCGGATGGAACCGTCGGCTCCGGCCGACCAGGCCCGACCATCGAACACGATGAGTTCACCGTCGAGTTGCTGCACGGTTCCGAGTCCGAGATCCCCGAGTCGCAGGAGTTCGGCAAGTGTGGTGTCGCCCTCGTACCCACCGTTCATGAGCGCATCGAGGGTGCCGGCCTGTACTGCGGTGTGCTCGGCTGCCGGGTCGTGTTCGAGGCCGGCGTGGGTGAGGGCCCGCAGGTGCAGGGCTCCGATGAAGCGGTCGTCGATGATGTCCCGGGCCATCGCAGGAGCCTACCGAGGCGCCGGAAACGCAGATTCCCAAGCGTTTCGGGCCCCGGAATGATTGACTATCGGGATGTCGAACATCGCAGACACCCTCCGGTCCACCTACGAATCCGGGACCACCCGCTCTTTGGCATGGCGTCGTCATCAGCTCGAGCAGATGAACAAGATGCTCACCGAGAACGAAGCTGCATTCCTCGAGGCGCTTCGCACCGATCTGGGCAAGCCCGCGGTCGAAGGTTTCATCACTGACATCGCCTTCGTCACCGGCGAGGTCGAAACGATGATCAAGAAGCTCAAGAAGTGGAACAAGCCCGAGCGCGTCGGCACGCCGATGTTCAACATGCCCGCGAAGTCACATCTCGTCCCCGAGCCGCTCGGCGTCGTCCTGGTGATCGCCCCCTGGAACTACCCGGTGCAGCTGCTGCTCGTGCCCGCGGCCAGTGCGATCGCCGCCGGCAACTGCGTGGTCATGAAGCCCAGCGAAGTCTCGGCCGCCACATCGGCGCTGCTCGGTCAGCTCGTGCCCAAGTACATGGACCCATCAGCGGTGTCGATCGTCGAGGGTGGCGTGCCCGAGACCACCGATCTGCTCTCCCAGCATTTCGATCACATCTTCTACACCGGCAACGGCACCGTTGGTCGTGTTGTCATGGCTGCTGCGGTGGCCAATCTCACGCCGGTCACGCTCGAGTTGGGCGGCAAGAGCCCGGTCATCATCGATGAGTCAGCCGATCTGCGGGTCACCGCTCGTCGAATCGCCTGGGGCAAGTGGCTCAACGCCGGTCAGACCTGCGTTGCTCCCGACTATTTGCTGGTGGCCGAGTCCAAGCAGGACGCGCTGGTCGAGGAACTGCGAAAGGCGATCGGCGAGTTCTACGGCGCTGATCCGCATCTCAGCGACTCCTATGGCCGCATCGTGTCGCCCCGTCACTTCGACCGACTCGAATCTCTTATGGCCGGTGGAACTGCCGCCATCGGTGGCGACACCAAGAGCGACGAGCGCTACATCGCCCCCACCGTGCTGGTCGATGTTGATCCCGAGTCCCAGCTCATGTCCGAGGAGATCTTCGGTCCGCTGCTGCCCATCATCCCGATGAAGTCGGTCGCCGACTCGATCGCGTTCATCAATGCCCGGCCGCATCCGCTGGCGCTCTATGTGTTCGCCGAGAACAAGAACGTGGTTTCGAACGTGCTCGCCCGCACCACCGCCGGCGGTGTCACTGTCAACGGAACGCTCATGCATCTCACCAATCCGAACCTTCCGTTCGGCGGAATCGGCGAGAGCGGTATGGGCGGGTATCACGGCAAGGCTGGTGTTCGACTGTTCCAGCACCTCAAGCCGGTGCTCACCCGCGGCACCAAGATCGACCCGTCCATCGCGTATCCGCCGTACACGGATCGCAAGGCCAAGATCTTCCGGCGGGTGCTGTAGTTGTCACTCCTTCGCAGTGAGCCGGAGTCATTCCGGCCCCATGAGGTCGACGAGATCGTCGCGTTCTTCGCGTTGAACGGTTTCGTGCGTATCGCCGGTGTGTTCAGCGACGACCAGCTCGCAACATTGCAGGCCGATATGGAGCGCTGTCAGCACGACCTGCTCGCCGGACTGCTTCCCGACAAATGCGGAACGGTCATCCTCGATGATCCGGAGGCGATGGTTGAAGGTGAACCTTTCGCTCATTACGTGTGCCACAGCACGCAGGTGTCGACGATCGCCGATGACTGCGCGAATGACCCGGTCATCACGACGGTGATCGAGCGACTGCTCGGCCCCGATGCCTGGCTGCTCGACTATGAACGCTTCGGGGTTGTGTACCAGGACGCCCGACCGGGACGCGAGTCGGGCTATTCACGCATCGGTTGGCATACCGACTGGCAGTCGGGCCCGCATCTCGACATCTGGCCCTCGGTGGCGTTCACGGTTCACCTCGATGCCACCTCACCGGCCAACGGATTCCTGCGGGTGCTGCCCGGCAGTCACCTCAGTGGCACCGAAGGAATTCCGTTGGGTTTCGAAAAGGTGCCCGGCGAGATCGCGGTGTACTGCGACTACGGCGATGTACTGCTGCACGACGCACACCTGTGGCATTCGGCGGCCCGGGCCACCGAGGATCCACCGCATGGTGTGCGTCGCCATATCCGCGGCGGATGGCATGTCGGTGCCCGTCTTGCTGAGGGTCACGGGCTCGACGACTTCGTGAAGAACGCCGCCCGCTGACAATTCTCAGTAACTCTCGGCCTGGCGAACCCGGCTGATGACCCAACTGACATCGACGGTGTCGTTGCGGAACCACTCTCGCATTGCCTCGTGCTGGGCGGCCGCAACGGCGGCGTCGACGCCGGTCGTTCGATGGAAGTGGTCGAGCGCCGAGTTGGCGTAGATGATGCCGGCGATGGGGCGGGCGCCACGAATGAGATCGAGCGCCTCAACAGGGTCGAGGCCAGCTTCGAGCAGCCACCGGAATCCCATCGAGGGACCACGGTTGATGCCCATATGGCAGTGCACCATGGCGCAGCCATCGGCGGCCCGCACTGATCGGTAGACCTCGAGACCATCCTCGTACCACTCGTCGGTCTGGTGACCGCCGCTGTCATGGGTTCCGAGCCAGTGGTAGGAGACCAGCGGCGAATACTCGGCGACGAATTCGTCGTCGTTCCATTCGCCGCGCAGGTCGACGATATGGGTCACGCCGTTATCGACCCATTCGGTGAGCTGGCGCTCGGCGTTGCTCGCCACGGTCGTGTCGAGGTCGCCGGAGAGCGCCAGCCAGGGGGTGATGGCACAGAAGCGTCGATGCCAAAGTGCCGGTTCGAAGGTGGGTTCAGGAATCCGCATGACTGATGAACGCGCGAAGTGCTCCGCGAGTGCACACGGGTTCGGGGTCAGCGCTCAGTACACGCCCGGCGGGTTCGAGTCGTACGGAGCAAGACCTTCCTGCAGGGTGTGGGCGTGGTCGATGAAGTTGGCGAGCAGCCGATCCAGCCCGACACTCTCAACCTCGGAACTATCGATGATCTTGTCGATCCACACCTGGAGCCCGACCCCGCGCACGATTTCGAGGAAGAGGTCTCCCGGCGTGCTGACATGGTTGATGAACTCGTCGAGCAGGTCGTAGAGATCGGTGGAGTCGGTCATCTCCATACCCGCGATCGCGCTGAGAACCAGCGGCGCTTCGTAACCCGGCCGACGGTCGCGAGCTGATGCATAGTCGACCCCGACGAAGACCTCGAGCCGTGGGAGCGAGATCTGGAGACGACCCTGCACCTCGCCTTGCACGACACCGGAAAATTCGTAACGAAGCAGGTCGACGATGACCCCGACGGTTCCCTCGAAGTTGATCTCGCGTTCATTCATGGTGGGGCCCTCCGTGTCCGTTGTTGTCCACCATGTGAACGCACGAAGGGGCGCCTGATCTGCGCTGCAGGGCGCCGATCGCGACGATGTCTGATCAGCCGGCGTGCAGTGCGTAGGAGAGGCCGAGCTCGTCGAGAGCGGAGGCGAGAGCGATGTTGTCGACCGGAGCGGACCGCTCGATGATGCCGTCGAGGAAGAGTTCGACCGCACGATCGAGAACCGGGGTCCACGGTGTGTCTCCCACGATGGGTGCGAGGTGATCGGCCCCGTCGAGGGCGAGCAGGAACCGACTTCCAGCGAACCGCTCGAACTCGCCTTTCGCGTCGGCGAAGGACGCGACGGGGTCATTGGTGCCATGGATGATGAGCACGGGCGGAGGTGAGGAACTGAGATTGCCGCTCAGCGGGTCCGGGGCGATCGCAACGACGGCCCCGATCGCTGGGTTCATGGAATCAGGCCGCTCGGCCACCAACAGCGCCGCGTTGGCTCCATCTGAATGTCCGATGACTGCGACCGGATCGCCGCTGATGCTCGGATCGGAGCCGCGAAGTTGCGCGATGACGAAGTTGATGTCGGAGGCTTCATTGGGGATGTCATCGCGGTCGAGACCATTTCCCCTCGACTCGTCGGCGAGTGGGAACGATGGTGCGGCGACAACGAATCCCATGGCGGCGAGTGCGGCGCAGAACCGGGCGTAGGTGAGCGGACCGACCTGGTAGCCGTGGGCGAACACGACGAGTGGGTATGTGCCGGCGGCCTCGGGATGCCACACGGTGGTGGGAAGGCGACGGACGTTGTCGAGGGTTTCGCCGCCGCTGATGAGCGGCCGGGAGGTATCGACGAGTTCGACGATGACCGGATCACCGGCAGCGCCGTTGGGGTCGCGGCTGGGGTCGCGGTTGGTGCTGCGGTTGGCGTCACCGGCGGGAACAGCGTCGGCTGCTTCGGGGGTGTTCTCGTTGGCGAGTTGCTCGGATGTGGCGGGAGCGAGAGATTTCAGACGACCGTTGGGGCGAACTGACCTGAGGGTGATTGCGGCGAGCACGGCGACAACCGCAGCGGCAATCACTAGAAGGATGACGACCTGATTCGAGAAGGGACTCTTGCGTTTGTTCAGACTCACGTGGTGAGTATTACGCAATAGACAGTGTTAGATAGTTCGACTCCGTGACCGGGCGCTGCGGGAATGAGGTGTCCGCCCTCCGGCCCGATCCGAGGATGAGAATGCTTCGGTGACCAGCTCATCGGAGGACCGGTCGGACCCAGCGGGAGACGCCGAGCCTTCGGTGGAGCAGGGACGCGCCGGGATCAGGCCACCGGTCTCCGAAGCGCATCACGACCGGGAACTCCACGAACGTCTTGAGCGCATCGAACAACTCCTTGATCCGGAGAAGCTCGTGCGCGCTGCGGAGCGCGACATCGTCGAGCCGGCATGGAAACGGATCACGAAGGGCGAACCTCGATGGTCGGTCACGCTCGCCGTCATCGTCGCCATCGTGCTCCAGTACGTCTTGCCGGCCACGCTCACCCCGCGGCCACGTTGGTTACTCCCACTGCTCGAACTCGCAGTGCTCGTAGCGCTCTTCGTTGCGAATCCCGGCCGCATTGATCGACTCTCGCGGAGCATCCGCACCGCCACGATCGTGCTCATCGTTCTGGCCAGCATCGCGAACGCCTCCTCCGCAGCCCGCCTGGTCTGGACGATCATTGATGGTCGCGATGGCCAGGACGCCACTGCGCTCCTCGGAACTGCGGCCGCTATCTGGCTCACGAATGTGATCGTGTTCTCGCTCTGGTACTGGGAACTCGATCGGGGCGGCCCCGCCGCACGGGCCCACGGTGTGCACGACCGACCGGACTTCGTGTTCGCCCAGATGCTCGCACCTGAGGTTGCCGGCGCCGACTGGGAACCCACGTACACCGACTACCTCTACCTTTCGTTCACGAACGCAACGGCCTTCAGCCCGACCGACACCATGCCATTCGTCACCTGGGCGAAGCTCACAATGATGCTGCAGTCCTCGGTGTCGCTCGTGACGCTGGTGGTCGTGATCTCGCGAGCAGTTGGTCTCCTCAACTGACCCTTGCGAGCAGGTCCTGCACCCACGCGCTGTTGGTGGCGAGACGGCGACCGCCGTGCACCCGTTCGAACTCGATGACTCCAATGGTGTCCTCCTGGTCGGAATCCTGACCGACGATTCCGCTGGTTTCGTCGAGTGCGGCAACGAGAGCGGTTGTTGCACAGCGGTTGATGAGCGCCCTGTCCTCGGCATTCGCCGGACCGGAGCGAGCGAAGTAACCGGACTTCACCACCAGCGTGCGTTCGGCATCAAGCAGCAGCGCCAACTCGTCGGCGAGCCATTCTCCGACCCTCACCTGATCAAGTTTTGGATGCCCGAACGCGTCGGTTCCGATTCGCTGTCCCGCGTTCTGTCGCTCGCGACGAACCATTGCTGCGCCGGCGCCTTCAGAGATGAAGATGTTCGCCGATTCCTGCCTGTTCCACGTCGATTCCAACTGCGCGGCGACTGAGTTGCTGGTGAATGCAATCTCGGGAACGAGGACGGCGTGGATGCCCCATTTCCGGGGTTCGATCAGTTCGGGGAGACGCGTCAACTGCTCGACCCAATCCAGATGTTCGCTTGCTGTCCTCACGGTGAGCCAACCCGAGTCACGACCCATCACCTCATGGATGACGATCGTCTTGGGTGACGACGAATGTTCCGCCATCACATTGCGGGCGAAGCGCGCTCCCGCCTCGGCTGCCGATGCCGAACCGATTGATTGTGTGATCGGTGTGATGTCGTTGTCGATGGTTTTGGGGAGGGCGACCACGGTGAGTTCCTGGCCGATGGAGTGACAGTGGTCTGCGAGTTGTTTCGCGTTCGCAGCTGTGTCATCGCCACCGACCGGATGCAGGACCGTCACTCCATCGCGTGCGAGCTGTTGCGCTGCGATGTCGAGGGGATCTGCGTCGAGCGGTATCAGTCTGCGCCGGGCACAGTCCTCCGCATTTGTGAGCTTCACGCGGGACGAACCCAGAGGGCTACCGCCGAGATCGTGGAGGAGCTCGAGGTGCCGCCGGATCTCCGGACCGAACCACAGTGAGTCCCCCCGAAGAAGACCGGAGTAGCCGAATCGATACCCGAGCACCTGGGTCTCGGGATCATGCAGCATCCAATGTTCGACCAGTGAAGCGACGGTGGAGGAGAGACCCGGGGCCAACCCTCCGGATGTGAGCAGCCCCACAGTGGTCGCTGTCATTGTGAAGCCTCAATATCTTGCAGGGCTCCGAAGGAGAGCAGGTCCGCGGCAAGCCCTGCGGTCTCACCACCGTCGGCCACGAACTCTGCACCGGTTGAGAAGCTCGATTCATCGCTGGCGAGGAAGACCACGAGATTCGCGAGCTCTTCGGGGGTGCCCACTCGGTGCATGGCCACGTGGTTCTGATTCGCGTCGATGCCATCGATCATCGGTGTGGCAACCGCTCCCGGATGAACGGAGTTGCAGCGGACCCCGTCGCGAGCGAGCTCAAGTGCAATTGCTTTGGTGAGGCCGCGAACCGCGAACTTCGACGTGGTGTACCCCGTCAAGCCGCCGTAGCCCTTGAGCCCCGCGGTTGACGAGATATTGATGATCGAGCTTGGTGCTCCGGCTCGTAGGGCGTGAACAGCAACGCTGATGCCGTTGAAGCATCCAGTGACGTTGATCGCGAGAATCTCGTTCCACTGATCCTGGGTGTAGTCATCGATGGCTCCGAAGTTCACAATGCCGGCGTTGTTCACGAGCACATCAAGATGCCCATAGAGATCAATGGCAGTGGCCACTGCACTCGCCCAATCCCCGCGGTCGGTGACATCGAGATGGAGGTAGGTGGCGGCCTCGCCAAGACTGTCCGCGACGGCCCGGCCTTCGTGATCAAGGACATCGCCGAGTACCACCGAGGCACCTTCGGCGACCATCGCTCGCGCGTAGGCAGCTCCCATGCCCCGCGCCCCGCCCGTGATCAGTGCAACCTTCCCCTGAAGCCTCGTGCCGATGGTCTTCGCCGTGGTCTGTGGTGTCATGGCCCGTCCTTTTCTCCTGTCGGCTCACCCGAACCTACGGAGCGCGCGTGGGTTGGAGAAGGGCGGTGGATGGATTCACCCCAACCGGGCGATGGAGCTCACCACTAGGCAATGAGACATGGCAGAACCGGCGATGACGGGCACTCATGGCGTCAGGTGAATTCCCGCAGACCGCGGCTCGCGGGCTTTCGGACGCCGAAGTGGTGGGCCGGCTCGAGCGCGACGGCCCGAACCTCTTGCCGGTCGCAAAGCAACCGTCAGCGCTGCGTCATCTCCTGGCGGAGTTCACCCATTTCTTTGCAGCGCTCTTCTGGGTTGCCGCGGCACTGGCCTTCATCGCCGGGATGCCGCAACTCGGCGTGGCGGTGATCGTCGTGATCACGATCAATGCACTGTTTGCGTTCTTCGAGCAGCGGCGTGCGGAACACGCCGCCGAGCGGTTGCGTTCGATGATGCCGCGTCGGGCCACAGTGCGCCGTGATGGACAACTGCTGGTGATCGCGGCTGAAGATCTGGTCATCGGCGACCGGGTTCTGCTGGCCGGCGGCGACCAACTCTCAGCCGACTGCACCCTTGATGTGGTGCACTCGCTCGCCATCGACGTTTCGTCATTGACGGGGGAGAGTCGTTCCGAACATCCGGAAGTCGGCGACGCGCTCTTCGGCGGAAGTTTCGTGGTCGAGGGTGAAGGCGAGGCCATTGTGCGAGCAACCGGCGCCGACACCCGACTCGCGGGGATCGCCGGCCTGACCCGTCGGGCGCGCCCGCCCACGACTCCGCTACGACGCGAACTCGATCGGATCTCGCGCGTCATCGCGCTCATGGCAGTTTCGGTTGGGGTTGTGTTCTTCCTCATCGCTTTGCTGGTAGGAACCCCGGCATCTGATGGGTTTCTGTTCGCGGTTGGTGTCACCGTGGCAGTGGTCCCGTCGGGTCTTCTCCCGGCACTCACGCTTTCACTCGCGGTCGGAGCCCAGCGCATGGTCGCGCGCAACGCGCTCATACGCAATCTCGAATCGGTGGAGACCCTCGGATCGACGACCTTCATCTGCACCGACAAGACCGGAACGCTCACGCGGAATGAGATGGCCGTTGTCGCGGTGTGGACAGCTGGCGGGACAACCGAAGTCTCTCCATCGGGCTATGAGCCTCGACCAATCTCTGGCTCGATTCCCAACGCAGCCGGCCTCGACGCGACAAGTCCCGAATCCGTCGGTCTCAGAGGTACCGGCGCCGGGGCTGGCGGAGATCCGAGCGACCTCATGGTGTTGGCCACGTTCGCGCGTGAGTGTTCAACAGGTCGTATCGCCGAGATCAATGGCGTCTGGCATCCCCAGGGTGACCCGATGGAGGCG
>WLCQ01000081.1 GCA_009705225.1 Actinomycetota bacterium | reverse complement strand
TTGGCGATACCGAAGTCCGTGACCAGAACCCGGCCATCGTCGGACAGCAGGATGTTGGCGGGCTTCACATCGCGGTGGATGACGCCGGCGCGGTGGGCGCAGGACAACGCGGATGCCACCTCGGCGCCGATATGGATGACCTCGATCGGTTCGAGTCGGATGCGTTCATCGAGATACTCGCGAAGGGTTCGTCCCCGAACGAGCTCCATGACGATTGCTTCACTCGATCCGACCTGACAGGTGTCGAAAATCGCGACGATCGACGGGTGCACGAGACGAGCAGCGGCAACCGCCTCGGTGTGGAATCGCGCTCTCATTGCCGGGTCAGCAGCGACATGACCGTGCAGGATCTTGATCGCCACTGCCCGACCGAGGACCTCATCATCGGCGCACCAGACTTCGGCCATAGCGCCGCTGGCGATATGGAACCGCAGGCGATACCGGCCGCTGAGAAGTGAACCAACGGCAACGGGTCCGCTCATGGTCGTGGGACCGTGCGGATCACCCGCGCAAGTAGCAGACGCCGATGACGCCCGGACCACCATGGGTCCCGATGACAGCGCCGATCGTGCCGATCCGGATGTTCTCGCGAGGGAACCGCTCGGCGATCATGTCGAGGAACTGCTCGATGTCGGCCGCCTCGCCGTGGAGGATCGAGAGCTGTTCGACGACGGGTTCATTGAAGAGTTGGTCGCGGAGCCATTCGAGGGCGCGTCGCCGGGTGCGCTGCTTGCCGGCTTCCTCGACTGCGCCATCTTTGATGTGGATGATCGGTTTCACGGAGAGCATGGAGCCCAGAAGGGCCTTCGCACTGCCGATCCGACCTCCCTTTTTCAGGTTCTCGAGGGTGTCGAGCGCACCGTAGATCTCGGTGCGCGGCACCATGGCCTCAACGGTGGCGACGATCGTGTCGACGTCGGCCCCACTGGCGGCGAGTTCGCTTGCGGTGAGCACCATCGTGCCAAGACCACCGGTGATCGAGAGGCTGTCGATGATCCGAACGTCGATCTCACCGGTGAGGGCGTTGGCGGCGGTTCGGGCCGACTGCATCGTGGCGGAGAGTTCCGAGGAGAGATTGATGCAGACCACGGAGGTTGCCCCGGCTGCTGCGGCGTCGCGGAACGCGGCTTCGAAACGACCCGGTGAGGGCGCTGAGGTCTCGGGCAGGAGACCAGTGCTGGACATCTTGGCGTAGAACTCGCCAACCGAGAGTTGCTCCCGATCGACGAACTCCTCGGAACCGAAACGGATGTTGAGCGGTACGACCCGCACTCCTGCGGCTGCAGCCTGCTCCTCGGTGAGGTCGCAGGAGCTGTCTGTCACGATGTGGACGGCGTTCATGGGTCCCCCGGGTTCTGAGCGTCGAACGGATCGTAGTCACCAGCAACTGCCGGGGTCGGCTGGGCGTGATCGGAATCGCTTCCATCGGGCCCCGTGGTTCCGATCAGCCCCGCGGCTCGGCGTGAGCTGCGGAAATGGCGGATCCACCACACGAGAAGGAAGAGACCGGCGCCGATCGAGATGATCAGCCCGATGCCGGAGACCGCGGTGGATCGCACGGTGAATCGAGCAGTGGTGACGGGCACCGAGTCGTCGGCAGTGCTCACGCTGACATCGAGCGGGAATGCCCCGGTCGCCCTGGTGGTCACGACTGCATCGACCCGCGTGGTGGTTCCCGGAGCAAGCATCTGATCGAACTCGCTCCCCTCGGGGAAGTCGAGCTTGGCGCTGCGCAGGGTGACATGCACATGAACCGGTACCTGGAGGCGGTTCTCGATGCTGAGCGGAACCTTCCCGGAGCGCGAGGTGAGAGTCACCACCTGTTGTGGAGTCATCACGACCTCACCGGTGATGGAGCGCAGCGCACGGTCGGCAGAGATCAACACCCCGCTGCGCTGGTCGGCGGTGAGCGATTGATCTCCCGACGCGAGCGCGCGGTGCACGGCGGCTCCCGCCAGGTAGGGCGATTCGGGGACCATCGATAGAACGCCATCGATCGATCTCCGGGTGGATCGCAACGAAGCGGGGTAGGTGCCCATCGAGGTCGGTTCCTCAGATCGGAAACTCTGCACCACGGGCACGCGGCCCTTGGCATCAAAGGTGGTTGTTACGTCGGTGATGGCGAAGAGGTCGTCGAGAGTCACCGGGCTCAGCAGTGCGGAGCCGGGCGCGCCGGCGCCGGCGCCGTCACGGTCGGCGAGCGCACTCAGGAGCACTCTGAGCGTGGCGGTGGGGGTGGATCCGGGGACAACGATGGCGAGACCGCGAGCGTCGCCGGTAGCGGCGAGACCGATGAGAGCGAGGTCGGCGACTGCGTTCTGTCCGGCGGCCACAGCGTCGAAACTGCCATCGACGCCGCCGTCTACCTGCAGTCGAGCGGTCACTGTCGAGTCCGTGGCGATGGCTTGCATTCGGTCCCCGTTTGGCGTCCGAACATCGAATCCGAGGGTTGGGGTCGGCGTTCGGGCACTGTCGATCTTCGGGAGCAACTGATCGGAGGGCACGATCACTGCTCGGGTGCCCCGGTTGTGGAGCAGTGCCAGTGCAGTGGAGTCGATCGATGGAGTGATCACTGCGATGCGATTATCGGGTGTTGCGCCCAATTGTCGGATCAGGCTCTCGGTTCCAGCGGTGAACTGGTTCTCGGTCTCGGCGACGAGGCCATCGGACAGCCACGAACTGACAGCGATGGGGGCATAGGTCGAGGCAAGCAGTTGCCGGGTCGGCGCGGGCCGCAACGAGGAAAGACTGGCCTGGTCGAACTCGGGCCGAGTGAGGTTCAGGTCGATGAGTGTGCTCGCGCTCGGCAGCGTGCTCAACGGCACGCGGGCGAACTCGTCAAGGGTCCGAAGTGTTGTCAGCAGGTGATCGGCATCGGTGGGAGCGAGAAATGTGCCGCCGTCAAGGGCGATGGAGGGTCTCTCCCACTGTTCGACCACAAGCCCGATTGCGAGAGGGCCGGTCCTCGAGTCGGGATCGGGCAGACGGATCAGGTGGGTGACGATGGTTGCGAGTTCGTCGCCGTTCGCTCCGACTGCGACGATTGCCAGCGGAAGGACGCCGCTGGTGGTGAGCACCACACCGTTCTCCGGCGCTGGCCAGGTATCCGAGACCGGTATGTCGATGACCGCGAGTCCCGAGGCGCCGCCCGAACTCGCGGCTTCCCCGCGTAAAAGCGTGGCGCCGAACTGCTCGCCGGCGATCGCTCGATCGAGCGCCGCTCGATCGTTCACTGCTTGATGAAGCGTGAAGGTCACGCCGGTCGCTCCGGCAACATCGCGCAGGTCGACTTCGGCGCGGAACACCGCGGCCGGCCCGATCCAGGGGGAGACCGACACGAGATGGATCTGCGAACGAGAAGTGGAGTCCGCGGTTGTGGTTTCGGTGATCTGTCCGTCGCTGGGAGCAGCGAGAGAGAACACAAGCCCCAAAACAACACCGATTGCGCTGAGCAGAATGCTGGCGCGCTTCATGCCCGACCGTCGATATCAAGCCGCAGCACGGCGAGGCCGGTGGTTTCAAGTTCGAAGCCCAGACGCAGATAGAGGCTCAGTGCCCGAGCGTTCGTCTCCTGGGTGTTGACGAACAACGTGGTGCAACCGCGACGCTGCGACCACTGAAGCGCATCCTGTACGAGCGCCGCGCCGAACCCATGCCCTGCGTGGTTCGGGTGAACGGCGAGCCGCTGGAGATATCCCGTGGTCTCGGCACATCCGGTGACGTGGTAGCCGAGCACCTGTCGCTTGCCGAGCACTCGGAACTGAGAGCGAGGAGTGGCCAGTCGGGCTTCAGCCAAGCCCTCAGCGGTGAGACGCCAGAACGGTTCGAATGCCAGACCATCGATATGCAGCGCCGTGGGGATATCTCGTCGTCGGCCCCGCCTGATCGCGGGCCGCTCGCTGGTCGCCATGTTGTGGCCGGCCCGGCCATCGACCGGTTCGTATTGGTCGAGTCGGCCGAGGTGCGCAAGATCGCGGCGCAGCAGGTGGAGTCGCTCATGAAGTTCGAAACCGGCCGCGTGGAACGGTTGCTGCTCGCCGGCGGCCAGTGCCGGGGTGAGCACGCTGTGGTACCCGCGGTGACGCACTTCGTCGAGGGCGCGGGCGATCCCTGGTTGGGTAGGCATCGTGCCCGGTTTCGGACTGAGGAGCGCGATGTGGTCATCACCTCTCCACGTGCCGATGCGGAACCGGTCGAAGCTTCGGTTGGACGGGGCAAGTCGTTGCATGGAAGTGCCATGAGACTACGACGCCGCGGTGTTCCGGCGGCTCTCAGTGCTGTGCCCGAGAGGCCGGTGTCGCACCGGTAGCCTCGCAGCCGTGATCCCCGATCGACTGCTCCCCGTGCTTGAGCGCGCCCAACCATTGGCGGAGCGCTTCACCGAAGCCGGGTTCTCGCTCTACCTCGTCGGTGGAGTGGTGCGCGATCTCTTACTGGGCCGCGACATGCGCTCGGGACGCGACATCGACCTCACCACTGACGCGCTGCCGGCCGATACCAAGCGGATCGTGAAGGGCTGGGCCGACTCGGTGTGGTCCCAGGGCGAGCGGTTCGGCACGATCGGCTGTCGGACCGACGGCTGGGACTTCGAGATCACAACCCATCGGGCGGAGGCCTACGACCCCGATTCCCGCAAACCCTCCGTGGTGTTTTCTGATGCCATCGAGGCGGATCTCTCACGCCGGGATTTCACAATCAACGCGATGGCGCTGGCCCTGCCTGACCCTGTGCTTATCGATCCGTTCGACGGCGCCGCTGACCTCGCTGCCGGTCGACTTCGCACCCCGCTTTCCCCTGAGTCCTCCTTCTCCGATGACCCGTTGCGGATGCTGCGGGCGGCGAGGTTCATCGCCGGATACGGCCTGCAGCCCGATGAGGAGCTCGTCGATGCTGTGCGCACGATGGCACCAAGGCTCGAGATCGTGTCAGCGGAACGGATCCGCGATGAGTTCGACAAGTTGCTCGTTGTTGAGGATCCGTCCCCCGGGTTGTGGTTCCTTGCCGACACAGGACTGATCGATCAGTTCCTCCCCGAATTCTCACGGATGAGGCTCGAACAGGACCCGATCCATCGTCATAAGGATGTGCTCACCCACACGATCGCGGTGGTGGCCAACACCCGACCCGAGCGGCTCGTACGACTCTCGGCGCTCTACCACGATGTCGGCAAACCTCGGACCCGGGCCATCGGCGACAACGGTGTGTCCTTCCATCATCACGAGGTTGTCGGGGCGAGAATGACCCGGGATCGCATGAAGGCGCTCAAGTACTCGACCGATGATGTCGAAGCGGTCAGTCGGCTGGTGTTCCTGCATCTGCGGTTCCACACCTACCAGATGGGTTGGACCGATTCCGCCGTGCGACGGTTCGTGCGCGATGCCGGTGACCTCCTCCCGCAACTGATCGAACTCACCCGGTGTGACTGCACCACTCGGAATGCTCGTAAGGCCGAGACCCTGCGCCGACGGATGGACGAACTCGAGGCCCGTATCGCCGAACTTCGTGCGCTCGAGGAACTCGAATCCATCCGTCCCGATCTCGACGGTACCGAGGTCATGACACATCTCGAACTGCGTCCGGGCCGCGACGTCGGGCGTGCGCTCGACTTCCTGCTCGAGTTGCGTCTCGAAGAGGGTCCGCTGGGACGCGAGGAAGCACTTCGCCGCCTCGATCTGTGGTGGGCCGAGCAGCAGGCCGGTCGCGGGTAGATCAGCGACTCGGATCTCGGGCACGCCCTCGGCTCAGATGCCGTCCTTGCGACCCCGCAGGATGAGCGTGGCGGGGACCTTGGCCATGCTTTCGATCCAGAACGGGCTGCGTCGACCTTCACCCGACGCCGTTGGCTCGAGGATCGTGTCGACGCGGAAGTTGGCGCGGCCGAATGAGGAGAAGAGATCGGCGACACCCCGGGCATAGACCCGTTGGCCGCCGACGCGGATGGCGGTCTGATCTCCGTAGGAACGTGATACCCGGGGAGCACCCTGCATCGATTCCTCGAGCATGAGCGATGCCGGATGGGGAAGTGAACAGGTGAGCGCCGAGCCGGTGTGCAGCACGCGGTTCACCTGACGCAACACCCGGTCGAGGTCGGCGACTCGACCGAGTTCGAAGGTGGAGACGGCGATGTCGATGGCGTCAGCCCGGACGAAGGGCAGTTCGGCAAGATCCCCCTGATGCAGTTCGACCCGTACCTCGTGGGCCTCGGCGAGATCGCGGGTGGCCTCGATGTTGGCCAGGTCGGAGTCAACCCCGATCACGTGTGCGCCCTGTCGGGCCAGTGCCACCACGTTGTGGCCGTGTCCGGTGCCGAGAACCAGCACGCGCTTGCCATCGGGATTGCCAAGGAGGCGCAGGGAGCTCTCGTTGGCGATGTCGGGGCCGTAGGTCACGACGTCGGTCGTGATGCGGGAGTCGGCGGGGAACAGAGCCGGCGTCGGATGGGCATCGGATCGGGATTCTGAGTAGCTCACCCCGGCATTCTCCCGCGCCGATCCCCGGAACCGGTGGACCGGATCTCTCCACCGCGGGTTCGGCGGGCGATTCGGTCGCTAGCCTCGCTCTTTGTGAGTTTCACTGCAGGGTCGATCCGGGGCGTCGAACGACGTACGCCGGGAGAGGTTGACTACCGGCTCGCGCGCCAACACCTCATCTCGGAGTACCGCAAGGGTCGTCTCGCCCAGCATGAGGTCTGCGACGCGCACCCCGAACTCATGCGTGCCGCCCGGGAGTGCGCCCAGCCCTCCCGCGAGGACTGCCCCATCTGCGAGGCGCACAAACTTGTACTCGTCTCCTATGTTTTCGGTCCTCGCCTACCCAGCTTCGGACGGTGCATCACCTCAGCGAAGGAGTTGAAGGCGCTCTCCAAGCGCAGTGGCGAATTCTCCTGTTATGTGGTCGAGGTCTGTCCGAGTTGCAGTTGGAACCATCTGGCCCGCACGTTCCTGCTGAACCCCGCTCGATCGGCCTGATCCGCTGATGGCGAAGAAGCAAGCGACTCCTGGCTCGAAGCGCAGGGCGACACGAGCGGGCGAGAAAGGTCCGGGGAGGAACCCGATCGGTCGTCGCAGCCGGCTCTGGAGGGCCCGCCGCCCGTTGTTCGGACTCGCCATCATCGGCATCTTCGTCATCACCGGCGCGGCGTATCTCTTCACCCAGGTTCCGCTTCCCGATAAGGACCCGCAGCTGCTGCAGACCTCCTTCTTCTGCGCCAGCGAGGTCACCGCCGGCTGTGCCGAGAGCAATTCCATCGCCCAACTGTCCGGCGGGGTCGACCGGATCAACGTGAACTATGAAGACCTGCCCCCCACGCTCATCCAAGCCGTTCTCGCGGCTGAGGATCGCACGTTCTATGACCACGGTGCCGTCGATCCAGCCGGAATCGTGCGGGCGCTGTGGACCAACTTCCGCGACGGCGGTGTGTCGCAGGGTGGTTCCACGATCACCCAGCAGTACGTGAAGAATGTGTATCTCACGCAGGAACGTACCGTCACCCGCAAGATCAAGGAGGCGGCGCTGGCCGTGAAGGTCGAGCGCGAACTCTCCAAGCAGGAGATCCTCACCCGATACCTCAATACGATCTACTTCGGTCGCGGTGCGTATGGCGTGGAAGCGGCGTCGCTCGCGTATTTCAAGAAGAACGTCCAGGAGCTCACGCTCCCCGAATGCGCGTATCTCGCCGGCCTCATCCGTGCTCCCGAGACCGCCGATGCCCAATTGCCGCCCAATGACCCGAAGGCGAGTTCGAACCGGGCCACGGCATTGCAGCGTCGCAATTCGGTGCTCAAGGCCATGGTCGTCACCGGTGCGATCTCGCAGGAACAGTTCGACGCCACCTCCCAGTTGGGTTGGGACAATGTGGTGGTGCGCAGTTCGCGTAACAACTTCGGCCGGGTCGCCAACCCGGAGTGGGGCACTGAGTACTTCGTTGACTATGTGCGGCAGTGGTTGGTCACCAAGGGAGGCTTCACCGACGCGCAGGTCTATGGCGGCGGTCTTCGTGTGTACACGACCCTCGATCTTGATGATCAGCAGGCGGCTGCCGACGCCGTGACCTCAACCCTTGATCTACCCGGCGACCCCGCCAGCTCGCTGGTCTCCATCGACGACGGTGGTGCGGTCCGGGCCATGATCGGCGGACTCGACTTCAACGGCAAAGGCCCCTATTCCAAGCTCAACCTCGCCGTGGGTACTGAGGGCGGCGGCGCCGGACGACAGGCTGGGTCGGCGTTCAAGATGTTCACCCTGGCCGAGGCGCTCAACCAGGGCATCGGCCTTTCGAAGAGCTACAACTCGCCGGCCCGGCTGACCATCCCCAAGGCTGATGCGGGCAAGGACTGGAGCGTGGGCAACTACGCCGACGCCGGTCTCGGCACGCTCGATCTCGTGTCGGCCACGATGCGTTCATCGAACACGGCGTTCGCGCAACTCATGATCGATGTCGGACCGGAGAACGTGGCCGCGCTGGCCCGTCAGATGGGCATCAGCAGCGACCTCAAAGCGGTGCCATCGCTCACGCTCGGTACGAGCGAAGTCTCGGTGCTCGACATGGCGTCGGGCTACTCCACCATCGCCGACGACGGTGAGCACATTGCTCCGTCGGTGGTCACCAAGGTCACCGATGCCAAGGGCACGGTGCTCTACGAGAACAAGCCGGTGCGTAAGCGGGTGCTCGAACCCGATGTTGCCAAGTCGGTGGGATGGACCCTCAACCAGGTGGTCGAAGGCGGAACGGCAACGGGGGCCAAGATCTCCCAGCCGGCAGCAGGCAAGACCGGCACCACCGAGAACTATCGCGACGCCTGGTTCGTCGGTTTCACCTGCAAGCTCACAACGGCGGTCTGGGTTGGTCATCCCGATGGATCGTTCATGAAGTCGGTGCACGGCATCTCCGTCACCGGCGGTTCGCTCCCGTCGACGATCTGGCAGAAGTACATGACCCGCGCCACCCAGGGACTTGCGTCCTGTCCGTTCACCCGACCCGCCGACCAGTACTTCCGGGGAACCGCCACCTCCTCGAGCACCACGTTGTTCGACAGTTCCTCCACGTCATCCACGTCGTCGACATCGCTGCCAACCTCGTCGTCGAGTTCATCGTCGAGCTCATCCACCTCCAGTTCGACCTCCTCGTCCACCAGTTCAACCACGTCGACCACGCGCAAGCCCTAGCGCCCGGTCCGGCACTCGGGGACCTTGTGGATGGTTGGCGGATCAGTGGCGGATCAGTGGCGGTCGATCGTCACATCCGGGCGCTTTGCTGTCGGTGGGCACGGCCACTAGCGTTTTCCTCATCCGCCGGCAGCCATCGTGGCGCTGGACGGGTGAGGAGGCTCCAATGAGCGCACGTACCACCGTGCCTTCCGTTCAGGGTCGCAAGGTCCGCCGCGGCGACGTTCCCTTGGTCATGGTCACGGCCTACGACGCACCCGGTGCGCGGATGGCCGATGCTGCCGGTATCGACCTGATTCTGGTTGGCGATTCCGTCGCCATGGTCGTGCTCGGCTACGACGACACGCTGCAGGTCACGGTGGCCGATATGGCGCATCACACCGCCGCAGTGGCCCGCGCCAAGCCTTCCTCGCTGATCGTCGCCGACATGCCGTGGCTCAGCTATCACGTGTCGGTCGAGGACACGGTTCGCAATGCCGCCGAGCTCATCCGCGCTGGCGCCCAGTGCGTCAAGCTCGAAGGCGGCCGGAAGCGTCTCCCGATGATCGAGGCCCTCGTCGATGCCGAGATCCCCGTCATGGGTCATATCGGTCTCACGCCCCAGTCGGTCAATGCCATGGGCGGTTTCAAGGTGCAGGGCCGTCAGCATGAGGCGGCGCTCGCGCTCGTCGACGATGCAAAGGCGCTCGAGCACGCCGGTTGCTTCTCGCTCGTCATCGAGGGTGTGCCTGAAGAGGTCGGCTCGATGATCACCGACGCCATCGACATCCCGACGGTCGGCATCGGTGCCGGGCCGGGCTGCGATGGTCAGGTGCTCGTGTTCCACGATGTGCTTGGCCTGCAGGATCGCATCCTGCCCAAGTTCGTCCGTCGGTACGCCGAACTCGGTACCGACGGTGTGCGGGCGCTCAGCGCCTATGCCGACGATGTTCGCACCGGGGCCTTCCCGTCAGCGGCAGAGAGCTATCGACTCGCCGCCCGCGCGACAGAGACCCTCGGGCTCTACGGCGCTCCTGCCCCCCTGCCGTGATCATCGGCGCACCTTTGCGCTCGCTGCTGGTAGCCACGGTGGTCCTCGGGTCCGCGCTGCTGGTGGGATGTAGCTCTGCAGGTTCCTCGCAGCCAGCAGCGGCATCGACCTCAACGATCAGTTCGATGACTCCATCCACGACCACACCCATCGACGTGTCGCCGGGCACCTTGCCGCCTTCGGTGCCCGGACCGGGTTCCCCGGACCGTGCACTTGTCGCTCCCGCCGGGTTTCGGTCGGTCACCATCACCATCACCCATCCTGATGGCAGCACCGAACAGCATTGCGTCTGGCTGGCTGATGATGAGGCCTCGCAGGAGCAGGGCCTCATGGGCGTCACTGATCCTGAACTGGGTGGCCGTGCGGGCATGGTGTTCTCGTTCCCATCGGACACCCGGGCCGCCTTCTGGATGAAGGACACGCTGCTGCCACTCTCCATCGCGTGGTTCAACGCCGATGGCGGGTTCGTGTCGAGCGCCGACATGCAACCGTGTCCTGCCGGAACCCGGACCTGTCCCACCTACAGCGCCGTCGGTCGTTATCGCACGGCGATCGAGGTTCCGCTCGGCGGGTTGGAGCCGTTGGGTCTGGTTGCGGGATCGCGAATTGTGCTCGGCGAGGCCTGTTCCTCGTCTTGATCCGAACTGCTCTTGGGGTTCGCGGCACCCATCCGGTAGAGTCATCAATCCACAACTAAAGCCCTGCCCCGTGCGTACGGGGCCCCGACACCCCAGGGGGGTGTGGGTCCACAGGGAGGTCAAAATCCGCTATGCGGGTCTATGAACTCAT
>WLCQ01000080.1 GCA_009705225.1 Actinomycetota bacterium | reverse complement strand
TGCCCCCCGAGTTCGACGAGAGCGAGCATCTGCAACCGCTCTATGGGTGCACGCCCTTTGCTGTGCGCGATGTGCTGCGTCGCTACATGGGTTGGTACGACGGCAACCCGTCGATGGTGTTTCCGTCCACCCGGGCGCAGATCGCCACCGAGGTTGTTGGCCTCATCGGTGGTGTCGATGCACTGCTGGCCCGCGCCGACGCACTCGCCACCGGCGATGCTGCTGATCAGCAGTTGGCGTTGCATCTCGTGGATTATGTGATCTTCAACGCCGGTGAAGGCGTAGCCGAGGCCCGTCGCCGCAAGGCCGACCTGCTGGAGTCCCGAGCCGCCGGTGAGCGTTCGTTCGTGGCCCACAACGTGCTGAAGTCAGCGGCTGCGATCGAGCGCGAAGCACTGGGCAGTTAGCAACACTGGCTGACCAGACGCGCGGCCTACTCCTCGAGTTGCTCGAGGTAGGTGTTCAGCGCCGCCACACCCGCAGCCGGGGCCGAGGCGTTGATGCCGTTCGCGCCGCGCTCGAACAGGTCGAGATAACCGGCCTCGTCCTCACCAGCGCCATTGGGCCAGACCCAATTGACGTAGCCGCCGGCCTTGGTCTTCTCGACATAGGACGGCGTGAACACCTCAACACCTTGGTAGTCCGGCGGGACCTGCAGGATCTTCTCCCACATGGGAATCGAACCACCGGCGAGCACGTACGCGGTGAGCGTGTCGAGACCGGGCGACATCATCACCTCGGGAAGCAGTTCATGGAAGTGGGCGATCACGTCATCCTTGAACGAGGTGACGACCACTGAATCGGTGCGGCCGAGTCGGGTGATCTCGGCGGCCAGCAGATCGGCAGTGTGGAACGCGTCGGGGGCATCGCCCTTGATCTCGATGTTCAACACGTAGTCCGGCCAACGCTCGGCCACATCGGAGAAACGCGGGACTGCGAAATCATCGGCGGTGTAGCCCGTGGGCGGTGTGACCTTGCCGGTGCGCATACCGCGGTAGATGTACTCGGTCTCGGGCTTGCCGGTGCAGGTGTTGGCGCAGCTGCTGGCGAACCAGTAGCCGTTGTCGAGCGCATGGATCTGCTCGTAGGTGAGGTCATGCACCTTGAGATCGCTCTCGGTGGTGCGCTTGGTGTTGTCGTCGTGCTGCACCACCAGCACATCATCGGCGGTGCGCTGGATGTCGAGGTCGATCACATCGACGCCGGCATTCACCGACTCGGAGAAACCGAACATCGTGGAGTGCGGTGCGGTGTTCTCACCGGCGGCATGTCCGAGCACGACCGGGCGACCGAGGGCGAGCACACCTTCAACCGTTGAAGCCGATGAGGTCTTGACCGCCTTCGTCGTGCTGGTGGACGACTCGGAGGAACTGGAACCACAGGCCGCCAACACCGAGGTGAGCAGCAGGGCCGTGGACAGGACAATCGCAGCACGTTTCATGGATTGGACGTTAGTTGGGACTGCGATGACTCCGAGATGAACCCAGCATGAATCGAGCGACCGGGTACGCGGGTCAAGCCACCGATCAGGCCCAGGGGCCGAAGGTGCGGAAGGCGAACATGCTCGCTCCTTGCGGGATTTCGGCGAGCGGCTCCGCGATCTCGGCGAACGTGGGGGCGGCGATGCGGTCGGCCACCTTGCCGAGCGCGCCCATGTCGAGGTCGTAGACCGAGGCCGCCGTGCCACCGAGCATGGCGCGCACATCGGATTCGGCCATTCCCTCGAACGTGTAGCGCATCGAGAGCTGACTCATGGCGACATCGCCGGCCTGGAACGTGGCTTCCATATGCGGATAGTCCGAGCCCCACATGATGCGATCGGCGTAACCGTCGCGCACCGCGCCCCGAGCTTCGGCCCTCGACAGAAAGCTGGCGCCGATGAACACATTGCGATGCAGGTACACCGATGGCGCCTTGGGCACCTGCCGCAGGAACGGACCGCCGTAGGAGGAGTTGGTGCGATGCACGGAGTCGAGTTCGTTGACCAGATAGGGCCACCACTCCCCCGGCTGTTCGGTGAGCACGAGCTTGATTTCGGGATGACGTTCGAACACACCGGCGAAGATGAGCAGATGCGCGGCCCGGCGACTGAACCAACCACCGCTCTCGATCGACATGAGCGCGATGAGCTCGGGACCTTGAAATACCTCAGGATCGCCAGCACCGGAATGGGTGGACAGCGGCATGCGCAGTTCTTCGGCCGCTGCCCACAACGGTTCCCATGACCGATCGTTGTAGGGGCGCAACCACGGACGCGGTGCGGGGAAGTTCACACCTTTGAGCCCGGCATCGGCCGCCCGGCGCAGTTCGGCCACGGCGAGATCGACATCCCACATCGGCAGATGCGCCAGACCAACATGACGACCGGGAGCCTGCGCGCACATCGTCGCCAACCAGTCGTTGTAGATGCGAATCCCGGCGAGGCCGAGTTCGGAGTCCTCGGGGATGCCCAGCATCGAGGTCTGGAACGGGATGGGCTGGTTGTTCTGACTGCCGTGGAAGATAACTTCGGCAGCCACACCTTCGAAGTCGAGATCAGCCCGTCGGGCAACGGGATCGTGATGACCGGGAATGGTGTTGTTGCGAAATGGTGATGTGGGATCGAAGGCCGGGGCAGTGGCGTTGCTGTCGGCCTCGTGGGTCGCGTCGGCTTCGACATAACGGCCCTTCGAGCGGTTGTCGGACTGCACATACGCGTCGAACGCACCGAGCAACCCGGGCGGACAGTGGGGCCGCAGATCCTCGACGAGTCGCGGCCCGATATGGCAATCAGCCGAGACGATGACGAGCGGTCGTTGGTCGGTCTCAGTAGTGGTCATGCGTGGAGTCCCCCATGGCGCGGCCGGCTGCGTGCGAACGCGAACCCGAAACTACCGCTCACCAGAGGCCGCCGACTGCCGATTCGTGACCGGTCAGCGGAACGGGAGGATGGTGCAGCGTTCGCCGGAGATCTCGACCCAGATGCCGCGATCGGTATCGATGCCGCCGCCGATCGAGATTGCGATGGTGCCCAGGAAACCCAGATCGACCTTCGCCCAGAGACTGAGCGACGCACTCAGGCGGAAGTACGGCTTGCCCGATGACAGGAAGATCTCGAACGAGCCGGAGGCGCCGTAACTGAACGCCGACCAGCCTCCTGACACGCTGAACGAGTACGACCTCGAGAACGAGAACGTGAAGCCGATCGGGAGACTCTGGGTGAACTCGAACTTCCGACCCAGCGCTTCGAGCGACCCAACGAGCGTGACCGACAGATCAGTCCAGTCCCGGATGCTCGTGCAGTCAGCGTCATTGCAGTTCGTGACCGTGATGGAGCCGTTGGCTCCGGCGACCCCGAGGTTCAGATTCATCTCCATCGTGAAGCGGAGATAGATGTAACCGTCGTGTACGCCGAAGGTGGCGGTGAACGAAGACCGGAACACGGTCGCATCGAAGATGCCGGCGACGGTGATGGACTGCCTGGTGGGGGTGACCGCCACGGTGAGTAATGCTGATCCGAACTTGAAACCAGCGATCGTGAAGTTGATCTGGGCGGTCATGACGACCGAGACCCCGCTGGAGCCCCAACCGACAGACCCGCTGATGACGAGTTCGGTGTTCTCGAAGAGGACGATCGCTCCCTCGATGTAGATCACGCTCCCGCCGGCGGCGCTCTGGTAGGACACGAGCACATCGACCGGGATGCCCACGAGCAAGACCGTGCCGCCGCCGCCGAGCTTGAAATCTCCGTTCGAGCCGAAGGCCGCCACTACAGCGACGCTCCTTGCTGCGGCACCGTTGCCCAGCTTCACGCGGGTCTCGAAGCCGAACCAGTTCGACCCACCGGAACGCCCGGTCTTGACCTCGCCGGTCACGACGAACGAGGCGAAGCCGATCTGGACCTCGGTGGCCGCCAGGTAGAAGTCGCCGGCGACGACTGCGCGTTCGGTGCCGAAGACATCGGTGATCGTGTAGCCCAGTTCCTCATCGGGGGTTGAGAGGTAGACCATGCCCTCGACCCGAGCTTTGAAGAATTCGGTGGAGATGAGTCCGGCGAATCCGATTCGAGTCACGGTGAACGTAGACATCGTCACCGTCTTGAGCGTGTACCCCGCCACGGTCGCTGAACCGACGAATGTCAAGGAGGCGCCACTGGTGGAGTTCATCAGGTTGAACACGCCGCTGATTCCGAAGTAGCCGCCGAGGGTCACCCCACTCAGCGTGAGCGTGATCTTGTTGACCGTGACCGTGCTACCGGTGCTGGTCGAGCTCGAGAACTGCCCGCCCACGGTCGGGGTACGACCGAAGAGGCGTGTTTCGCTCGTTGCCGTGATTGTCCAGTTGAGACTGTTCGTGTAGACGAACGAGATCGGTATCGATACCGACTCAACGGCCAGCGAACCGGTTCCTGTGAATCTGCCGGCGGAGTCGAACGTGATCGAGTCCGAACTGAAGGTGTACGCCCCGATCGCGAACGACGAGAGCATCGTGAACGACCCCACGCTCAGGGTCGAGTCGATGCCGAGTTCAGCCGAGACGTTATTGAGCGCACGCACGGTGAACGTGTACGGCTGCCCGGCGGTGAGACCGCTGACGATGCACCAGGTCGTGCTCGTCGCGGTGCAACGCAGAACCTTCGACTTGTCGGAACCCGTCACCCACGCCGAAACGACGTAGCTGGTGATCACACTTCCGCCGTTTGATTCCGGAGCGGTCCACGAAACGAATGCTTTCGTCACCCCGGGAGTGACCACAGCATTTCGCGGCGCACCCGGCGTGGAGGAGAACGATGTCGACGCCGAGGGCGAGGAGGTTGCCGAGACGCCGCTGGCGTTCTTGGCGTACACCGTGAAGGTGTAACTCACGCCGGACAGCAGACCGCTCACCCGACAGTAGAGATTTGAGGCCGATGAGCAGGTGTGCGTCACGGAGTCAGCTGCGCTGTAGCTCACGGCGTAATACGCGCTGATCGCCGGGCCTCCGTTGAAACTTTGCGTCCACGAAATCAGGGCGGAACCGCTGCTCCCCTGTGCCTTCACTGCGGTCGGAGCGTCTGGGACCACAGAAGCGAGGGTCTTGCGAAGCGCGCCCGATTCCGGGCCGGACCCCGCCGCGTTCGCAGCTGTGACGGTGAGGAAGTACGCCGCGGTGATCGGTGTGGAAACCTCACACACCAGCACGGCGATCGAGGCGCAAAGACCGGTGAGCACAACCTTGGTTGCCCCGTTGTCGGCTGTGTAATAGCCACTCACCGAGTACACGAGCGAACCACCGCCGGTCGAACTCGGCGCCGACCATGAGACCAACACCGAGCCGTTACCCCAGACGCCGGCGATGTTGAGCGGCGCCGAGGGGATCACCATCGCCGTGACCGCGTTCGAGGCCGTCGAGGAGGTTCCGGTGCCGGCGTCATTGGTGGCGGTGACCGTGAACGTGTAGCTCTGCCCTGTGGTCAGGCCCGCGATGCGACAGTTGGCGGTGCTCGTGCCGCCCACGGCGGTGCAAGTCTTCGGGGACAGCGAGGAGGAGGTCACCAGATAGGACGTGACCGGCAATCCACCATTGGACAAGGGCGCATTCCACGACACGAGCACCGAGCCGTCGGCGACTGACGCTGTCACAGCGGTGGGGGCACCTGGAGCCGATGGGATCGTGATTGCATCGGAATTCTCCGAAGCCTTGCTCGAGCCTGAGGAGTTCGATGCGTACACGGCGAATACATACGAGACGCCCGCCGAGAGTCTCGTCACCGCGCAGCTTGTCGAGTACGAGATGCATGTACGCACCGGACAGGTCGTGCCATCGGGGCAACCCGACGTGGGCGTGGCCAGCACTCGATAGGAGCTGACCGGGAACCCGCCATCGTCAGACGGAGCGCCCCAAGTCACCACTGCGGAAGCAACACCACTCGTCGCCGAAACGCTGGTCGCCCGACCCGGTACGCCCGTCGGGGTGTAACCGGTGGCGAGTGTGGCGGTCGAGGAGGTGTAACCGTCGACCGACGCTGTCACCGAGAAGATGTAACTCGTTCCGTTGAGAAGATCGTCTGCGGAGCAGGTGGTCGACGTCCAGCTGCGTCCCGTGGATCCCATAACGGGTGACTTCGAACAGACGGAGCGACTCGTCACGGTGTACACAGCCACCGCGACGCTCTCGCCGTCAACGATCGCTGACGTCCATCCCGACAGTCGATACGTGGTGGCCACCACGTTGTAGGTCACGGCCAATCCGAGCTCGGCCACTGCGCCTGGTGCGGTCCAGGAAATCGTCGCTGAGGATCGCGAAACCGACACGGCGACATCTGTCGGAGCATCAAGATCGGGTATCGGCATCACCTTGGCGGAAACATCGGAGGCAGCGCTGCGACCAGCAGCGTTCATTGCTGTGACCGTGAACGAGTACTTCGTGTAGTTGGTCAGTCCCCACACCGTGCACGACGTCGCGGAGAATGCGATGCAGTTCGCGCCCCCCGGCGAGGCAGTAACCGTGTAGCTCGTGATGGTTCCGCCGCCGGTCGATTCAGGAGCAGTCCACGACACGAGGGTCGATTCGGAACCTGCCGTGGCGAGCACTGCAGTTGGTTCGCCGGGAAGAGTCATCGGAGTCACGGCAGTTGTGGAGGTCCCGGCGCCCTTTCCGTTGGCATTCTTCGCTGCCACTGTGAACACATAGGCAACGCCGTTGGAGAGGCCCGTGACAGTGCAACCGAGAGTGGCCATGGAGGCACAACCATCTGATGCCGGCGACGAGGTCACGACGTAACCCGTAAGCACGCTGCCGCCGTTCGTGGTCGGAAGAGACCAGGTGACAGAAACTCTGCCGTCTCCGAAAGTTCCGACCGCCGATGCTGGCGCATCGGGAACCGTGGCGGGAATCACCGCAGTCGAAGCAGTTGATGCGACACCAGACCCAGCCTTGTTGGTCGCCGTCACCGTGAACGTGTACGAGGCCCCGTTGGTCAGTCCCGTGACCGTACAGAACGCGGTTCCCGGCGTCACGCACACAGCTGGCGTTGCTCCATTGGTGTAGGTCAGATGGTACGCGTCGAGAGATCCGACGCACCCCGATGCGATGACGCACGTGATGGTCACCGTATGGCGACCCTCCTTCAGAGTCACCGAACCAAGTGTCGCAGTCGCTCTTGTGCTTGAGGAGCCGGTCCCGGGGAAATTGGCCGTGGAGTTGAGGAGCACACCGTCGACCTCGACCCGACGCACGGCCCTCACGCCACCGTTCGCGTAGCCGAGCGCGAGAGCAACCGGACCGGCGGGTGAACTGAAGGCGTAGGAGACGTACTGACCATTCGATGACCAGTTCGTGGTGTGCAGCGAATCAAGTGTTCCGCTTGTCGTGAGGTTCGTGTCGCCGAGCAACGTGGTCGCGGCCACGGGTTGCGCCGAAACGGTGAAGGAAGTGATGGTCGCTCCACCGGTCGATGACGGCGCATCCCAGGTGACGCGGGAGGAGGAATCTCGAGACGAGGCGACCACCGAGGTCGGCACACCCGGCACGGCAGCCGGGATGACGACACCGGAAGGAACTGAAGCGATACCCGCTCCCACCGCATTCGCCGCAGCGACCGTGAACGTGTAGGAGGTGCCGTTCGTCAGTCCGGTGACTGTGCAAGAAGTCGTCGCCGTCGTGCACGTGAATCCACCCGGCGAGGAGATGACCGAGTACGAGGAGATCACACTGGCACCGTTGGAGGCAGGTGCATCCCACACCACGAGGACGGAGGAGTCACCGAATGTCCCGACCACTGACGTCGGAGCAGCCGGCACACTGGCCACCGCCATCGGTGTCGACGGCGAGGAGGCGGATCCGGTGCCTGCAATGTTGGTCGCTGTCACGGTGAACGAGTAAGCGATACCGCTCGTCAACCCCGTGATCGCGCAGGTCAACTCAGTCGTCGTACACGTGAACGACCCCGGGCTCGACGCCACCGAATAGGTGGTGATCGGTGCCCCTCCATCGACCGCGGGAGCCGACCAGGACACGATCAGGGACCCTGACCCGTACGCTGCTTTCACCCTGAGCGGAATGCTTGGCGTGGTCGCCGGGGTGACGGAACGACTGGCGGTCGAGGTGGGTCCGGAGCCGGCGGCATTCGTGGCGATGACCGTGAAGGTGTACGAGGTTCCGTTGGTCAGGCCGGCGACCGTGCACGAATATCCGTCAGTGATGCAGGTCTTCGATCCGGGCGTCGATGTCACGGTGTAACGGGTGATTGATGCGCCGCCGTTGCTCGCTGGCGCGGACCACGACACGGTCACGACACTCGAGCCGAACACTCCCGACACGCCTGTGGGAGCACCGGGCGCGGCGGCGGGGACGACTGCAGTTGACGGAGAGGGGGACGGGCCCGAGCCAGCCTTATTCGTTGCAACCACGGTGAAGGTGTAGGACGTGCCGTTCGAAAGTCCTGTCACCGTGCACGAGGTCGCGGCAGTCGTGCAGGTGAACAAGCCGGGTGAGGATGTCACCGTGTAGGAGGTGATGTCGCCGCCACCGTTCGAGGTCGGAGCCAACCAACTGACCACCACCGACGACGCACTCGATGTCCCGGCGACATTTCGCGGCGCGGACGGCGTTGTCGCCGGGGTGATCGTCGAGAGCAGGCTCGCCGGCGCGCCATCTCCGTTCTTGTTCGTAGCGACGACCGAGAAGGAATACGCCGTTCCATTCGTGAGGGCCCAGACGGTGCATGTCAGCCCTCCAGCGGTCCTGCATGTCGCACCGCCCGGACTAGCAGTGACCGTGTAGCCGGTGATCGTTGCGCCACCGTCGCTCACGGGAGCGGTCCAACTCACGACAACCTTGCTTCCACCGAAGGCCCCCGTGACTCCCGTTGGAGCACCGGGCACGGTCGAGAGCACCACGGAACCGGAGTTCGCCGGGGTTCCCGCGCCCGCCTTATTGATGGCGACAACACTGAATGTGTAGGAGCTGTAGGCGGACATCGCGTTGAACACGCAGGTCGTGGTCGAACTGATGCAGGTTCGTCCGCCGGGGCTCGCTGTGACGCGGTAGGAGCTGACGTCGTCGCCGCCATCGTCAGCCGGGGCGGTCCAGACGACCGTGACCGAGGCACCGCTGCTCGACCCGCTCACCCCGGTCGGAGCTCCCGGGAAAGTGGCCGGAGTCCGCGGGCCGGTGGCGACAGCGGAAGCAGCGCCAGAGCCCGCCCGATTCGTCGCCTTCACCGTGAATGCGTAGGGCGTGCCGTTTGTGAGGCCGAGGACCGTGCAGCTCGTGGTGACCGTGGAGCATGTGAACGATCCGGTCGAGGACGTCACGGTGTATGACGTGATGGCACTGCCGCCGTTGCTCGTCGGAGCCGTCCAGGAGACAGTCATCGACGAGTCACCGAACGCTGTGGTGGCGGAGGTGGGCGCACCGGGAACTGCAGCTGGGATGATGCCCGCAGTCGAGCCCGACGGGCTTCCCGTCCCCACGCTGTTCGTGGCGACCACGGTGAAGGTGTACGAAGATCCGTTCGTGAGTCCTGACACCGTGCAGGTCGTGATCAGTGAGGTACACGTGAACGAACCGGGCGAGGCGGTCACGGTGTAGCCGGTTATCGCGCTGCCACCATTGCTCAGCGGTGCTGCCCAGGACACGATCACGGCACCATCGCCAAAGACGCCGGTAACCGCACTCGGCGCCCCGGGAACCGTCGCCGGCACAATCGCACCGGAAGCCAGAGACGACGTACCGGTGCCTGCCTTGTTCGTCGCCGTCACCACAAACTTGTAGGAGGTTCCGTTTGTCAGACCCGTCACCGTGCAACTCGCCGTAGCGGTCGTGCAGGTGAACGAACCGGGAGTGGATGTCACGGTGTAGGTCGTGATCGCGCTGCCACCGCTCGATGCTGGAGCGGTCCACGACACAGATGCTTGCGCGTTCCCGGCCACCGCGGCCACCGATCGGGGGAATCCCGGGGTCGATGCCGGAATGATCACGTCCGAGGCTTCAGATGCTTGGCCATCACCGCGGGAGTTCGCGGCGACCACTGTGAACGTGTAGCTGCCGCCGTTCGTCAGCCCGGTAACTGTGCACGAAGTGGCGGACGTCGCTGTGCATGTTCGACGACCGGGAAGAGCAGTGACGGTGTAGAGCGTGATCGCATTACCGCCGTCACTCACCGGCGCTATCCAGGAAACAGTGACCTGCGAGTCGCCGAAGACGCCGACAACACCAGTCGGCGCCTCGGGAGCCACGACCACACCAACCGAAAGGGAATCCGACGGTGCACCCGAGCCGGCTTTGTTGATGGCCACGACGGTGAACGTGTACAGGCTGTAAGCACCCATGGACGTGAACACACATGAGGTAGAAGTCGACGTACAGGTCTTGCCGCTCGGTGATGCCGTGACGCGATACCCAGTGACACCTGAACCACCATCGCTCTTCGGAGCGGTCCAGTTCACCGTGATCTGGGTTCCGCTACTCGAGCCCGAAAGTGAGGTCGGCGCTCCGGGGACCGTCGCCGGCGTGCGCGTGCCGAGCGCAAGAGCTGATGGCACACTCGATCCCGCTTTGTTCGTCGCTTTCACGGTGAACGTGTAGGCAATTCCATTGGTGAGACCAGTGACCGTGCAGCTGGTGGTCGACGTCGTACACGTGAACGAACCCGGCGACGAAGTCACCGTGTACAACGTGATCTCGCTGCCACCATTGCTCGAGGGCGCAGTCCATGACACGGTCATCGAGGAGTCGCCGAACTGCGTGGTTGCGGCAGAGGGAGAGCCCGGGATCGACGCCGGCACAACTGCAGCTGATGTCATGGCCGAGCCCGAACCGACCGCGTTCAGCGCAACAACCGAGAACGTGTATGCGGTGCCATTCGTCAGCCCACTGACTGTGCAACTCGTGCCCGAGGTCGAGCATTCGAAGCCGCCGGGCGAGGCGGTCACGGTGTAGCCGGTGATCGCGCTGCCCCCGTTGTCGGTGGGGATCGTCCACGACACCGTGACTGCGCTATCCCCGAATACTCCGACGACAGCGG
>WLCQ01000008.1 GCA_009705225.1 Actinomycetota bacterium | reverse complement strand
GCGGTGTCCATGAGTCCGATAGCGACACCTGCAGGAACGGTCGGCGCCGGCCCGGGGTCGACGGAGGTGAATCGTCGGGCGAGTGATCGACCTCCAGCTGCACATTCGGCATCGAGCAGGGCGAGTTCGATCGCCGCTCGGGCCATCGGATGGTTGGCGTAGAAGGCGAACAGTCGACGAACGTCTTTTGCTTCGATGGGCGCCTCGGACGCAGCTCGCAGAAGCCCGGGCACCAGTTCGTCGCGTAGCACGGCAAATGCTCCGTCGACATACTCGGACGTATACGTCGGTTCCGGCAGTGCGGCGCATTCGCCCCAGCCCTCGAAGTCGTCGCCGATCACGCGAACGATTACCGCTGTTCTGGTGGTCACGGTGCCATGTGATGCCACGAATGGTTCGATCAGCGGCAGCGCAACAATGCGCAGTTCCACCGTCGCGATCCCCGGGCTCATGCGCACGGGGAGCAGCCTACGACTCGCTCGGGCGCACGACATGGGACAGCGCCGACTTGAGTTCCGAAGGACGTGATCGCGAGCTCTGTCGTTCTACCGTGTGGGCATGAACGGTATTGATCGTGATCGGCTCGCCAGTCTCCGCGCCGCCGAGGAGCGGCGATTTGTGGACCTGCATCCGCGTTCGCAGCAACTGGCCGCTGAAGCCCAGAAGCATCTGGTGGCCGGCGTGCCCATGAACTGGATGCGTCGTTGGCCCGGATCCTTCCCGGTGTTCGTCGAATCGGCCTCCGGTGCTCGCTTCGTCGACGTCGACGGCAACGAGTATGTGGATCTCTGTCTCGGTGACACGGGAGCCATGGCGGGTCATGGGTTGCCCGCGGTGGTGGAAGCACTCGCCCAGCAGGCGCCGCGTGGCATCACCACGATGCTGCCGGGTGCTTCGGCGGGCAATGTCGCATCCATGCTGGCTGATCGATTCGGACTTCCCGCCTGGCAGTTCGCTCTCACCGCCACCGATGCCAATCGGTTCGCGCTGAGACTGGCTCGTTCACTCACCGGCCGGTCGAAGGTCATCGTGATGAACTGGTGCTACCACGGCACTGTCGACGAGACCTTCGCGGTACTCGACGCCGATGGTGCAGTCGTGCCCCGCCCGGGAAGCACTGGAGCGGCGGTTGATCCGGCCCTCACCACTCGCGTGGTCGAGTTCAACGACCTCGATGCCCTCGACGCCGCGCTCGCTCATGGCGATGTCGCCTGCGTGCTCACCGAACCCGCGCTCACCAATATCGGCATCGTGCTGCCGGACCCGGGGTATCTCGAGGCGCTTGCCGCACGCACACGAGCGGCGGGTGCTCTGCTCATCATCGATGAGACCCACACGATCTGCGCCGGCCCCGGTGGGTACACGGCAGCATTCGGGCTCGAACCGGACATCCTCACCATCGGCAAGCCAATCGCCGGTGGGGTCCCGATGGCGGCGTGGGGGCTTTCGGCGGAGTTGGCCGAACGAGCCACGGCGATGTTCCTCAGTGACGACACCGATGTGAGCGGCGTGGGGGGAACGCTCGCCGGCAATGCCCTTTCGCTTGCTGCCGCACAGGCGACCCTCGCCACCACCCTCACGGCAGCCGACTACGAGCACACGATTGCTCTCGCCACCCGTTGGACCGAGGGAGTCGCACGGGTGATCGCCGACGCCGCTCTTCCCTGGCATGTGCAGCAGCTCGGATGTCGTGCCGAGTACTGGTTCTGCCCGCCGCCGCGCAACGGGGGAGAGGCCGCAGCCGCGGTGGACCACGAACTCGACGCTTTCATGCATCTGTGGTGCATGAATCGCGGGGTCCTTCTGGCTCCGTTCCACAACATGGCCCTCATGGCCCCGGCCACCACCGCTGAGGATGTTGACCGGCACACGAAGTCCTTCGCCTCGGCCGTCGCTGCCCTGCTGGGGCGCTGACGCAGAGCGGTCGGTAGCCTCGGCCCCATGTTCGGATTCAGAACCCCAGAGATGGTCACCCCGGAGCGGGCATTGCCCGGTCGCGAGGCCACCATGCCCGTTGCCAGCGCTCATCTGGTGCTCGGTACGCCCATGACCTCGCCGTTCCCCGAGGGCAGCGAATCGATCGTTGTTGCTATGGGCTGTTTCTGGGGAGCCGAACGCAAGTTCTGGCAGCTTCAGGGTGTGGTCACCACTGCAGTGGGCTATGCCGGTGGCTACACGCCGAATCCCACCTATGAAGAGGTGTGCTCGGGCCGAACCGGTCATACCGAGGTGGTGCTCGTGGTGTTCGATCCAGCCATCGTTGACCTCGATGGCGTGCTCCGCTGTTTCTGGGAGAACCATGACCCGACCCAGGGTCACCGCCAGGGCAACGATGTCGGCACGCAGTACCGCTCGGCCATCTACGCCACCGACCCCGAGCAGCTGGCCGCAGCCGAGCGCAGTCGCGATCGCTTCGACACGATCCTGCAGGCCCAACGCTTCGACACCATCACCACCGAGCTGGCGCTCGCCGGACCCTTCTATTACGCCGAGGACTACCACCAGCAGTACCTCGCCAAGAATCCAAACGGGTACTGCGGTCTCGGTGGCACCGGCGTGAGCTGCCCGGTGGGCATCACCCTCGCCGAGTCGTGAGCACATCGCAGTCGGGTTCCCCCGTCGATCCGAACGGAACCTCCATCGCTGACGTGCTCGTCGTGGGGGCGGGTATCGCCGGACTCCTCGCCGCTCATCGTCTCGTTGATGCGGGGCACAGCGTCATCGTGGTCGACAAGGGCCGTGGGGTCGGCGGTCGGCTGGCCACCCGAAGGATGGGAGAGGGGGTCTTCGATCATGGCGCTCAGTTCTTCACATCCTCGGAGCCGGCCTTCGCCGCCGAGGTGGCCCGCTGGGAGGCTGCCGGTGTTGTCGAGCAGTGGTTCGACACCCGTCTCGAGCCCGATGGTTCGGTGGTGCCCGATGGGCATCCCCGCTGGCGAGGCAGCACCGGCATGACCGCCATCGCCAAACATCTGGCCATCGGCCTCGATGTGCGCACCTCCACCCGATTGGCCTCACTGCAGGTCGACACCGACGACTCGGGCGACTCCTGGCGGGCGATCGTCGACGACGGCACCGAACTGCGGGCGGGTGCGGTGCTTCTCACCGCGCCGATCCCGCAGACCCTCGATCTCCTTGCTGCAGGTGGGGTCATGCTCGATCGGGCCGAGCGGGAGGAACTGGAATCGGCCTCCTACCATCCGTGTCTGGCGGTCATGGCCCTGCTCGACGGGCCGTCGGGACTTCCCGAACCCGGAGCGCTTCGCCCGGGCGGAGAGCCGCTCGATTGGGTGGCCGACAACCAGCGCAAGGGAATCTCACCGGTGCCGTCGCTCACCGTTCATGCCGGCCCGGCCACAAGTCGGGCCATGTGGGACGCCCCCGATGCCGAGGTGATCGCTACCCTTCTCGGCGCCGTGCCCGGTCTTGCTGCCTCTCCGGTTGCTGATGGGGTGCAGGTCCAACGCTGGCGCTTTGCACGTCCAGATGTCGGTCTCGAGGGGTTCACCAGGAAAATTTCTGGGTTACCTCCAGCGGTGCTTGCGGGCGATATTTTCGACGGCTCCCGCGTGCCCGGTGCGGCGGCCTCGGGTTGGGCCGCGGCCGAACTGTTGCTTTCGCTGATCTGAGAGATCCCAAGCACCCCAAGGGATCGAGGCCATCACTGTCGAGGGCACCAGGGACAATTCAGTCACCAATCGTCTCCAGTAGGGGTCGACGCGGCGGGTTCTAGCAGACGCCGCTGCCGGAAAAGTGGAATGTGACGGTCGTCACGGCACATTCCAGCGACAAATGTTGCACTTGCGTGACAAAGCCTGCAGGCTGTGCTCCGACTGTTGCGGTTCCGTTACGGATCGCACTGGAGGAGTAGCAAAAACATGACACTCGCATTCCGTTTCACCGATCCGGCCACAACCACACTCGGCACCGAGAGCGGCGTCGCCGACCGCACCGGTCTCAGCTGGGCACTCGTGCGCTCAAGCACCTCGGTCGCCGAGCCGACCGCCGAGGTCGGAGGCAAGGGTCGACGCTCAGCCATCGCCCATCTGCGTCACGATCTGCTCATCGGTCTCGGTGCTTTCTCGGTGCTCGCCGGCGTCCTCGCCTTCAGCATCTTCGGGCAGCCCCGCGGCGTCGCCGCCGCAAGCAGTGTCGGCTTCGCTGCTCCGGGCGGCTCGCTGGCCGCCGCCAGCGTGAGCGTCCCGGCCCCGGTCGCTGCGGCAGCCATCTCTGTCGAGAGTCCCTCCGTCGAAGCCATCGCTGCCGCCAATGCCTATGTCGCCGCCGTCGTGGAGCAGCAGACTCTCGACGCCCGGAACGCGTTCCTGGATGGGGTCGCCCAGCAGGCCGCCGATCAGGCCGCCGCCCAGCAGGCTGCCGAGCGGGCTGCCGCCCCGGCGGTCGTCGTGGGCGCCAATACCGGAAGGGCCGCTCCCGCCGCCGCCGACGGCAGTGTCTGGGATCGCCTCGCCCAATGTGAGAGCGGTGGCAACTGGGCCATCAACACCGGCAACGGGTTCACCGGAGGGCTGCAGTTCGTGCGCAGCACCTGGCTTGGTGTGGGTGGCGGCGAGTACGCCCCCGATGCCTATCTGGCCACTCGTGAGCAGCAGATCGACATTGCCACTCGCGTGCTCGCCTCGCAGGGCTGGGGTGCCTGGCCGGGCTGCACCTCCATGATGGGTCTTCGCTAGGTTCCGCTAGCCTCATCCTTCGTTCCCCTTCCTTCTCAATCAGGAGCTTTTCCATGGCCTTCGAACTCCCAGCACTGCCGTACGCCCAAGACGCCCTCGCCCCGCATATCAGCGCCGAGACCCTCGAGTACCACTACGGCAAGCATCACAAGACCTACGTCGACAACCTCAATAAGCTCGTCGACGGCACCGACAACGCCTCGAAGTCGCTCGAGGAGATCATCATGAGCTCCGAGGCCGGCCTCTTCAACAACTCCGCCCAGGTCTGGAACCACACCTTCTTCTGGAACTGCCTCACCCCCAACGGTGGCGGCGCTCCCACCGGCGAACTCGCCGACCGCATCAACTCCTCGTTCGGTTCCTACGAGGACTTCAAGGCGCAGATCACCGAGGCCGGACTCACCCAGTTCGGTTCGGGCTGGGCATGGTTGGTCGAAGATGGCAGCGGTCTTTCCATCATGAAGACCCCGAATGCTGATCTCCCGATGAAGCACAGCGCCAAGGCGCTCTTCACCATCGATGTCTGGGAGCACGCCTACTACATCGATTACCGCAACGCCCGGGCCAAGTTCATCGAGGTCGTGCTCGACAACCTCGTCAACTGGGACTTCGTGGCCGCCAATCTGGCTGCCTGAGAACAGGTTTGATGGATCGAACCGAGTACCGCTCGCTCGAGACACGCCAGCATCCTTCGAACGGGACCCCGCACGGGGTCCCGTTTCGCGTACCGTCTCGTGTGACATGACTGTTCTCGCCGCACTACTCGCTGCCGTGCCCACTGCTGATCTGCCTGGAAATCTGCCGGCCGATCTTGTCGACGCGTGCGGTGCCGATCCGGGTTGGGCCTGCGAGCACGTCTACGACTGGACAGGTTCGAAATGGTGGGCCAACGCCGCGGAATGGTTGCTCGCCAAGCCGATCACCATCCTGGCCATCGTCTTGGTGGCTTCGATCGTGGCCCGCGTGGTTCGCTGGTTCATCACGCGGGCGATGCGCCGACTCATGGCCGCCGCCGATGGTGGTTCGGCCGGCCGCCTTGGCCGTCACACCTCCTCGGTGCTGCTCTCGGCCGGCGACGACTCGTTGCGCAACACCGCTCGTGTGGGCACACTCACGGCGGTGTTCCGTTCGCTGGCCACTGCGCTCGTGTGGTTCGTGGCCATGGTCGCCATCTTCGACGTACTCGGTGTGAGCCTCGGCCCGATCCTCGCTACCGCGGGCATCCTCGGCGTGGCTCTCGGGTTCGGCACCCAGCAGATGGTGCGTGACTTCATCGCCGGCTTCTTCATCGTCACTGAGGATCAGTTGGGCGTCGGCGACACCGTCGACCTCGGTGGCGGCGCCAAGGGAGTTGTCGAGCGGGTTTCGCTGCGAGCTACGCATCTGCGCGATGTCGAGGGCACGGTATGGCATGTCCCCAACGGACAGATCACCCGGGTGGCGAATCGCTCTCAGGAATGGGCCCGAGCGCTCATCGATGTCGTGTTGCCCTATTCGGTTGATGTGGCCCGGGCCAGCGAGGTCATGAAGGCCACCGCCGATGCGCTGGCGGCCGACCCCGATTTCGTCATGGCGATCACCGATTCCCCCGAGGTCTGGGGCATCCAGGAGTTCTCACCGGCAGGGGTAGAGGTGCGCCTCGTCATCCGCACCCTGCCGGCCGGCCAGTTCGCTGTGCTGCGCGAACTGCGGGCGAGGCTCAAGGTGGCGTTTGCCGATGCCGGTATCGAGTTCGCCTACGCCGGTGGGCCCACCCATGTGGTCCTCACCGATCAGCGGGGCGAGGGTTCAGGCCCGGTCGGGATCGGCGGCGAGGCTGACAGTGACAATTCCTTCGGCGGCCAGGTCGATAGTGACTGACGTCGCGTTCGCCGCTTCTTGAACATCTGCCACCACTGATTGCAGCGCTGCGGCCCGGGCGCTGGTGTCGGCGACGGCAATGAGGTCAACGGGCCACTTGAGTGAGCGCTTGGCCTCGGTCTTGGCCCGACGGGCGGCGCTGAGCACCTCGGCGCCCATGGCGAAGGCTAGCGGGTCGCCATCGGCAGCGTGGGTGCGCAGTTCGGAGGCATCGGGCCATGGTGCGGTGTGCACCGATCCGTTCTGCCACCAGGACCAGATCTCTTCGGTGACGAACGGAAGGAAGGGAGCGAACAGCCGCAGCATGGTGGACAGGGCGAGCTGCAGCGCGGCCTGCGCACTGGCTGCGCTGTGCTCGCCGCGGCTGCCGTAGGCCCGGGTCTTGACCAGTTCGAGGTATTGGTCGCAGAACAGCCAGAAGAAGGTCTCGGTGCGCTCGAGTGCCCGGGCGTAGTCGTACCCATCGAACGCCGCGGTGGCTTCGTCGGCGAGACGGGCGAGATCGGCGAGCATGGCGCGGTCGAGCGGTTCGGTGATGACCGAGGGATCGTGCACCACAGCGGTGCCATCGGCACTTCCGAGGCCGAGCGCGAAACGGCTGGCATTGAGCAACTTGATGGAGAGTCGGCGGCCGATCTTCATCTGGCCTTCGTCGAAGGTGGTGTCGGTGCCGGGGCGGCCGCTGGCGGCCCAGTAACGAACCGCATCGGCGCCGTACTGCTCGAGCAGATGCAGCGGCGTGACCACATTGCCCTTCGACTTCGACATCTTCTTGCGGTCGGGATCGAGCACCCAGCCGGAGATGCCGGCATTGCGCCAGGGCAGCGAGTCATGCTCGAGGTGCGAGCGCACGGCGGTGGAGAACAGCCAGGTGCGGATGATCTCGTGGGCCTGCGGACGCAGATCCATCGGGAAGGTGCGTTCGAACAGATCGGGATCCTCGCCCCAACCGGTGGCGATCTGCGGAGTGAGCGAGGAGGTGGCCCAGGTGTCCATGACATCGGGGTCGCCGGTGAACCCGCCGGGCTGATCGCGCTGGGCTTCGCTGTACCCCGCTGGGGTGTCAGTGGCCGGATCGACCGGCAGTGAAGCTTCGTCGGCCCGGATGGGGGAGTCGTGCAGGGGCTGACCATCCGCATCGAGCGGATACCAGATGGGGAATGACACGCCGAAGAAGCGCTGGCGGCTCACCAGCCAGTCGCCGTTCAGGCCGTTCACCCAGTTCTCGTAGCGAACGCGCATATGAGTCGGATGCCAGTGAAGCTCGGTGCCTCGCTCAAGAAGAGCGCCGCGCAGTTCGAGATCGCGGCCGCCGTTGCGCAGATACCACTGGCGGCTGGTGAGTATCTCGAGGGGACGGTCGCCCTTCTCATAGAACTTCACCGGATGGGTGATGGGCTTGGGTTCGCCGTCGAGGGCGCCGGCCTGGCGCAGTAGTTCGACAATGAGGACCTGGGCCTGCTTGATGGTCTTGCCGGCGAGCTGTTCGTAGGCCGCGACGGCATCAGGGCCACCAGCGGTGATCCACTCGGGCACCTCGGATGCGATGCGGCCGTTGTCGGTGACGATCGGGCGGGTGTCGAGCTGCAGTTCACGCCACCAGGTGACGTCGGTGATGTCACCGAACGTGCAGATCATGGCGATGCCGGAACCCTTTTCGGGGTCGGCGAGCTCATGGGCGCGGATCTCGACCTCGACACCGAACAGCGGGGATCGCACGGTGGTGCCGAACAGTGGCTGATAGCGCGCATCGTCGGGATGGGCCACGAGCGACACGCAGGCGGCAATGAGTTCGGGGCGGGTGGTCTCGATGAAGATCGGCTCGCCGGTGCCGGTGTGCACGAACGGGATGCGGTGGTAGGCGCCCGGCATTTCTCGGTCTTCGAGCTCGGCCTGGGCCACAGCACAGCGGAAGTCGACATCCCAGAGCACGGGTGCTTCGGCCTGATAAGCCTCGTCACGTTCGAGGTTGCGCAGGAACGCGCGCTGGGCAACACGGCGGCAGTGATCGTCGATGGTGGCGTAGGTACGCGACCAATCGACCGACAGGCCGAGGGTACGGAAGAGCTGCTCGAATGCCTTCTCGTCCTCGGTCGTGAGCAGATTGCACAGTTCGATGAAGTTGCGACGACTGATGTTGACCGGGAGCTTCTTCTGCTCCTCTTTTGGTCGATCGCTCATCGGTGTGGGAGCGGCGAACGCCGGGTCGTAGGGGAGCGAGGGGTCGCACTGCACGCCGTAGTAGTTCTGCACCCGCCGTTCGGTGGGTAGACCATTGTCGTCCCAACCCATCGGATAGAACACCGATTTGCCCCGCATCCGCTGGAATCGGGCGATGGTGTCGGTGTGGGTGTAGCTGAACACATGGCCCACATGGAGCGAGCCGCTCACAGTGGGAGGCGGGGTATCGATCGAGAAGACGCCGTCGCGAGTGGCTGTGCGATCGAAGCGGTACGTGCCCTTCTCCTCCCAGTGGGAGTCCCAGCGCGATTCGAGGTCCTCGAGTCCGGGCTTCTCGGGAACGGTCCAGTCGGTGCGGGGGGTGGGGGCAGCCGTGCTCATGATGTCGTCAACGGTAGTGCGCCATCGGCGGTCGGCTCGCGGCCGACTGTGGTGGGGCGGGTAGCGTGAGTGGCCGTGCTGCACCTCTTCGACACCGCTGCGGGCAAGGTCATCCCGTTCGAACCCCGCCAGCCGGGGCGTGTCTCCATGTACGTGTGCGGCCCCACCGTCTACGGGCCACCTCATCTCGGGCATGGTCGCTTCTCGTTGGTGTTCGATGTGCTGCGCCGGTATCTGCTGTGGTCGGGGCTCGAGGTCGACTACGTCTCGAACATCACTGACATCGACGACAAGATCATCAATCGGGCCAACACTGAGGGTCGCGACTGGTCCGATATCGCCGAGAAGTGCGAGTCGGTGTGGTGGCGGGCCATGGATGCCATCGGTGTCATGCGCCCCACCTCCGACCCCCATGCCACCGACTACGTCGAGCAGATGGTCGAACTCATCGCTGATCTCATCACCCGTGATGTCGCATATGTCTCCGACGATGGCGTGTACTTCTCGCCATCGGTGGTCAGTGATTACGGACTGCTCGCCCGTCAGACCATCGAGTCCATGCAGGCCGGCGCCCGCGTCGAGGTGGCCGATCACAAACATTCACCGATCGACTTCGCGCTCTGGAAGTTCGTGAAGCCCGGAGAACCCTCGTGGCCTTCGCCGTGGGGCGAGGGTCGACCCGGTTGGCATACCGAATGTGTGGTCATGTCACTCGACCTGCTCGGCGACGGCTTCGATCTCCATGGCGGTGGACAGGATCTCGCCTTCCCGCACCATGAGAACGAGCGCGCGCAGGCTGTTGCCGCGGGCCGCACCTTCGCCCGACATTGGATGCATAACGGATTCGTCGAGGTCGGTGGCGAGAAGATGGCCAAGAGCCTCGGCAACTTCACCAATCTGCTCGATCTCGTTGAATCCACCGACCCGCGTGCCTATCGGCTCCTCGTGCTGCGATCGCATTACCGCTCACCGGTCGAGGTCACTCGCGCCAGCACCGACGATGCTGCTGCCGCCCTGCGCCGACTTGATTCATTCGCTCGTCGGGTCGCTTCGGCGCAACTGCCGTCAGCGATGCCCGACCCCACTGCTCTCGCTGAATTCGTGCGGGCGATGGATTCTGATCTCGACACGCCGGCCGCTGTCGCTCAGTTGTTCGGGCTGGTCACCGAGGTCAACTCAGCGCTCGATTCCGGCGACACCGCAACAGCGGCAGCGCTCGCCGCAGTCGTGGCCGAGATCTGTGCAGCGGTGGGCCTGGTGCTCGATGCGGGTGGTTCCGAGATTCCGGCAGAGGTGTTGGAGCGTGCTGCGGCCCGCGACACTGCTCGAGCCGCACGAGACTTCGCCGCATCCGATGCCATTCGAGATGCGTTGATCGCCGAGGGTTGGATCGTCGAGGACACCGCCACCGGTACGCAGGTCCGTCCCGCCTGATGGCTCGCTCCAATCGACGTGGGGGAGCGGAACGCACCCCGTTGCCCAGAGGGTTCGGTGTCCTCTGGGTCACGGTGGCCATTGACCTGATCGGTTTCGGCATCGTGCTGCCGATCCTTCCGCAGTACGCCGAACGCTTCGGTGCCGGTGCGGCACTCATCGGCGTGCTGTCGGCGTCGTTCTCACTTGCGCAACTGCTGTTCGCCCCGGTGTGGGGTCGACTCAGTGATCGCATTGGTCGCAAGCCGCTCATCATCCTGTCGCTGTTCGGCACCGCCGCGGGTTCGTTGCTCACGGGAGTGGCTGGCTCCATCGGCATCCTGTTCCTCGGGCGCATCATCGACGGCATCTCTGGTGCTTCGGTGTCGGTTGTCCAGGCGTCGGTCGGCGATCTCGCTGCTCCGCGTGACCGCGCCCGCCTCATGGGGCTCATCGGTGCGGCGTTCGGTGTTGGCTTCGTTGCTGGTCCTGCCATCGGCGGCTTGGCCGCACTCGCCAGCCCGAAGCTTCCGTTCTTCATCGCCGCGGCTATCGCCGCGGTCAACGGCATCGTCGCCATCCGTCGACTACCGGAGACCGCGAAAGGCGTCGCCGGCCATCCGCTGGCCATTCCGGAGGTGGTCGCCGCTCGTGAGGCCGAGCATTCGCGAGCTGCCGCCGAGGCGGAGATCGACGGGGAGAACATCGCGTCGGCTCCGGCACTCGACGGACCCGGCATCGTCGAACCCGCGCATCTGGTGCGTCCCGACGACGACGAACTCCCGCCATCGACCCGCGCGGTCATCATGCGACTCATCGTCGTGGCCTTCGTCGGCGTTGTCGCGTTCAGCGGGTTCGAGGCAACGTTCTCCTTGTTGGCCAAGCAACGGCTCGGACTCGAGTTGGCCCAGACCGCGGGCGTGTTCGCCGGAATCGGTGTGGTTTTGGTCGCGGTCCAGGGTGGACTCGTCGGTCCGGTCACCCGTCGTCTCGGCGAACACCGCACGATGCAGTTCGGGCTACTCGCCAACGCGATCGGTCTCGGTCTGCTCGCGGTTGATCTCGGTTGGTCAGGTCTCATTCCGGCACTGCTGTTGCTCACGGTCGGTCAGGGCCTGCTAACGCCCACGCTGTCCTCGGCGGTGGCCGGGCTCGCCGGACGCCAGCGCGGGCAGTGGTTGGGTTGGCAGCAGTCCGCCGGTGGGTTAGCTCGGGTTCTTGGCCCGCTCGTCGCCGGATCGCTGTTCGAGTTCTCCGGGGTGGGCGTGCCCTATGCCCTCGGCGCGGCCCTGGCGGTACTTGCCCTGCTGCTGCTGCCCACGGCCACTCGTTCCGCACAAGCGGTTACCGCGAGGTAACTTCTCGGGATCCCCCGTTCCGGCGAGTCACCGCCGGCCGATCTCCGAGGTTGCCCCATGGCCGAATTCAGTCTCGACATCAATGAGGACCAGCAGACCATCAAGGACTGGGTCCACGACTTCGCTGCAAACGTGATCCGTCCTGCCGCCGAGGAATGGGATGAGCGCGAAGAGTTCCCCATGCCAATCGTGCAAGAGGCCGCGAACATCGGCGTGTACGGCTGGGAGTTCCTCCTCAGTGCCATGTCTGATCCCACCGGTCTCACCCTTCCGTTGTTCATCGAAGAGTTGTCCTGGGGCGACGCCGGTATCGCGCTCGCCATCATGGGTTCTGGCCTCGCCGCGGCGGGCATCAGTGGCAATGGCACCCCTGAGCAGGTCATGGAATGGGTGCCGCAGTGCTACGGCACCGCCGACGACGTCAAGCTCGGTGCGTTCTGCGTGAGCGAGCCCGACGCCGGTTCCGATGTGTCCTCGCTGCGCACCCGTGCCGTCTATGACGAGGCGAAGGACGAATGGGTACTCAACGGCACCAAGGCCTGGATCACCAACGGCGGCATCGCGGATGTGCATGTGGTCGTCGCTGCGGTCGATCCTGAGCTCAAGGGTCGTGGTCAGGCCAGCTTCATCGTTCCGCCCGGCACCAAGGGTCTTTCACAGGGTCAGAAGTACAAGAAGCACGGCATCAAGGCCTCGCATACCGCCGAGGTCGTGCTCGACGATGTGCGTGTTCCGGGGCACTGCCTGCTCGGTGGCAAGGAGAAGCTCGACGCCAAGCTGGCCCGCGGTCGCGATGCCGGTCGTACCGGCGAGAAGCAGCCGGCCATGGCCACCTTCGAGGCCACCCGCCCATCGGTCGGCGCACAGGCTCTCGGCGTTGCCCGTGCGGCCTACGAGTATTCGCTGCAGTACGCCAAGGAGCGTGTTGCGTTCGGTCGTCCGATCATCATGAACCAGTCGATCGCCTTCAAGCTCGCCGACATGAAGATGGAGATCGACGCTGCTCGTCTGCTCGTGCACCGGGCGTCATGGATGGCCGCAACTGGCAAGGAATTCGTTGCCGGTGAGGGTTCGATGTCCAAGCTGAAGGCCGGCGAGGTTGCGGTGTGGGTCACCGAGCAAGCCATTCAGATCCTCGGTGGCTACGGCTACACCCGCGAGTACCCGGTGGAGCGCTGGCATCGTGATTCCAAGATCTTCACGATCTTCGAAGGTACCTCCGAGATCCAGCGTCTCGTCATCGCCCGCGCCATCTCGGGTCTGCGCATCGAGTAACCCTCGTCGATGGTCAGGGCGCAGTCGCTAGCGCTCGCGCTCCTCGATGAACGGGATCTCCGGTCCGATCACCTGATCAGCGATCTCCTGACCAGCGTCCTTGATGGCCCCGATTGTGGTGGCGAACCCGAGTTCTGATTCAGGGAACACATGCTCATCATCGAGCGATGTCATCGCCGCGCGCATCGAGCCATGGCGGGGCAGCAGTACCAGCACCAATGTGAGACCCCCGAGCATCATCAGCGCGAGCGAGACCGACGCGAGATCGGCGATCGCTCCGACGACGAGTTCGCTGGCCGGGAGCGCGACCAGTGGGATCAACGCGAACGCAGTGAGCACGGGTGTTCGAGATTCGGGAGGAGCAGCTACCTGCACCGCTGCGTTGAGGACCGCGGAGTCGAGGTTGAGTGCGAAGCCGAGTGGGATGATCGCCACGATCGCGGTGGCGAGATACCAGATGGGCTGGTGATCGCGGAACGCAACCCAACCCAGATAGAGGGTTGCCACGCCCACCACGCCGATGCAGGCCCGTTGTACTGCCAGCCACGTGGCCCGCTGGTGGATGAGCCGCACGCCGATCACCACGAACATTCCACCGAACACGGCCGCCGCCTGCAGCGAGGACAGGATCATGGCCCGGTGGCCGATGCGGCTGGCGATGTCCGGGAGCGTGACGTAGTAGCCCCCGAGCAGGAAGATGATGAAGGTGAATCGGAAGGCAGCCCGGATCTCAGGGTTTGATCGCCGAACGTCGAACACATCGAAGAACCGACTCGGTGCAGTTGCTGTCTCGACCCGGGCCGTTCGAAGCAGTGGCACCACCGAGAGCACCAGTGGGTAGCCGGCAAGACAGGCGATGAAATAGATCCATCCCGGACCGACAATGGCGAGCAGTGCCCCGCCGGTGAGGATCCCGAACATCAGCGCCGCGGACATGGCCCGGACCGCTTTGCCGTTGAACACGGCGGAACCACCTGGTGGTGCGATGAGGGTTCGCACGATGCCTGCGGCGGGCGAGCCGAGCCCTTGGACCACACCCTGCAACAGGAACCATCCAAGGAGCGTGAGCGTGGTCAGATGCCCGGTGAGAGCGAGCGCGAACGGTACGAGAAGCAGTGTGTACGAGCCACCCCAGGTCAGCACGTAGAGCTTGGGGCCGCCGAGCCGGTGCGCCAGGCGGGTGGCCACGGTGGGCAGCAGCAACTGGGGGAGATTGGTCATAACGATGATGAGTGCCACGAACGAGACCTTGCCGGTCTGCTGGTAGATGAGGAAGCTGCTCGTCAGGTTCGTCATCCCCTGGCCGAAGTCGGCGGTGAACAGGCCGAAGAGGTAGTTCCGCCGAACGCGGATGTACGGGTCCGAAGGCGCCGATGAATGCTCTGTCACAGCCGGGAGTCTTTCATGAGCAGCCTGAGGCTGGAGAGATGCTCTTGGTCGAATCCAAATGGACCAACTCCCGGCGATTCCCGCAGGTTTCCCGACGGTCACACGATCAGGCCATCCTCGGAGGGTGCTCGGGGTAGGTGGCCGCGATGCACCCAGTCCGGCCAGGTCGTTGGATCAACGGTGACGAACCGATCGGACTGCAGCAGCTCTGCCAGACCAGCGTTGTTCTCGGTGAAGAAGGTCGCCAGTCGCTCGCGGGCGATCGGATCGATTGTGGTCGTTCCCTGCCCGCGACGTGAGTGTGGGAACCGATTCGCTTCGGGTTCCGGGAGTCCGAGGAAGGAATGCAGCAGCGAGAAACTCGTCGGATCGCCGGCGAAGAGATGCTCGCTGAACAGCACGAGGGTGGGGATGCCCGGCCGGAGCCCTGCGATGACTGAAAGCTGCTGCGTGTAGATGCCGCGCTCCAGATAATCGAGGTTGTCGTAACGGGTCGGCGCTGAAGCGCTCGCGGTACTGGTGCTTGCGATGAACACTTTAAGGTCATCGTGCAAAGCGTCGGTGAACGATCGCTGTTCCTTCCCGAAGCCGGTCATCATCTCGTAATGTGACTGCGCGCGTTCAATGGGCTCGCGAAGGATCACGATCCAACGGCTGTCGGGGAGGTCCCGGGCGATCCGGGTCATCGCCAGCGGTTCGTACATGTAGCGCGGTGTGGCCTCGCCGGTTATCGCTCCTGCCTGTCGCAGTTCGCTTCGGAGTGGGAACTGGGATCGGTACCAATCGAGCCCATGGTTGTCGTAGAAATTCGATACGGAATGTTTGGTGAAGAAGTGCAGTTCCTTGGTCGCGGATGTGATCACCCCCGGAAGCGCAGTGAGATAGTCGAAGAGCGACGAGGTGCCGCCCTTCTGGGTACCGAGAATCAGAAAGTCTGGAAGCGCATGACGGCGCGCGCTCCAGTGGGAGCGGGCGGCCCGTAGGCGTGTCCGGGGCCGTATTCGATCGGCAAGGCTGGCAATGCTCACGGGGTCAGGACATGTGCGGCGGGTTCTCGGGGTAGGTGGCCGCAATCAGTGCCACCCATTCCTCGTTGTGAACGGGATCGGTCGGACGGTCGATGCCGACCCCGCGAGCGTGGAGATCGGTCTGGAACATGGTGACGACAGTGTCGAGATCAAGCGCGTCCTCGCCGGCATCAGCACGGCGGGCTTCTTCCGCATCGAGAAAGACATCGGCCTTCCACGAAACAGTGATTCGGACCTCAGCATCGGTGAAACTGGTGATGACTCCACCGTCGGCGTCGAGCACATCCCAACCAGCACCGCTGTGCACCATGCGGCTGTGGCTGTCGATGCCGCGTGGCACCTTTGCGTCCGCAGGGCCCACTGGCGCCACCCCGTGGAACGTGGCTTCGTTATCGGCCACGATGCTCACATTGCGCATCGGTGGAGATTCAGCCATCTGCGGACCGTCTGGGCCCTCGGGCCAGTAGTTGAAATCGCCGCCCTCGCCCTCATAGAACCAGGAAACGGCAGTGGCGATATGAATGCGCCACTGCTCGAACATGCCCGAATTCTGCATGACCTTGAGCAACCAGATCGGATGGTCCGCGCGGGTGAAACCGCGGAACGCCGGCACGTCGAGATGGGGCATGAACGGGAACGGGGTCGGTCCCATGATGTTCACATAGGCGTTGGTGGGTCGCACGATGCACCCGGCGCCGTACACCGCGTGAGCCGCAGCGATGAAGTGCGGGTTATCGACAATGACTTCGGCGCCATTGACGAGTGGGAGGCCCCCAGCTCCGATGTCCTGGCGGAACCACGGTGGCACAAACACCGCGGGACGTGATCCGAGCGCAGCCATTTCGGCATCGTTGCCGGCATAGTTGGCCAGTGGCCAGTATGGGCCGGTGGAACGCACGACGGAGAGGACTGCATCGACGTCGTCGTAAGCGGGGCTGATTCGGGTGGCTGTTGTTGCCGTCATGGGTGGACCTCGTGCGGTGGTTGCGTGCGGTGGACTCTAGGTGGACAGGCGCCACCGTGGCGGCCTTTCCCTGCGTGCGACAGGGCCTGTTACCGCGGGGTAACTTGAGCGCATCCCCTAATCCGGCGACGCCGTCGTCGGCCGATCCCAGAGGTTGCCCCATGGCCGATTTCAGTCTTGATCTCAACGAGGACCAGCAGACCATCAAGGACTGGGTTCACGAGTTCTCTGTCAACGTTGTTCGTCCCGCCGCCGAGGAATGGGATGAGCGTGAAGAGTTCCCCATGCCGATCGTGCAGGAGGCCGCCAAGGTCGGGCTCTACGGCTGGGAGTTCATGGCCAACAACATGGCCGACCCCACCGGTCTCACCATGCCCATCGCGCTCGAGGAACTCTTCTGGGGCGATGCCGGTATTGGTCTCTCCATCTTTGGTTCGGGCCTTGCGGCTGCCGGCATCATGGGCAACGGCACCCCCGAGCAGGTTATGGAATGGGTTCCGCAGTGCTACGGCACGGCGGACAACGTGATGCTTGGTGCCTTCTGCGTGAGCGAACCCGACGCCGGTTCCGATGTGTCCTCGCTGCGCACTCGTGCGGTCTACGACGAGGCCAACGATGAATGGGTGCTCAACGGCACCAAGGCATGGATCACCAACGGTGGGATCGCCGACATCCATGTCGTGGTCGCCGCTGTCGATCCCGAACTCAAGGGCCGTGGTCAGGCCAGCTTCGTCGTGCCCCCGGGCACCAAGGGCCTTTCGATGGGTCAGAAGTACAAGAAGCACGGCATCAAGGCTTCGCACACGTCTGAGGTCGTGCTCGACGATGTCCGTGTTCCCGGTTCCTGCCTGCTTGGCGGCAAGGAGAAGCTCGACGCCAAGCTCGCCCGTGCCCGTGAGGCCGGTCGCAGCGGGGAGAAGCAGCCGGCCATGGCTACCTTCGAGGCCACCCGCCCATCTGTGGCTGCAATGGCGGTCGGTATCGCCCGCGCTGCCTATGAGTATTCGCTCGAGTACGCCAAGGAGCGCGTTGCGTTCGGTCGTCCGATCATCATGAACCAGTCGATCGCGTTCAAGCTCGCCGACATGAAGATGGAGATCGACGCCGCCCGCCTTCTCACCCATCGTGCGGCTTGGATGGCATCGAACAAGAAGCCATTCGTCGCCGGTGAGGGTTCGATGTCCAAGCTGAAGGCTGGAGAGGTCGCAGTGTGGGTCACCGAGCAGGCCATCCAGATCCTCGGTGGCTACGGCTACACCCGCGAGTACCCGGTGGAGCGCTGGCATCGCGACGCGAAGATCTACACGATCTTCGAAGGCACCTCTGAGATCCAGCGTCTGGTCATCGCCCGCAACATCTCAGGTCTGCGCATCGAGTAGTTGTTTTCTGACCCAGCAGTACGACGATGGCCGGCCCTCGGGTCGGCCATCGCTCGTTATGGAACTGACTCAGCGTCAGAGAAGAGTTGCCGCCATGTGCTCGATGGTTCGTGCCACTCCATCGGCCAACGGCACGGTCGGCGACCAACCCAGGAGTTCCTGTGCGCGGGTGATGTCGGGTCGTCGCCTTGTCGGGTCGTTCTCAGGTAGATCCAGATGGACAACCTTCGAGGGGGTATCGATCAGACCCAACACCAGCGCAGCGAGCTCAGCGACTGTGAACTCACCGGGATTGCCGATGTTGATCGGTTCTGCCACCACCGATGGATCGGCATCGAGCAGAGCGATCAAGCCGCGCACCAGATCATCGACATAACAGAAGCTCCGGGTCTGCGAACCGTCGCCGAAGATCGTGAGATCCTCGCCGAGAAGTGCCTGACGGATGAAGGTTGATACCACTCGCCCGTCATTGGGCCGCATGCCGGGGCCGTAGGTGTTGAAGATCCTGGCGATTCTGGTGTCGACGCCGAACGTGCGTCGGTTTGCCATCGTCGCCGCTTCGGCGAATCGTTTCGATTCGTCGTAGACGCTGCGAGGGCCGATGGGATTCACGTTGCCCCAGTAGGACTCGACCTGCGGATGTTCCAGTGGATCCCCGTAGACCTCGCTGGTGGAACTGAGGAGGAACCGCGCATTCTGGGTTCGGGCGAGGTCGAGGAGATTCAGCACGCCGACACTTCCAACCCGCAGCGTTTCGATCGGAAGCCGCAGGTAGTCGATGGGGGACGCCGGCGAAGCGAGATCGACAACCGCATCGATGGCTTCGTTCTGTTCGATCGGAACGCAGATGTCCTGTTCGATCAGCGTGAACATCGAATTGTCGAGCAGTTCGGAGAGCTCGCCGCGCTCGCTGGTGACGAAATTGTCGACGCACACCACCAGGTCGCCCCGATGCAGTAGCTGAGTCGCCATCGCTCGACCAAGGAAACCGGCACCACCGGCAATGAGGATTGTGGCCATCAGTTCCGCCCGGTTCCCACATAGGTGAAACCGATATCGCGAAGGGCAATCGGTTCGAGAATGTTTCGCGTATCCACGATGTTGGGCGACGACATCAACCCGTGGATACGCCGGAAGTCGAGTGACGAGAACTCCGGCCACTCGGTGAGAACGACGAGCACATCGGCGTCGACGCAGATCTCATAGGGATCGGCGCCGATGATCATGCGATTGGCTCCGAGAGTCGGGTGGGTTGGGTCGTAGGCCCGTACAGAGGCCCCACGGGCGATCAGACGATCGAGCACTTCGAGTGATGGAGAACCACGGAGGTCGTCGGTGCCGGCCTTGAAGGTGAGGCCGAGCGCGGCGATTGTTGCTCCCGAGGCTGGAGCACCTGCTGCATGCTCGATCCGGTTGACCATGTGATCGATCTGGGCATGGTTGGAGTCGATGACCTGGGCGAGAAGCGGAAAGTCGAAACCAGCCTGGCGGCTGGTCTGGAGCAGCGCGGCGGTGTCCTTGGGGAAACAGGAGCCACCCCATCCGGGCCCAGGACTCATGAGTTCGGACCCGATGCGATGGTCAAAACCGATGCCGCGCAGGACATCGTCGATGTCGGCATCGACGACCTCGCAGAGATGGGCGAGTGAATTGATGAACGAAAGTCGTGCCGCGAGCATCGCGTTGGCGCCGTATTTGATGGTCTCGGCGCTCACGGGATCGGTGATGACCACGGGGGCATCGATGGTTTCGTAGAGCCGCAGGAACCGCTGCGCAACCTCTGCCGAGTCGGCCCCGACGACGATCCGGTCCGGGTTCAGGAAATCAGACACGCTGGTGCCCTCACGGAGGAACTCCGGATTGGAGACGAGGTGCACGTCGCTGCGGCCGATCATGGCGACAGCGACGTCCTTGAACCCGATCGGCACAGTGGACTTGTTCACGATGATGGTGCCGGCTGCGACGACGGGTGCAAGTTCGCGTATCGCTTCGACCACGAGATGCGTATCTGCCGCTCCGGTCTCTGACATCGGTGTGGGCAGGCACAGGAAGATGATCTCGGTGTCGACGACAGTTGCCGCGGAACCCAGGACGAAGTGCAGACGACCGGATTCGAGACTGGATCTGATCAGTTCGGGCAGGCCCTTCTCGACGATCGTGGAGTTGCCCTGGTTGAGTTGATCAATCTTGCTTCCATCAGAATCCACGCACATCACCTGATGGCCGAGTTCGGCCAAACATGCAGCGAGTGTGAGTCCGACATACCCCGCACCGACCACGCCAACAGAGATACTCACCGCTTTGTTCTCCTTGATCTGGTCTGTAGAGGAATTCGAAGTGTAGTTGTGCGGAGCGGGTGGCTAGGGGGTACCTAGCGCTGTCGGTGCTGCTCGGTATCAGCGGCCGATGAGTTCGGCTTCGAGCCGAGCTTCGGCGAGCGTGCGTTCAAGGTCGATGGTGGTGCATGCCCGGTTCGCGACCACCTTTCGACCACTCGCCCACACATCGGTGACATCGGCTCGCGACGCCGCGTAGACGATGGCGGAGATTGGGTCGTAGACGGGGTTGAGCGACGGTGAGTCGGGGTCAAGAAGCACGAGATCGGCGCGCTTGCCCACCTCGATCGAACCGATGCGGTCGTCGAGGCCGAGCGCCCGAGCGCCGTCGATGGTGGCCATGCGGAGCACCGTGGTGGCGCTGAGTACCAACGGGTCGAGACGGTTGCCTTTATGGATCAGTGCGGCGGTGCGCATGGCCGCGAACATGTCGAGATCATTGGAGGAAGACGGTCCGTCCGTGCCGATCCCGACGACAGCGCCTGCTGCATGGAGTTCAGGGACCCTGCAGAATCCGCTCGCCAGCTTCATATTCGACGCCGGACAATGCGCCACCGCGGTGCCGCTCTCGGCGATGCGCGAGATCTCATCCTCGTCGAGCACCACCGCATGGGCCAAGACCGTGCCCGGTCGCAGGATGCCGTGGTAATCGAGTAGTTCGACAGGGGAGCGACCGAACCGTGAGCGCACATCGTCGACCTCGCGAGCGGTTTCGGCGGCGTGGATGTGGAACCGGGCGCCGAGTTCAGCGGCCAGCGTCCCCACCTCGGCGAGCTGCGAAGGCTCCATGGTGTAGGTGCCGTGGGCGAACAGCCATCGGTGCGGGGCCGTAGCCCGCGCCCGTTCGAGACGCACATCCCATGGGGTGCGGTCTGGCCCGTCGAACCCGATGAAGATGGGGCCGGATTCAAGGCCGAATCCTGCGTTTTTCGCCTCGTCGAGGCTTGCTTGGGGCCACCAGTACATGTCGAGAGTGGTGGTGCAACCGGATCGGAATGATTCGGCGAATGCCAGACGGGCGCCGGTTCGCACATGTGCCTCGGAGAGCACTTCGGTCTCCTTCGGGATGAGCCGGTCGAGGAACGCCTGGAGGTCAAGGTCATCGGCGTATCCGCGGAACAGCGTCATCGCTAGGTGCGTGTGGGCGTTGACGAGACCGGGAAGCAGAATCGCGCCGCGGGCGTTGACGGTGGTGTCAATGGGGCTGCCGGGGGCGACGCCGGCGGGGAGCACCTCAATGATCGTGTCATCGGCGAGCACGATCGTGCCCCGGGGGATCACCCGATCTGCTGCATCGGAGGTGACGATCGTGGCATTGGTGATCGCCGTTGTGACTGGCGCGTTGCTGGTCATAGTGGGCTTTCTCTTGCTCCGTGTCGCTCGGACCACCACAGCCCTCTCCGCTACTGTTTCACATCACGCATCCTGCTTGGTTGTGGACGAGAAAGTAGATCGGTCATCGACACCAGCGAGAGCGCCATCGGCATCGAGGACATGTCCACCGCTGACGGCATCAAGCTGTCCGTGGTCGTCCCGATCTTCAACACCAGACAGACACTTCGCTCCTGCGTCGAGGCACTTCTCGTCGCAGCTGGTCCGGATGATCAGATCATCCTCGCTGACGACGGGTCCACCGACGGCGCCATCGACGAACTGACGACGATCCTCGACAACCGCGTGATTCGGGTCGCCAGTGCTCGCAACATCGGGCGCGGGCCAATCCGAAATCTCGGAGCGCGTGCTGCAACGCGGGAGGTCCTTGTTTTCATCGATGCTGATGTGGTGGTCGCTCCCGAGGCGCTCGCGCTGATACGCCGGGCGTTCGCCGTCGGTCAGGATCGAAGCGCGCTTTTCGGCTCCTACAGTTCCGAGCCGACCCCAACCGGCGTGGTGAGCAACTATCGCAATCTGCTCCATCACTTCACGCATCAGCACGCCGGCCGGCAAGCCGGCCATTTCTGGACCGGCATCGGCGCAGTGCGTCGCGAGGTCTTCGTGAGCCTCGGGGGATTCGATGAGTCCCATTCCGGGCGCGAGCTCGAGGATGTCGAGTTCGGGTATCGACTCGTCGACGCGGGGTATCAGATCGAGGTGTTCCCCGATATTCAGGGTCAGCATCTCAAGCGGTACTCGGTGCGCTCCATGGTGATGACCGATCTTCGCCATCGGGCGGTGCCCTGGTCGCACATGATGCTCGATCGGGGGTTTCGTCCAGACCGGTTTGCCACCTCGAGAGCGAACGCAATCTCAGCCGCAGCGGCGCTCTTGATGATGGTGGCGCTCGCCAGCGCAGCACTCGACCGTGTCGCCGCGCACCTCCCGTTGCTCGCGGCAGGTTTCTTCGCCTTCATCTTCCTGTTGGTGAACCTTCGGCTGACGCGGCTCTTCCTGCGTGTTCGCGGGCTTGGGTTCACCCTGGTCGCTCTTCCGCTCCACGTGGTGCATTCGCTCACGGCGATTGCTGGGTTCCTTATCGCGTGTGTCCAGCGCACGCTGAGCGGGAACTCAGCCCCGGATCGCTCGACGTTGGTGAGCGCAAGTGCGATCGACGGCAGACGTCGGCTCACCTGGCATGCACCTGATCGGCGGATGCGATGGATCATCGCGGCCTGGGTCACCTGGGTTGTTGTCGCAGTTTTCCTCGTGGTCAATCACGAGCCGTGGCGAGACGAACTACAGGCCTGGGCGATCGTTCGATCCGCGGCGAATCCTTTGCAGGTCCTGGAGCGGCTTCGGGGTGAGGGGCACCCGCCACTCTGGTACCTGATCCTCTGGCCCCTTGCCAAGATCTCGCCATCGATCGTCTGGCTGAAGGTTGCTTCGCTCACGGTCGGTGCTTCCTCGGCTTGGCTGATCCTGCGGAACCTCCCGGTATCGTTCGGTGCGCGTGTGCTGCTGGCGTTCGGCTATTTCCCGCTCTTCGAACTCACGGCCATCAGCCGTAGTTATGGGTTGGTACTCCTGCTCGTGTTGCTCACCATGGGGTTCGCCGAGCGTCGACACGCGCCGAATTGGGTGCTGGGTCTCCTCATCCTTCTGCTGCTCGGCACTCATGCGCTCGCCATTCCCATCGCTGTCGGTCTTGCGATTGCGCTCTGGGGTGGTCGGTTGTTCGCTTCGCCGTTTTGGGCCCGGAGCTCTCGCGGGGCGCTCGGCGTGTGTGCCGGTCTTGGCGCGGCCGCAATCATCTACACCGCTTGGTCATCGAACGTCGGACTGGAGAGTCCGCTCGCGCAGACGTTTCGGGCGAGAGTCGGCAACGTTCTGCTCATGCCGATGAAGGCTGCGGTGCCGATGCCCCGACCGGTTGGGCAGTTCTGGGGCACCTTCGTCGTTCCTGACAAGTCGTACATTGGCTTCGCTGTAGCGGTTGTCCTGCTGATCTTCGTGCGTCGCTCACGATCGGCCCGCACATTCTGGGTCCTGTCCCTTGTGGGCGTCAGTCTCCTCGTGCTGGCGACCGATCGGATCATTGCTCCTCGGTTCATCTCCGTACTCTGGGTGGCCGGGCTCGCCGCTGTCTGGTTCGCTTCTGGTGATCGCAGAGCCATTCCGTATGAGCATCGCAGCAGATTCCCGCTACTCGCGAAGGCCGCTATTGCGGTGGTGCTGCTTGGTTCGCTGGGCGGAGGTCTCTGGGCAACCGCCGTCGATATCAGAGAACCATTCTCGGGGGCCCGGCGCGCAGCAGAGCTACTCGCAACTCAGATTCATGGGCCGGCGGTCGTTTTGTGTGTCGTGGATGCTCCGCAGTGCAGTTCCGTGGCGATTCGATTGGATGTGCCGGCGTACATGCGCGCTGAAGGAGAACCGTTCACCTATGTGGTGTGGAGTCAACCCAACTGGAGCGTGCTGCCCTCGGATCGGGTGCGCCAGCAGGCGCGCAAGCTCGAGCGGCGAACTGGGGCGCAGGTCCTCATCGTGAGTTCCATCGAGAACATTCCCGCGGGATGCGGTTCGGAGCAACAACAGATCGTGACCCCGTCGATCATTGGGGGGAGGGACAGCGAAAACTTCGTGGTCTGTTCTGCCCGGGACCTGGCTGGCGAATAGCGCGACCAGCCGTGACGCTCAGGAAACGGGCGCCAGGCTCGATCGGATCCAGATCGGGGCCATCCTTGAAACTCCACGGGGCGGTGGCGGGAGTTCGTCCCCCATCACCCGGAACCAGAGCAGTGGCTGCCATGAGCACAACGCGATGCCTGCAGAATCGTTGACAGTGGCCCAGAGGCGCAGTCGCGATTGCGCAAGCGGCAGATCGTGCATCGTGAGCGTGAAGTGGTTCGGGCCGGGCTTGAGTTGCACGTGGTGGTTCATCGTGACGAACGGGTCCACTTCCCCGAGACTCAAGCCGATGGTGATCTCCGCTGCGCGCTCGGTCCGTGATGCCACAAACAACGAGATGTTCTTTGAACCGCCGGTTTTTGAGTAGCCGACGCCGCGCTCGGCTTCGGCTTCGAGCACGACCTCCTCATCGGAATCGATGATTGCCCCCATCGTGGCTTCTCGGTAGGCGGCAACGACATCGGCTGATGTACCTGCCGAACGAATCACGCCGCCATCGAGCCACACAGCCTTCTTGCACATGGCCTGGATGGATTCGAGACCGTGCGAGACGTAGAGCAGTGTGGTGCCGCCATCCACCACCTCTCGCATTCGCTTCATGCACTTGAGTCGGAAATCGGCGTCACCGACGGCGAGTGCTTCATCGACGATGAGGATGTCGGGCTCGAGGTGCGAAGCAATCGAGAATCCAAGTCGAACGCTCATTCCGGACGAGTAGTGCTTCACCAGACGATCGACGGCATCCTCGATGCCAGCGAACTCGATGATTTCGTCGGCGATCTCCCGCATCTGGCGCATCGAGTAGCCAAGCATCCGGCCGTAGAGCAGCACGTTCTCGCGGCCGGTGAGATCGCTCTGGATACCGGCCTGCACATCCATGAGAGATCCGATTCGTCCACTGCTCGTTGCCGACCCGGCGTAGGGGTGGACCAGGCCGGCGGCGATCTTGAGGAGCGTTGATTTCCCGGAACCGTTGATGCCCACGAATCCGAGGGTCTCGCCGGGTTCGACCTGCAGGGAAATATCGCGCAATACCCATCGCCAACCGCTGAGGTGGTCGCCGGCAAGCAACTTCTTCAGCCGCCGCATTTCTGCGACGCCGTATCGCTGGGGTGGATCATCAATCCGGAACCGCTTCCAGAGGTGGTCGATCCGTACGCTTCCGGGAGCGAGCGCGTCAGGCGACATCAGCGAATCCCACTTCGAGCCTGCGGAAGGCGAAGTAACCGACGACGAAGAGCGCGGAGGCCGAAAGCAGTCCCACGCCGAGCAGTCCCCAATCGGGGCTTCTTCCGTAGACCAAGCATCGACGGAAACTGTCGACCACCGGAATCATTGGATTGACAATGCTCAACCAGACTCTCGATCCTTTGGGGATGGAGTCGACGCTATAGGCGATCGGTGTGCACAGGAAGCCGATCTGGAGCGCGAGCGGCACGAACTGCCGAAGATCGCGGAGATATGGCATGAGGGCGCTGAGAAGGAGGACCGGAGCCATGATCACAACGAGTTCGATGAGCAAAATGAGCGGTATCCACAAGATGGTAAGAGTCGGCCACTTGCCGCTGAAGATGAAGAACACAGGGAGTACAAGAGCGACGACGACAGCATCGATCGCTGCGACCACCACCATGGCGATCGGGTAGACCTCTGAGGGGGCTCTGAATTTCCGGATGAGCGCGAGATTCGACACGATCGATGTCGATCCGTTGTTCAACGCAGCCGTGAAGAACTGCCAGGGAACCATGGCGGTGTAGATGAATAGCGGGTACGGCACGCCGCCGGTGTCGATCTGGACGACTCGACGGAGGAACGTCGTGAAGACGAGCAGGTAGGCGATGGGGCTGATGAGCACCCAGAGCGGTCCGAGGAGATTTCGCTGATACCGGCTGCGCAGGGCCCGCTGGGCTGAGGACTCCACCATCCCGCGGGCCGCCCACAGTTGCGAAGCAGCACTCCTGAGTCCCACACGTCGGCGATAGCGCAATTCGGGCGGAGGGACGTCGGGTCGTTCGTCATCGGGGTTGAAATCGGTCATGGGAACCTTCGGAGTGAAAGGATACGGATCCTAATGCTCCGGCTGCCGCAGCCTCCGAGCCGCCGTCGCATTGTGTGCTTCGGATGCACCACAATGGGGGTATGTCAGTCGAGAAGCAAAGCCTTGGAGTGAACTCCGCCGTTACTGCCGTGGACGATCGGCTGGCGGTTCCGTTCCGGCCCGATTTCCTGATCATCGGAGCTCAGAAGTCCGGCACGAGTTCGCTCGCATCGGCGCTCAAGCGTCATCCGGAGATCTACCTTCCTGATGCGAAGGAGGCCCAGCATTTCGGGAAGGTTCCCGACGAAGAAATCGGTGGCGAGGGCTACCGGGACTTCTTCTCCGGATGGTCGGGCGAACGACTCATTGGAGAGGCTACTCCCGAGTACCTCTTGATCCCCGCAGCCGCGAGGCAGATCGCGAAGTTCGCGCCGGGCGCGAAACTCATCGCCATACTCCGCAACCCAGTGGACCGTCTCTATTCCTCCTATTGGCACTCGCAGCGAGCCGGTCAGGTCTATCCCACGTTCGAAGCCTTCCTCGACGGCCAGATCTCTGCCCGTGGTGCTGCGCAACCGATGGTCGGCGCCAACATCGTTTACGGGCACTACGTCAACCAACTGCAGCGATATTTTGATCTTGGTGTTGATCCCGCTCAGTTGCTCGTCCTGCTGTTCGATGATCTTGTCGGGGAACCCGCCGAGACACTCGCAACAGTTCAGGAGTTCCTCGGAGTCAGGCCTCTGCTGAAGAAATTGCCGCAAGACAACAGCAACCAGAACAGCATTCTTCCGCCAGTGGGAAGGCGAATGGTGGTACGGATCAAAAAGGCGAATCACCCCCTCGGCGCTCGTATCACACGTATCACGCAACGCCCGAACCCAGCGCCGAGCATGAATCGATTCACGCGGATGGGGTTGGTCGAATACTACCGGCCGTATAACGATGCCCTCGGAGTGCTGCTGGGGCGCGACCTCTCGGAGTGGAACCGATGACCGCCCCGACGCAGGGAGCGGATGCTCCGACCTTCAGTGTGGTCATCCCCACTGGTGGTGGTCGATGGGCATGGCTCAATCAGTGCATCACGTCGGTTCACGACAACCTGCTGCCGGGTGAGACCATCGAGGTCATCGTTGTTCTCGACGGCGCCAAGCATCCGAAGATGATCGAAAATTCGGTGTACGACCGTCCGGTTACTTTCATCAGCACCGAGCGCGCCGGCCCCGCGACTGCTCGCAACATCGGTTGGCGACGCGCATCTGGCGAGGTCATCGCATTCCTCGATGATGATGTCATTGTCGAGTTGAACTGGCTCGACGACCTTCGGCGTTGGTTCATGGCGCATCCCGATGCAGGCGGTGTTGGCGGCCGCGTCGATCCAGTTCATGCCAGCAATCCGGTCTCGCGGATGATGACCGATCAGATCCATCTGGAGCATCAGAAGGGCGATCACGGTTGGCGTCTTATCACCGCCAATGCGGCATTTCGCCGCAGCGCCCTTGAGGCTGTCGGCGGTTTCGACCAGAACTTCTTGCTCGCCGGCGGCGAGGATTTCGATCTCTGCGACCGATTGGGTGAGGCGGGTTACGAAGTCGCTATGACTCGAAGCGCCCGGGTGGTCCATCGTCATCCGACCACCATCGCCGATATGCGCCTTCGGGCACATCGCTATCGCGTCGGCAACCTCATGGGGGGCAAAGAAACGGCTTCGTTGGCGGCCGGATCAGAGGATGAGACAGCGTCGGAGGCCGATTTCGAGTCTGAGTTCGAGGACTTCGACTTCGACGATCCAGAGGCAACGAACCGTTCGACGGCACTGCCGCTGACGTGGAAAGTTCGGAAACGCATCTGGGAGCAGCAGTGTCGGGTGGCCGACAAACTCCATGCGAGTTCTCTGCCTCACTGGATGGTTGATACCTGTGAGGTGGCAGCGTTCGCGGTTCCTTCGATCGGCCGCATGCCTGGTTGGTACCGGCGGGCGCGCCGTTCTCCGGCTCGACCATCTGTCCCGATGTCGGCCGCCGAGGCCTGTCTCGAGATGCTTTGGCATATCGAGAATGTGAAGCCGCTGCGACCCACCGACCACTAGTTCGTCTTGGTGGCGATCTTCGCCCGGGCACAGGTGTTAGTGGACTCAGGGTCAGCTACATGCTTCATCGATGACGCGGGTGCTCGCCCAACAGGCCAACGGCGACTCTCGCTGATCGTCTGATCGAACGATGTCGACTGGTTGTGGCCCGCTTGAGCCACTCGCCTGGAGTGCCTCGGAGCTTCGGTGCGGGAACAGTTTGGAATAACCCGAGGTCCGTGGCGCTCTCCCATTGATCAATGAGAAACGCCGTACGCCCGAGTTCGGCAGCGAGACGGGGAGCGTCGCTTGCCTCGAGTCGAGCGATGTCGAGCGGCCAAGTCCGATCGGTTGCGCCTGATCCGCCCAATTCAAGGAGTCGAATGATCTCGGCGGCGTCGGCGAGAAGGGGTATCGGCTGGTCGGTGGAGGGGTTGGATTCCGGCCGCTCGATGAGCTGGTTGGTGAGCGGGACCCGCCGATACCACGGACACGGGAGCCAGCCCTTCTCGATGCGTAGTTCGATCCCTTCGATTCGCCCCGTGATGCGATGCGCATCGACATGGTCGACCATGATCTTGGGGAATGACGCGAGTGCATTACCGATCACACTGGTGTCGGCATCCTCGGCGATGGTGAACACCACTGCATGCACCGGACGATCTCCGGGATTCGGGTGGCGTAGGGCGAGCGCGAGGTCTCCGTACAGCGCATGCTCGGTCCCGGTGAGCGCCAGTTGCTGGGAGACACGAGCAGCGGCTTCGAGCGCGATTGAATGGGCGTAGAAACTGCGTCGTCGCAGACTCCGGACTCTGACGCTCCACGGCGTATCGGCGGGAAGGAAACGCTCGAGGGTCGTGAGGGCCCGCCAGGTCGCGAAGCTCGCAAGCTCGGGATCGATGCGTCCGAGCTGTTCGTCGAGGTTGGCCGGCGAGAAGGATGGGTCGAGAATTAATTCCACCGCCGAGCGGAGAATCTGCTCCTCTGACGGATCGGCGACGGTCGCCATCAGTTGGGCTCGCCGGGCAACGTTCTCTGTGCGGCGCGTGCCCGCGCCACGACTTTCAGGTAGTCGCTGGTATGCACGGATTGTTCCCGTGTGGTGCTGCGCTCGTGCACTCTGCGCAGAAGGGTGATCCGCGCAATGCTCAGTTCGACGACCCCGAGCGATCGCGCCCGAGCGGCCCACTCGATGAACTCGCCCATCTGCAGATCCTCGGGGAAAAGGCCGATCTGCTCGAAGACAGACCGGCGCAGCAGCACCCCACCGGGCAGCAGCGATGGCGGCGCATCGGCCACGGAGAACTCCTCGATTGCTGCGAGGCCCTGCTCATCGCCGAAAAGAGCGACGTGGCCGTGGGCGAGACTTCGCGCCTCGGTCGAGGATTCGATTACGTCGATCAGGGCTCGTGACCGGCCCGGGAACCAGAGGTCATCGCCGTCGAGGAAGGAGATCCATGGCGAGGTTCCGGCCTTGGCTCCGGAGTTACGGGCTGCCCCGATCCCTCGTTGGTGAGCGTGGGTGATGAGGTTCACCTCCGGGTAGTGCCAGGACGCCACTTCGCCGGCTACGTCTTCAGAACTGCCGTCGTCGACCACAAAGATCCGTACCGAGACCTGTTCCTGCGAGCGTGCGGAGTCGACGGCGGCACGCAGGTATTCGACGCGGTTGTGGATGGGGATCACCACGTCGACAACAGGGAGGGGCGTGGAGTCAGTGGCGCGGCGCGCTCGGTCTAGGTGGGCTCGGACGGTTCGCAGGAGATCACTTGAATCGGAACCGAGTGAGGCGGTCTGGTTCGTGTCATGGATTCGTCGGGTGAGCACGACGTCGGCGGAGGTCGTCGTTGGGATTCCTGCGTCGCGTAGTCGCATGATCCAATCGACGTCGTCAGCGGCCGCTGTGAGTCGTTCGTCGAATTCGCCGATCTCCCCGATGACGTCTCGGTGCACGAGCATCGCTCCGAGGACATGTCCGGTGTGGTCACCAGCGAACCATTCGGAGCGCATCCAGGTTCTTGCGTGTTCGGAACCAAGGTCCTCGAAGGCGACACCACCTATGGCCACCAAGGCATCGTCCCGTGCGGCGATAGCGGTGAGGATCTCGGTGTGTGAAGGGCTCCAGATGTCATCTTGATCAAGGAACGCAATGAACGGTTCCGTGCAGGCCCGCAGACCGCTGTTGCGTGCTGCGGTGACTCCGAGGTTGGTTGCGTGGTGAACGACGACGAGTCGGTGACCACCTTGCTCGATCTGCGGGCGGAGTTCTTCGATGAGCTCGACGGAATCATCGGGGGAAGCATCGTCGACCACGATGATCTCGAACCTGCCGCGCCGCTGGTTGAGGACGCTGTTTATTGCATCGGTCACGAATGCGGCGCCGCGGTAGACCGGCAGGATGACGCTCACTCGCGGATGGCATGCCACTCGGATGGCATCGAGGTCCTCGACCGTTTGTGCCAGCGTGCGTCGGCGGGGCAGCACGAAACCATGAAGGTCATGTGCGGCCTGGCCGATTCGCCCGAGGATCTCGGTGCGGCAATAAGGCAGCGGGAGCGCGCTCGAAGGGGCAGCGGCGGTACGGATATGGGCAGGGGAGGTTTCCCGCCAGGGCTCGTCAGGATCAGCATCGGGATCGAGCAGCACGATTCCGTCGAGTGCCATCTCTTTGACGAGGTGCTGTTCGTCGGTAGAGGTGAGCAGGTGTGCTCGTTTCGTCCCAGCGATCTCCCAGGTGACGGCGTCGGGAACATCGGCGGGGTTCACCTCGGCATCGAGCTTGGTCTTGACCGCTCCGTAGACGGCGTGGGCGCGCCAACCTCGATCATCGGCGAAGAGCGCGACAGCGTCATCGCCACAGGTGATCCAGCCGCGCTCGAGGCAGGCGAGTGTCGAGGTGGATTTGCCGTAGCCGGCCTCGCCGACGAGCAATAGGCCCCGACCGGGTCCCTCGTCGGAGCGAGCGATGCCCACCGAAGCGCCATGCATGAGCACACCGCCGGAGCGAATCGTCGACCAATGGACAAGCGATCGCAGGGGGCTGACTACCTCGTAGCCGTTGGGCGGCTCCATCCTGAGGCAGATCGCCAGTGAAGATTCGAGGTCCCAACCGATGATTTCGCCCGAATGTTGACCCCAGACCAGCAGCACTCCTTCGTCGGGGGCGTCGATGACCTCACCGCGCGCGCCGAGGCGGCCATGGGTGATCGCCGGCGGAGTGATTGATGCTGGAAGGTCACGTATCGGAGCAGTGATGAGATCGATGGTCACTCCATCGGTCGCTCCATCGGTCGCCGTACCAAGAGGCCGCGCCCAGGCGCGGTCGAAGCCGGAGAACCACCCGGGGCTCGTGGTCCGATGGCGCAGGCGAACGGGACCCCACGCGGCGCCAGCGCACTCGATCGACTGCGACTTGAGCGCCTCATGCGCTGAACGGATCCACGCAGAGAGATTTGCGTCGGTCATTGTTTCCCGGAGGTTCAGTCCGGCCGGTTGGCGGAAGGCCAGCCGACCACTTCGTCTGCATCGTGGATGGGGTCGAGACCAAGAAGGTCGGCCATGTCGGTGAACTCCTGAAGGAGCAACCCGTCGGCGTTCCACTCGATAGAGCTATCCACGGTGCTCTCGATGTCGCTGGCCGTCACCAATCCGGCGGCGATGACCTGTTCGACGAACGCGCTGAGTGCAGCAGAGCGCTTGTCATCAGCATCGTCCAGAAGTGCGCTCGGTCGAATCCCATTGCTGATCGCTCGCCAAACGGGCAGCGCCGATGGCGCAATCACGTAATAGGCGCCGGTATCGAGGTTGATCGCGAGGGTCTCCCCACCCACTTCGTCACTCACGACATTGGGAGTTCGCAGTGTGTAGATCTCATCGAGCATGTAGGTAGTCCTTGTCCGAGGGGCGACCTCCGAGAACCACAGGTTCAGCGAAGCGCAGTGCGGCGATCATCGCTGCGCATAAGCAGGTCGATCAGAGACCGATCATAGGCGTCAGACCCGTAGGTCCAGCCTGCGGCTCGTTGGGCGGCGTGCGAGAGCGAACTCCACCATGAGGCATCATCCATGAGTTGGTGCACGGCAGTGGCCAGTTCGGTGGGATCGCCTCCGACGCTGATCCCGTCGGATCCGTCGATGCCGTCGCGCACGAGAAGTCCGCGGAGCCCTTCCGGTGTTGTGACCACCGGTAGCCCGAAGCCCATGGAGCCAACGAGTTTCCTGCGGGTACCGCCGCCGAATCGCAACGGCGCGATCAGGCATAGATGCTGGAGGTGCAACGCTCGGAGTTCGTCATCGGAAACCAAGCCGGTGAAGGTGACCGCCGGGTGTGCGAGTCGCTCCCGCAGTTCGGGTTCCCATCGACCGACGATGGTGAGCGATGACGATGCGCTTTCGATGAGCGGAAGGATTTCGTCAACCATCCATACGGCGGCATCGGCGTTCGGCGCATGTGCACCGAGTCCGACCATGAGCAGACCACGGCGCCCGGCATGTGGCGGCACCTGCTGTGGGAGATCAAGATCGGTGAGGCGGTAGTACGGAAATGCGACCGCCCGATCGTCGCCGAGGATCGAATGAACATGGTCGGCTTCGAATTGCGCTGGGTAGACCGAACAGTCGAAGGTCGACCAGTTGGTGCGCTCGGCGAGAGCAGTGATCCGGGTGCGGTGGTCCTCGGGAACTCCGAGCAGAGCGTTCTGCGCGGAGAGACGCATCGAATGGATGTCGTGGCCCCAGTAGATGCGCAGTAACTCGGGGTGGCGCCGGAGGGCGGCGGATACGGCGAGCGCGGTGCCGGGTCGGCTGGCGATGACCACATCGAAATCTCCACCGGCGAGCAAGTCATCAATTGAAGGGTTCTCGCTGGTGGCGGTGATCATCGGCGAGCGCCCGCGAATGGCCCTGAGCAGTTCGAGATCGTCGGGCCCTCTGGAGCCGAGTCCGTGGAAGTGGACCTTCGCCCCGATCGCCACGAGCGAATCGAGCAGATCGGCGATCGCTCGGTCGCCAGCAGTCTCCATCGGAGCAATCGGGCCTGCGTCGAGGACGAGCACCCGTCGCAGATGTACGGGCAGCGTGCGGGTTGTGGGTGGCAGTGCGCTCGAGGAGGCGCTGTCAGCGGCAGTCATCGGCGGGTCTCCTTCGCTCGGTTGAGGATGTCGCGCATGATGCCGAGGGGTAGCGGAGCCGGGTCGGTGAGTGCTCGCATGGACACTGGGGCCTCGATGAGTGGGTGCAGGGCCGTCCCGAGATCGGGAGCGGTTCGCACCTGCCACACCATGACCTCAGAGCGGGATCGGATATTCGCCCAACCGGTTTGGAGGGCGATCGACTGGGGTCGCTTGGAGAGCGACAGGCACATCTTCCATGCGACGCGGGCACGGCGGTGTGTGCGCCGAGAGGAGGTTGTGTGGCGAGTGAGTCCGGGGTCGAGGTTTGACGCCACCACCACTGCGAGGTCGACGGAAGGGTCGGAGACGCAAAGTCTCCCGAGCGCATCGTCCCCGATCATTCGCGCGAGGTGCACGATATCGACGACATGGCGGAGCGTGTCCCAGCAGTCCTTCGTTGCGTGCGCGGCCGCATGTCTGAGCGCGTGCTCGGCGCACAGCGTGCGGCCGTGGCCGTCGGTGCCGGGAATGAGGACGGAACTCTCCCACGCCTCGTCGAACGTGATCGGCACGTGCGTGGTGCTCCGCAGCAGTCGGAAATGCAGATCGATCGGCTTCAACTCATTGTGGAGGAGCGTGATCTCGGGAGTGATCCATCGGTAGATCCGCCCGCGGCGCGACGCCGAACCGACGAGTTCCACCGCAGCGGGATCCTCCGGCTGATAACCGATCGTCGCCAGGTGTTCGACCGTTTGGATCACGTCGTCGACATGGACCCAGAGATCGAGATCGCCGCTACCTCGTGCACTGGGAGTCCGTCCCTGTACCGCCGCCATGCCCACACCCTTCATCACCAGACTCCGGATACCGGCGCGGCTCAGGTGGGCACACGCGGACGAGGTTTGGGCCACCAGTCCGAGGGCATCGCGAGATGCGGCGAGGTGCATGCCGCGGATTCCCCGGGAAGTCCCGGGGGCGGACTCGAACAGTTCCGGGTGTTGGGCCAGGGGACTCGCCACCCGGTGAAGGTCGATGGCCAGGAGCAGCGCCGGAAGCCGATCGTCGTCCCTGATGTCGGCGGAAGTGGAGGCACGCCGCGCAGGCAGGTTGAAGCCGTCTCTGAGCAACTCGGCGATACGCGCCGATTGCTGAGCGGCGAGCTCGATCGTCAGGGCGCTCTTGGAGGGGGTTCCGGTGGGCACCCTAAGAGTCTTGCCGACGCGCAGGCATGAATCTCCCGGCAACTCCCGCCCAGGGCTGCCGGAGGTCCAGCCCAGCTCATGGCGGTGTCGGGGTGTGTGCTCGGGGTCACGCCTGTGGGGCGTGGGTGGTGATCATCCTGGTTGCTAGGGCGG
>WLCQ01000079.1 GCA_009705225.1 Actinomycetota bacterium | reverse complement strand
GCTTGAGCACATCGGCGATGTGGGTGGCCGGATCAGGCCGATCGGCGGGCGTGCCCGCAGGAGCCGAAAGCGCCGAAGCGTCGGCCGACTGAGTGGTGGAGGTCTGCGCCCCCGAGATTGCGGGCACGGCGAGGATGAGACCGCCGAGGCCACCAGCGGCGAGGCCGGCGGTGACTCCGAGAGCGGTGAGCTTCTTGTTCATGGGTTTCTCCTTGGGTGAGGAACTTCGCTGAGGAACTTCGGTGGGGGTTGCTGTCCGGTTGGGGACATCCACAGAATCGTCCTCGTGTGTAAGAAGTGAACAGGACGAAGGTGAGAATCCGGGAAGAATCGCCGAATTGCCCGGAAACTCAGTCCTCGAGCAGATCGATCGCCGCGAAATCGGGGGTTCGCCGCTCTGCGAGCGCCGAGAGGGCTTCGATGTTGGCGGGAGTTCCCATGAGCTTGGCGAACGCGGCGTTCTCCCGTTCACGGGCTGCGGCGATCGGGCCACGGATGGATTCGATGATCGTGCGCTTGCTCTCCATGAGCGAGGAGATGGACTTGCCGGCCAGCACCCGGGCGTGGCGCATGGTCTCAGCCAACAACTCGTCGGGCTCGGTCACTCGCCAGGCCAGGCCCATCTGCAGACAGTCAGCAGCTGAGAGCCATTCGGAACTCATGAGCGCCCATGTGGCGTTGTGGCGGCCCAGCAGCATTGGGAACGTGTAGCTACTGGCGGCCTCAGGAGCCACCGCCAGATCGGTGAACGGACAGCGCACCCGAGCCTCGGTTGACATGAAGACAAGATCAGACAACGCCAACATGGTTGCCCCGATACCGAGAGCAAGCCCGTTGACGGCACAGATGAGCGGCTTGGGAAACTCCACCAACTGATCCACGAACCCGGGGAATCCGTGCACCCCGTTCGCAATCCCGCCGGTGTTGCGCTGGGCCATCTCGACGACGTCCTGGCCCGCAGAGAACGCTCGGCCGGTGCCGGTGATGACCACCACGGCAACACTGCGATCAGCAGCAGCGGCGATGAGCGCCTCGGAGGCTGCGTCGTAGAGCGCTTCGTTGAACGAGTTCAGCGCTTCGGGCCGGTTGAGGGTGATGGTGCGGATGCGATCGACGTCGGAGATCTCGAGCACGGGGACTCACATTCGGAACACTGGCCACGGACGATCCGTGGACACCCAATCGTGCCACCCCAGCGGCACCGATATCGTCGAAGTGTGCTCCTCGACCGTCTCGCCACGTTTACCGACCGTGTTGCGCTGCTCGATCGTGATGGTTCGCTCAGCTACCTCTCGCTCATCGAACGCTCGCTCGGGCTGTGTGAGCAATTGTGCGCCCCCAATCGCGACCGACATGGAGAGCGCATTGCCATTCTGTGCCAACCGGGGCGCGACTTCACCAGTGCGATCCTGGCGGTGTGGTGGGCGGGAGCCATTGCGGTGCCCCTCCATCCCGACCATCCGGCGCCCGAGTTGGCCTATGTGATCTCGGACTCCCGATGCTCAACGGTCATCGCCTCAGCCTCGCTCGAAGGACTAGCCGTCTCGCTGGCCACCGCCGCAGACTGCCGACTGATCGTCACCGATGCGCTCGCTCGGTCAACGGCTCCCCGACCGTCACCGGCCGATTCCGATGATGCGCTCATCATCTACACCTCCGGTACCACTGGTCGCCCGAAAGGTGTGGTGCATACCCATTCATCGCTCGCTGCCCAGATGTCGGGTATGGCCGACGCGTGGCGGTGGACCGCCGATGACCGGATCCTCTGTGTACTTCCACTTCACCACGTGCACGGTCTCGTGAATGTCACGCTCACTCCCCTCTGGGTCGGTGCGCACTGCGAATCGCCGGGCAGTTTTGATGCAATTCGCGTCTGGGACCGCATGGCCTCCGGCGATCTCACGCTCTTCATGGCAGTGCCCACCGTGTACTCCCGGCTCATCTCCGCATGGGAAGCAGCAGACACCTCGACTCGCACCCGATGGTCCGATGGCGCCCGCCGTCTGCGGCTCATGGTGTCGGGTTCGGCGGCGCTGCCGGTGTCCGTGCTCGAGCGATGGCAGGAACTCACCGGCCACGTGCTCCTCGAGCGTTACGGCATGACCGAGTTGGGCATGGCGCTGTCGAACACCATCGATCAGCGCACTCCCGGCCATGTCGGTTGGCCGTTCCCGGGGGTCGAAGCCAAGATCGACGAGGAGGGGCAGCTACTCATCCGCGGGCCCCAGGTGTTCGATCGGTACTGGAACCGCCCCGAGGAAACTTCGTCGTCGTTCGTCGACGACTGGTTCTGCACCGGCGATGTCGCTGTGCTCGACGAAGGCGGCTATCGGCTGCTGGGCCGGGCCTCGATCGACATCCTCAAGACTGGTGGTGAGAAAGTCTCGGCGCTCGAGATCGAGGAAACATTCCGTGAGCACCCGGGAATCGCTGAATGCGCGGTGGTCGGGCTTGATGATCCCGAATGGGGTCAGCGGGTGGCGATCGCCATCGTTGCGAAGGACAGCGACGCGGAGTTCACGATCACCGAACTGCGCGACTGGGGTCGTGAACGGCTGTCCACCCCCAAGATTCCAAGTCGACTGTTACTCGTTGAAGATCTTCCCCGCAACGCAATGGGCAAGGTCGTGAAGACCGATGTGGTGGCGCTGTTTCAGCCTCCGGTGGGCGCGAGCGGCTGATCGCTCACGAACACTGCGAGGTACTCGAAGTCCTCTGCGAGTTGGCGATAACGCCGATACTCGTCTCCGGGATTCGTCGGCCCGTCGGTGCGGGCACTCCAGTCAATGGCGTCGAGCCGCTCGTACTCAGAGCGCTCCTCCGGGCTGAGCGGATCGAACTCGCCAACAAGTTGGTACCGGGGATCGTTGATGTAGGTGTCCCGCGATGCACCTTCGGCGAGAACCAGTTCACTGTTCGCTCGCGCCGGATCGATCGTGCGCTGTGTGCCGAAGATGAATGCCCGCTCGGAGTCGAATCGGACATCGAGCCCCTCATCGGGCGCCCGCTGCAACATGTCGATAGCGAACGAACCATCGACACCGCTGGCCGTCACCGTAAGGAGTGTCGGTGGCGGCAATTCACGCAGCGCGGCAAGTGTCGGTTCGACCAGGGAATCGAACTTTCGCAGCGCGGTATCGCTCCCCTTCAATGCCGTGAGGTTCGGTCCCTGCGCGAGCGTGATGATGAGCAGCACCGAGGTGATCGCCCAGAGCACGGCCTCGGACCATTGCGCCCACTCGAACCGCTCGCGAAGTTCGCGCAGCGCCACCGCTCCAATGGCGATCCAGACCACAACGGCAACAGCAAGAACCCAGCGGTAGAGATATGGGAAGGCCACACCTGAGATACGCGAGCACGCGACGAACGCAGTGACAACACCAAGGAGCGCCACCGCGCACACCGCCAATTCCGACAGGTACCGGCGATGGGCGGCCCATGCAGTTGCGCCGACAAGAGCAACCAGCGCTATCGGGATCGAGATGCCACCCTTCGGAACGAGCAGGTCACCACCGAGCCAATTGAACGGTGACGCAAGGAACCAGGACACGATGCGGGCGCCATCATGCCAGCCATTGACATCGCCGCCGCCATGAAGGGCGAACGAAGCAATAGCGCGCAGGTTCCCGCCGTCGGAAGCCGTGAACTGTTCGATGATCGGCGGCAACCAGCAGACGAAACCGACTCCGAGCGCCAGAGCAAGCGTCATGCGGTCGTGCTTCGATGCCCTTCCACGAATAGCGCGGACCCCGAGGGCGCCGAGAACAACAGCGGCGAGCAGGATCACCGTAAGCGCGACCTCGACGTGGCATTGCACAGCAAAGCTCGCCGCCACCACGAACACAACAGCCGCGACCCGATCTCCGAGCAATGCTCGCCAACCTGCGATGAATGCAGTGAACAGCGCCAGGATCAGCGCGTACGGGTTCCAGGGGTCAAGCAGCTCACCTGTCCCGAGCGCGCGGCACAGCACGATGGTTCCGAGTGCGACCAGCGCGAGCATCTCGTTGCCGGCACGTTTCGCCACAGCCGTCACCGACGCGATAGCCGCCACATTGATGGCCAGTGCTCCGAGCAGCAGTCCGTGTCCAGCGCCACCGGTGAGGCGAAGAGCGGGAGCCATGAACATGAACAACATCGGACCGGGATGGTTCCAACCCCAACGCGAGTAGATCCCGACAAGAGGGGTATGCGATGTACCGACGTCGAGCGTGCGTAAACGAAGCGTTCCGAAATCTCCGACGGCCATCCAATCCCAGGTGAGGATTTTCACGATGAGCACACAGACCACGGCAATGCCCAGCAACAATGCCAACCACCGAAGTGTGCGCACCACCTTTGGCACGGTGCTTCCGTCAACAAACGAACGACGCTCGAACCGGGACTTCATCTGGTCGGACTCGGTCGCCTCCACCCACTAGACGCTAGTTCTGAGCGTCCCCATAGGTCGGTTCGCCGGTCATTGACTCGAGCAGCCAATGAAGGACGGGTCGATAGTCGATCTGAGCGAGGGGAAGACCGATGTCATCAACCGCTCCGACCCCGGCAGCAGTGACGTGGGTGAACAGCACCATGAGCGAGATCAAAGACTCAGGTGCGCCGGTTTCCCGGATGGCGGCGGACGATGCCGTATCGGTCGAGGTGAATGCAGCGCGCATCGTGGCTGCAAGCTCCGGATTCGCCATAGACGCTATGTGGAATTCCTGCCGATACCGACGCCACTGCGACCGTTGGGGAGCGAGTGACGATGCGCTGATCGCCGCCGCTTGGTCGGAAATGGGAAGTTCCTTGGTTCGGGCGACAACAGCCGAATTCTGCCGGACCACATCGGCCAGCGACACACTGAATGCATAGTCATGGAGTGCGCTGAGATCCTTGAATCTCGGCGTGGCCGCTCCGGGGGTGAGTCGTGCCGATCGACACACCCGCAACATCGATGCCGACGCCAGTCCCGATGAAGAAACCACCTCGACCGCCGCTTTCATCAGTCGGCGCGTAATGTCATCGGATTCCGCCTCGAAGGGCGAGACGACCGGCGGAAGTTGCGCCAGATCCGAAATTGAGCCCTGCATCTGGTAACGATCGACGTAGTCATCGGGCATGGCCGAGACACTGCTCAACAAGGGATTGAGCATGACCGCTTCGGGGAGGATCGGCATGCTGAGATCGTTGGCGAGACGCATGAGAAGTAACCAGATGGCGCGAATCTCCGAACCGGAGCCAGTTCGTTCCAATGTGGACCAGACCTGCTCCACGTCAGGTCGGACAACCTCATTGAGAACGGGGGCGCGCCGCGCCGCACAGAGAATCTGGACCAGCGCGGAGCGATAGTTCGACGGCATCGACGCGTCGTCAGGGGCGGTCATCATGAGCTTGAGCCACGGAGCCCCCAACTTCGACCACGCAGTGGCGAACACGCCGAAGACATCTCCGAAGTGGGCGTAGACCGTGCCGCGGGCCACCTTCGCTTCGTCGAGGATGGCGGCAACCGTGACGCGGTCAACGCCAGCGGTGTCGACCAGATTCAGCCCTGCACGCAGGACACGCCCCTGCGGGGAGTGATCACTGTCGAATGCAGTTAGCGCTTTCTGAAAACCTTCCACAAAATAATCCTACCGGAAGCACCCGGTCTCGGTGCACACCGTCTAGCGAGGATCGATCTGAGGTCAAATAACTCAATGGTTGTTGACATACCCTGATCTCGGTGGCAAGGTCGCCGTGTGCCCTCGCCGCAAACCCTTGAGACCCGCGCCGCGCGCCACGCAGCACTCGGTGACCCGATGCGTCTGCGCATTGTCGAGGCACTCGGCTGCTGCGATCGATCACCGCTCGAACTTCGTCGCACCCTCGAACTCGACTCAAACCTCCTCGCCCACCATCTCGACGTTCTGGAAGCAGTCGGGATCACGGAGCGATTCCGATCCAGCGGGGACGGTCGACGTCGGTATGTGCATCTGCGCCGGGACGCACTCGACGAACTCATCATCGCCGAGGTCCCACTTGCTGATTCTCCCCTGTTCATCTGCACGGCGAACAGCGCTCGCTCACAACTGGCAGAGGCCCTCTGGCGGTCGATCACTGGTGGCGACTGTTGTTCGGCAGGCACACACCCGGCGCACGCCGTCGACGAGGGCGCGATCCGGGCGGCCGAGCGAGCCGGGCTCGATCTCACGAATGCCGAGCCACGCCTTGTCACGTCGATCGACACGCTTCCCGATCTCGTGATCACAGTGTGCGATCGCGCCCATGAAGAACTCGAGACGAAACCGTCCTGGCTGCATTGGTCCATCCCTGACCCGATCGCTGACGGTTCGAACGCCGCATTCGACGAGGTCGTGGCCCAACTCACCGACCGAATCCAAACCCTCCGAACCACTCTCCGACCAGTAGAGGCGCTCTCATGAACAATCACGAACTTCCCGATGCTCCCGAGCTCGCCCATGAAGTCGAAACCGGCACCGGAGCGTTCCAACTCGACCTCACTCGTCGGCTCGTCGCCGAAGGACTCGGCACCGCGCTGTTGATCGTGGCCGTCATCGGCTCAGGGATCATGGCGCAACAACTCTCAACCGATGTCGGCCTGCAACTTCTCGAGAACTCGATCGCCACCGCCGGCGCACTCGTTGGCCTCATCCTCATGTTCGGTGCAGTATCCGGGGCGCACTTCAATCCGATCGTCACGCTTCTCGATCGCCTGCTCGGTTCAATCTCGAGCCGCGATACGGGTCTTTACGTCATCGCTCAGGCCATCGGTGGCTGCCTCGGTGCCATGCTCGCCAACGTCATGTTCGAACTACCCGCCATCAATGTCTCCACCCATGTCCGATCCTCACCGGCACTGTGGATCTCGGAGGTTGTCGCCACCGTCACGCTGCTCCTGGTGATCCAAGGCTGCGTTCGTAGCGGACGAGCAGCTGTTGTTCCGTTCGCTGTGGCCGCATGGATCTGCGGCGCCTATTGGTTCACCTCGTCAACCAGCTTCGCCAATCCGGCAGTCACCATCGCTCGGACCCTTTCCGACACCTTCGCCGGAATTGCGCCGTCCTCGGCACCCATGTTCATCGTCATGCAACTTCTCGGCATGTGTCTCGCGTTCGGGCTGGTCAAGCTCCTCTATCCACTCCCCCACTCGGAGAACTCCAATGACTGATTCGTCCATCCGCTGTCCAGAGGTCTTGTTCGTCTGCGTGCATAACGCCGGACGGTCGCAGATGGCCGCAGCGTTCCTCGCCCACCATGGCGGCGACCGTGTGATCGTGCGCTCAGCTGGTTCCGCTCCTGCCGAGGACATCAATCCCGCAGTTGTCGAGGCGATGAACGAAATCGGGATCGATCTACGCGCGGCCGGCGCAACTCCCAAGAAACTCTCCGATGCCGCCGTGGAGGCGTCCGATGTGGTCATCACCATGGGCTGTGGCGATGCCTGCCCGTTCTACCCGGGCAAGCGCTACGAGGATTGGAAACTCGACGATCCTGCCGGCCAGGGCGTTGATTCGGTCCGCCCCATCCGCGACGAAATCGAACGCCGCATCTTGCATCTGCTCACCGAACTTCTCCCCGAAGCACCCACTCGCTGAAGGAACTCTTCCCGCGGAGGGCAACTGGGTTCCGAGGCACGCGCACCCGAGCGGGCGAACTCAGAAAGCGCGAGGGTTCCCGTTGTCGTCCAACCGGATCGACTTCCTCAACTCCGAGGACGAGACGAACGGGGTACGCGGGAGGTAGACGACCTCGCAGTAGGGCTTGAGGTGATCGAACTTTCCCTCCCAGTCGTCGCCCATGCCGAACACATCGACGCCGAGAGACCTGATGTCGTCGATCTTTTGATCCCAGGAATTTTCCGGGATGACTTCATCAACACAGCGCAGGGAGGCGACGATGAGCGCTCGATCCTCGAATGGCACAAGGGCGCTCTTCCCCTTCAGATCATTGAATTCGTCGGTGGATACTGCCACCACCAGTCGATCCGAGATCGCCCGCAACCGTTCGAACAATCGAAGGTGACCGATATGGAACACGTCGTAGGTCCCATAGGTGATCGCGGTGCCGAACTTCCGAGGCGCCCCGGGCTCTGATGCCGTCATCACAGCGACAATAGATCAAGGAGTCTGCTGGTGGCTCCGCTGCCCTCGACCGAGTGGAACAACTCTCTCGCCTCTTCGGAGCTTGGTGCCGCGGCATCAAGAATGCGGAGCACATCTTCGACGAAACCCGGTCCCTCGAGAACAGTGGAACCAAGCAAAGCCAGCTCTTCATTCGTGAAATTGAGCCCACGTGACTGGCGATACGCGTCGAGATCACGATGGACGAAAATGATCGGCCGACCAGTCACGAGATAATCGACTGCTACCGACGAGTAGTCGGTCATGAGTGCGGATGACGCCGACAAGACCTCATACAACGTCGTCTCGTTGTCCGCTAACCATGTCTCGTCGAGAACCATCGCTCCCGCATTCCGGAAACGATCACTTTCGCTCGGATCTGAAAATGGATGGATCTTGGCCACGAGGGTCACCCCCTGCGCTGCCAGTTCCGCAACCAGCGAGGTCAGCTCGTCACTGTCGGGAACTCCAGTCTGCGGATCTCCGTCGACGTGAAGAGTCGACTTCAAAACTGCCGAACGCCACGTGGGCAGCCAGACGACATAGCGACCCTGCACAGGGCGCGTCGAAGCAGTCCTGGTGAGCATCTCATTCCTGGGTAGTTCGGCCAGCAGCACAGCGGAAGGATCCACATCGAAGCTACGGGCAACAATCTCACGGAACCTCTCAGATGTGGCGATGGTGACTGTGAATCTCCGATATTCGGAGTGACCAATATCCGCGCCGATACTCTTGAGAGGCATCCCGTGCCAGACGTTCACCACAATCTGATTCGACGGCGGCCGAACCGACCCGAAGAGTCCGTGCGTGAAGAAGACATGACTTGATGTCATGTAGGTCGCAAATGCTTGGAGGCTTCTGACGCGGAGCAGTCGCACTTCGCGCGGCATCCAGGTCGGCCGGCGAACATGCCCCGCAGTCAGCACGACAGTGCTGATCTTCCGCTTTGCGAGTTCCGCCACAAGCATTCTTGTCGTGTCATCAAGATCTGGTCTCGCCCGAATCACAACTCGAATTTTTTTCGGGCTCACCCGGACACCTTCACGCAGCAGGACCGCAGCGACCTTGATCATGTGAGACCTCGCTGCACCAAGGAAACGATGAACCTGGCGGGACATTCCCACGCCCTTTCACGTCGTGGCGGAGTGTAAATCCTATCGCACGTGACTCGCTGAGCTTCCCGATCGACACAGCCTCGATTCACCGCAGGGAGCCTGCCCACTTCAACTGGCGCAACGATTACGGGGGTGCGTCCGGTACCGTTGGTCATTCCCCAAAGGAGCAGCCATGTCTCGGATCCAACTTGCCATCAACGTGTCTGATCTCGATGCTGCGGTCGAGTTCTATTCGAAACTCTTCGCCACCGCGCCGGCCAAGCGCGAGCCCGGATACGCCAACTTCTCGATCGACGAACCCCCGCTGAAGCTGGTTCTCTTCGAGGGCGCCGAGGGCGGCACGATCAACCACCTCGGTGTCGAGACCGATGATGCAGCCGCAGTTGAGGCCGCCGAAGCCAGACTCAGTTCCAGCGGGCTGTCGACCACCGGCGTCGACGACACCATCTGTTGCTACGCCGAGAAGGTTGAGACCTGGGTGGTTGATCCTGACCAAGTTCGCTGGGAGTGGTACGTGAAAACCGCGGACGCTGATTCAATGGGCGCGGGCGACGGCGGCGACGCCGAGGCAATGTGCTGCGCACCAACTGCTGCAGAACCAGTCACGCTCGGGCGCAGAGCTGTCGAGCTCGCCGACTAGGAATACCGGGTTCCCGGACCGCTCCGGGCGGTAAGAAGCCGCCGACACGCGAAGGTAGAGTTTCGTGTCAGGTCGGAACCACCGACGCCATCTCTCTGGAACGATGCACCGATGAGCGGAACTCCTCCGAACGGTCTCGGGATGCCGAGAGAACCACTGGTATCACGGTGGCGGCGCACCCGGTACCGGCGCAGGACGAAGCGGGATGACCGCCGTCGGGAAGCAAAGCACGAAGCCGCCCTTCGCCGACTTGCCCGCCGGGGCCGTCGCCAGTCGCGCCGAGACGCCGCGAAGAAAGACCATGACCGCTCGACGCTTCAGCACGTTTCAGTGTCGCTCGCGCGCAGGTTGCACGCCCGACAGGCCCGCCGCATAGCGCGAATCGAATCACGTGAGCCACGAACCCTTCTTCCAACCTCATGGGTCAAGAGTTGGAACCTGCGGCGCCGACAGAGTGACGAGCGAAGACTGGAACGCGAAGCACGGCAACTCGCTCCCGGACCTTGGCGCACCCGAATACTCATCTGGCGACGAAGGCTCGACCGGCGGAGGACCGAACGCGAGTCAAACCGTCGCACTCCCGGACCGTGGCGGAATCGGTGGTCTCGATGGCGCGCAGGTGCACCAGTCCGCATTGAACGGCGGCGGGACATCGCCCGAGTGCTCATTCCTCGTCCGATACGTCACTGGTGGCGTCGACGTCGACCCGAGCAGCGGTCCCGAATCCGGCTGGCCCTCATCAGCTCGGTACTCATCGCCATCGTTGCGTTCAACGTCAATTCACGTCTACCTCGCGAAACAAATAGCGATGGCTGGCGCCTCTCGCGTTTCAACTCGACGGCAGCTGAACTCGCTGCGTTCACTGGGATGATCCAGCCACCCGCGCTTGCCGTTCAGCAGCGGAACCAGGCCGAACGCATCCTTCAAGGAGCGCAGCCAGCGCCACGGACACAGCCCGAGCTGGTCTGTGGCGTGTCTGCGTTCGAGTCCGTGCTCACCCCCTCCCGTGGTTCCCAGTCGATCGGCCGGGTCAAATGCGCCGGGCTCTACGGGATCGGAGAGATCCTCTCGTCGAATCCGAACACGGCGGGCAAACTGGGTTTCTTCGCCGTTGATCACGGTGGACGGTGGCGCTTGGTGGCGACCGCGCCGAAGGGTAGTCTCGCCGATTCATTTCCGGAAGGATTCCCTCAACGGTTGGTGAAGCTCTGGAGGGGGAAGTAGCGGAAGACGCGAGAAGACCCCCAGCCAAAACTGGGGGTCTTTCACATGGAGCGGACGACGAGAACCGTCGTCGCTTCGCTCCTCCTCCCGAATCTCTCGGCACGCGAGAAGACCCCCAGCCAAAACTGGGGGTCTTTC
>WLCQ01000078.1 GCA_009705225.1 Actinomycetota bacterium | reverse complement strand
TAGCGGGTGGGGTCGGCGACGCCAGCATCGGCGAAACCCTTCGCCCGCAGCAGACACGCGTCGCAGTGCCCACAGGCCCCACCATCGGCGCCGGGGTCGTAACAGGTCGACGTTCGGCTGTAGTCAACGCCGAGTGAGATCCCGAGCGAGATGATCTCGCCCTTGGTCAGTGCGATCAGCGGGGTGTGGATACGCAATGGCGAACCTTCGATGCCACGGCGAGTGGCGAGCGCCGCCATCGATGCGAACGCCTCGATGAACTCGGGCCGGCAATCCGGGTAGCCGGAGTAGTCCACGGCGTTCACCCCGATGAAGATGTCATCGGCGCCGCGCACCTCGGCCACCGCCGTGGCGATGCTGAGAAAGATCGTGTTGCGGGCCGGCACGTAGGTGACCGGGACCGAACTAACCGAACCACCGGCTTCTGCGTCGACTGCGACTGCGTCGAGATCGGCGTGCTTGGGAACCGCAATGGTGTCGTCGACCAGCGCGGAGCCACCGAACGCCGCGAGATCGATATCGGAGACGATGTGTTCCACGCCGGCGGCAGCAGCCAATGACGCGGCGCAGTCCAGTTCGACGGTGTGGCGCTGTCCGTAGCGGAAGCTCAGCGCGATCGGGGTGAATCCTTCAGCTCGAGCGATGGCCAGACAAGTGGTGGAATCGAGACCGCCCGAGAACAGCACGATCGCTGGGTCGGAACTCACAAGATGCCGTCCCACAGCGCCCGCTCGTCACCATCGTGATCAAGGAGGAGTTCGCGGGTGAGATCGAACCGCATTGCCGGTCGATCGGTGCTGTTCGCCACCGGCCAGTGCGGCAGTCCGTCGTGGCCGGGGTCGCCGGTGCGGGCGAACGCCAGCCATGCATGTTGCATCTGCAGTGCGAGTTCCTCGAGTTCGGTGCTCGCTGCACCGCCGAAGATCATCTCGGCCCCTGGGTTGCCGAGCACACCGAACACGAACGGGATCTCAAGTGCGTGACAGGAACCGAGGGCTCCATCGAATGCAGAACTGGGCCAGGAGAACAGATACTGAAATGTCTGACTCGCTGCGTTTTCGCGAGCCTCGACCAGCCTGATGGCGGGAATGCGGAAGATGGCATCGGTGAGCACTGCGCTCCAGAGGTCCGACGGAGTCGCTTCCGGTCGGGTGGCGCTGTAGCTCTCATGGGCTCGGACACCATCGCCGAACACGCGCGTCATACGAGCAAGAAGTTCATCGTGATCGGGCACATCGGATCCCATGAGACGGAACAGGTGCCATTCGTCGAGATTGGTGCCGATGAGCAATGGAACATCGGCGGCGCGTCCTTGCGCCACCGCCACCAATGGGTCCTCCGGCAGCCATTCACCATCGATGACTGGTTGGAAGATCATGGCGAGTGCACCGGTGCGATGCGCACTGCGGCCCGGCTCGGTGTGGACCAAACCATCCACCCGTGCGCCCGCCGCAACGAGTGCCTCGGGTGCCACCGCGAGAAGTTCGTCGATGGTGGACAGACCGAGATCAGCCATGATCGCTTCGGCGACACCGGCGGCTGTTGTTGTCGACGAAACGTGCTCGGCAGCTCCGCTCTGGGCGATGGCGCGATGGAACAGTCCACGGGCCGCCGGCGTGGCCAGCAATGTGGACACGCTCATCGCTCCGGCAGACTCGCCAAAGATCGTGACGTTGTCGGGATCGCCGCCGAACGCGGCGATGTTCTCGTGTACCCAGGCAAGAGCCGCCGCCTGATCGAGGATGCCGTTCATGCCACTCGAGCGATACCGGTCGTCGAGATCACCGAGCCATAGGAACCCGAGCGCACCGAGGCGGTAATTGATGGTGACGACCACGACATCGCCGAGGGTGGCGAGCGAGGTGCCGTCGTACCACGGGGTGGAGCCGGAGCCGCCGACGAAACTGCCGCCATGGATCCAGACCATCACGGGTCGAGCGGCGTCATCGCAGTCCGGTGTGAACACATTGAGGTACAGGCAGTCCTCATCGGCACCCGTGCCGTCATCACCGAGCAACGCCGTGACACCGCCCGGCTCGGGCCACGAGATTGCGCCGAAGTTGGCGCCGGAGCGCACACCCTCCCAGGGCCGCGGCGGCTCGGGCGCCATGAACCGGCGCTCCCCGACCGGCGCAGCGGCATAGGGGATTCCCCGGAACTGCCAGGTCCCCTTGCGCTCGATTCCCTCGATCTGGCCCTGTGTGGTGGTGATGATCATGTGGTTGCTCCTCCGGTCGCTCACGCTACCGGTCGTGGCCCGACTGAGCCTCGGCCCGTCCCCGGCCCGTAGCGTGCAGTCGTGACCCGTACCCGAGCGCTCCGCCTCCTGACCGCATCGGCGTGTCTCGCGCTGGCCGCTGCTGCGATCCGTCGGTTCCGACGTGGGGGTGGCGACGATGGCCCGGTGCGCCACGGCCGGCGGGCCAGTCGCAACGCCCGGCTGGCCGTGCTCGGCGTGCGTACCGGAGGTTCCTACGCCGCCCACCGGGCCCGCCGGGTGTTCGCCGATGCCGGTGAACGCCGACAGCTCGACACCGAGTTCGAGATGCGCACCGCCGAGCAGATCGCCGAGACCCTCGGACATATGAAGGGCGCGCTCATGAAGGTCGGGCAGATGGCGAGCTATCTCGATCAGGGCCTGCCCGAGCATGTACGCACGGTGCTGGCGCAACTGCAGCAGAACGCGCCACCGATGAGCGCGCAGCTGGCGGCCGGGGTTGTCGAAGCCGAACTCGGCGCACCACCGGAGCGCATCTTCGCCGAATGGGATCCGGTTCCCATCGCCTCGGCTTCGATCGGACAGGTCCACCGGGCCATGACCCACGACGGTCAGGCGGTGGCGGTCAAGGTGCAGTACCCGGGCATCGCCGAAGCGATCGCCGCCGACCTCGACAACGCCGGATTGCTGTTCGCCGGACTCGGCCAGTTGTTCCCCGGGCTCGAGCATCGGACGATCGTGGCCGAACTTCGTGAGCGTCTCATCGAAGAACTCGACTACGAGCAGGAAGCTCGCAATCAGGACCTGTTCCGCAACTGCTATCTCGGCCATCCCTACATCCATGTGCCCGAGGTGTTCCACGAGCTCTCGAGCGCCAAGGTGCTGACTACCGAACTCGCTGATGGTGTGCACTGGAACGAAGTGCTCACCTGGTCGCAGGAAGAGAAAAATCTGGCAGCCGAGACCCTGTACCGGTTCGCGTTCGGGAGCCTGTTCGGTCTGGCGGCGTTCAACGGCGACCCGCATCCGGGGAACTACCTGTTCCGCCCGAACGGGCACGTGACCTTCCTCGACTTCGGTCTGGTGAAACGCTTCACCGCCAACGAGCTCGAGGACTTCGGCGAGATGATCAAGCACATCGTGATCGACCCGGTGCCGGCAAAGTTCCGCGCCACGGTCGAGCGACTCGGCCTGCTGCCCCCGGGACTCGACGTCACCGACGATGAGGTCTTCGAATACCTCCGCCACTTCTACGACTTCGTGGAAGAGGACGGCATCTACACGATCACGCCGGAGTTCGGATCAGAGACGGTGCGACGGATCTTCGACACCAGCGGCCCGTTCGCCACCATCCAGAAATCCGCGAACGTCCCACCCAGTTTCGTCATCATCCAGCGGATCAATCTGGGGCTCTACGCCATGTTCGGTGAGCTGATGGCCACCGGGAACTGGCGCCGGCTGGCCGAGGAGATCTGGCCGTTCGTGGCCGGCCCGCCATCAACGCCCATGGGACTCGAGATCGAACAATGGCGTCGCCTTCGCCCCGTCCCGTCCGATGGTGCGAAGCTTTCGGGGTGACTGACGCAGAGCCGACGCGCACCCTCGCCTCCCGCCACGACCAATGGGTGGCACGTGATGCCGCTGTGGTGTGGCACGGGTTCACCCAGATGTCGGCCTACCCCGGCAACCAGCCGATCATCGTGGCTTCCGCCGAGGGTCGCGAACTGGTCGATGTCGACGGCAACCGCTATCTCGATGCCATCTCCTCACTGTGGGTCACCACCCTCGGCCACCGGGTCCCCGAACTCGATCAGGCGGCTCGCGAACAACTCGACCGGGTGGCACACACCACCATGCTGGGCAACGGCAACGTCGCCACGATCCTTCTGGCCGAGGCGCTCGCTCCGTGCGTCCCGGTGAGCGAACCGCATTTCCTGTTCGCCTCGGACGGTGCCGCGGCGGTGGAGCAGGCCCTCAAGATCGCGTTCCAGTTCTGGACCAATCAGGGCGTCACCACACGCACCCGCTACCTCGCGCTCGGCGGCGCCTACCACGGTGACACCATCGGTTCGATCTCCGTGGGCGCCGGCGGGTTCGGCACCGACGTGTTCGACCCGCTTCGTTTCCCGGTGTTGCGTGCGCCGGGTTACGACGACCCGGGATGGGCCGAAACCACGGTGGCGCTCATCGCTGCCCACGCCCACGAGCTTGCTGCTGTGGTCATAGAACCACTCGTTCAAGGTGCGGTTGGAATGTGGATCTCCGACCCCGACTCCGTCGAGCGCGTCGCCCAAGCGTGTCGCGAGCACGATGTGCTGCTCATCGCCGATGAGGTCGCCACCGGATTCGGACGCACGGGCACCCTGTTCGCCTCGCAGCAGTGCAACATCCGCCCCGACATCATGTGCATCGGCAAGGGACTCACCGGCGGCTATCTCGCCATGGCCGCAACCGTGGCCTCGCGTCGCGTGTACCAAGCGTTCCTCGGACCCGACCTCAGCGAGATGACCCTCTATCACGGCCATTCCTTCTCCGGGAATGCACTGGCGGCAGCAGTCGCTCTGCGCCATCTCCAACTGTTCGATGAGCTCGAGGTGCTGCACAACGTGCGTGAGCGGGCGGCGCAGCTCCGGGAGGCACTCGGCGCCATGGCTGCCGACCGACCGGCCATCGGTCAGATCCGTCAGCGGGGGCTGATGGTCGGCGTCGAGATGGCACCGCCCACCGACGATCTGCGCTGGGGGCGCCGCATCTGCGCCGCTGCGGTTCGGCGCGGCGTGCTACTCCGCCCGCTCGGCGATGTTGTGGTCATCATGCCGATCCTCACCACCACCGCCGAGGAGATCGACCGCATCGTCTCCGCACTTTCCGAGGCCATCGACGAGGTCTGTTCAGAGTGACCAACCCGGGGGCATGGTCCCGATGGGCGGCCGAACGCATCGACGCCATCCACGGCGCCGATCAATGGCGCGCTCCCCGCAACTTCGATGCCGCCGGCCCAACCGGTGTGCTCACCACCTCGCAGCAGAAGGTGGTGTCGTTCGCATCGAACGATTATCTCGGCCTTTCACAGCATCCGGTGGTGCGGGACGCTGCCGTCGATGCCATAGGCCGTTGGGGTGCTGGAAGTGGCGCATCACGACTGGTCGTCGGTTCCCGTCCGGTGCATCACGAACTCGAACTCGCGCTCGCCGATTGGCGCGACACCGAAGCCGCCGTTGTCTTCCCCACCGGCTTCGCCGCCAACCTCGGGGTGCTCTCCACCTTTGCCGGACCGGGCGTGCACGTGTTCTCTGACTCGTTGAACCATGCATCGATCGTCGACGGTTGCCGTCTTGCCCGGGCCAACGGCGCAACCATCCACATCCTCGAGCATCTCGATCTCGAGGCCCTCGATGCCGGGCTCTGTGCCGCCGGTGGCTCCGGCGATCGATGCATCGTGGTCACCGACGTGGCGTTCTCCATGGATGGCGATGTCGCCGATGTACCGGCCCTCATCGAGATATGCGCCCGTCACGACGCACTTCTTGTGCTCGATGAAGCCCATTCGGTCCTGCAGGACATCCCGGTCGTTCCCACCGACCCGGCCACCGGAGCACCGATCGCCACGGTCGTGCAGGTCGGCACGTTGTCGAAGACCCTCGGCGCCCTCGGCGGCTTCGTGGCCGGGCCCCGGACCTTCATCGATCTCCTCGTGAACCGGGCACGCTCCTACATCTTCACCACTGCGGTGAGCCCCGCCGATGCTGCCGCCGCACTCGCCGCTGTCGGCATCCTCAACTCCCCCGAGGGCGAGCAGCTCCGCACCCGACTGCGATCACTGGTCGACACGATTCTCCCGGGCCATCCCACGCCGATCATCCCCATCATCCTCGGCGAGGAACGCCGCGCCGTGGCCGCATCGCAGTCCCTGCTGGATCAAGGACTGCTGGTCCCGGCGATCCGCCCGCCCTCGGTGCCCGCCGGGTCGAGCCGACTGCGCGTGGCCCTGAGTGCGATCCATACTGATGAGCAGATCACCGACCTGGCAGCCGCACTGGCCCGACTCCCCGGAGGTACTCCCTGATGCGCTCATCTCGCAGACTCATCGTGGTCACCGGCACCGCAACCGAGATCGGCAAGACATGGGTGGCTGCTCGCCTTCTGCGTGAACTTCGGGCCGAAGGTTTTTCCGTCGCCGCCCGCAAGCCGGCCCAGTCCTTCGACCCCGACGATGCGCTCACCGACGCTCACCACCTCGCCAATGCCACCGGGGAGGAACCCACCGACGTGTGTCCGCGTCATCGATGGTTCCCCGTTCCCATGGCGCCACCGATGGCCGCCGATGCCCTCGGCCGACCTCCCTTCACCATCGCCGAACTCGCCGCCGAGATCACCTGGCCGGTCCCGGCCCCTGATATCGCCATGGTGGAATGCGCCGGTGGGGTGCGCTCCCCGCATGCCAGCGACGGGGACGCAATCTCGCTCATCGAGGAACTCCAGCCCGACCTCGTACTGCTCGTGGCCGATGCCGGCCTCGGCACGATCAACGCCGTCCGACTCAGCCTCGAGGCCATCGATCACGGCTCCCATGTGGCTACCCCGATCGTGGTGTTGAACCGGTACGACCCCTCGATTGAGCTCCATCGTCGAAACCGGGAATGGCTCGAATCACACCTGCCGGTCGAGGTGCTTTCCTCGGTGCCAGCGGTGATGAACCGGCTCCGCCCCGCCTGAGGTTCCCGCCGGCGAGCCAGAAATCCGCAAATACCCCAATCGCGGGGCTTTGCGTGAATTTTCCGCCCGATAAGGGAATCCGGTGTGACCGACGCTACGTTCGGCACGGCAGTGTTGGAGAAACGCTGCTCCCGCTGAACGATCCCCCACGGAGGCGAGGTGGCATGACGGCAGAAGCGATCACCCTCAACGAAGCAGCTGAGAAACTCGGCGTTCACTACATGACCGCCTACCGCTACGTGCGTACCGGTCGCCTCCACGCGGTCAAGGTCGGTGGCGAATGGCAGGTCGGCCTGTCCGATCTCGATGCCTTCACGAGTGCAGCGGCCGCTCCGGCAAATGCCTCGGCGGCTCGCTCAGGTCGCACTGGTCGGGTCGACTACCACCAACGTCTTGAGGATCGCCTTCTCGTCGGCGACGAGAACGGAGCTTGGAGCGTCATCGAATCCGCCCTCAACTCCGGGTCCGAACCCCGCGAGATCTACCTCGAAGTTCTGTCTCCTGCGCTGGCTCATATCGGTGCCGAATGGGCCGCTGGTCGCGTCACCGTGGCCGAGGAACATCGGGCATCGGTTGTCACCCAACGACTCATCGGTCGGCTCGGTCCCCGCTTCAACCGGCCCGGACGCAAGCGCGGCTCCATCGTGATCGGTGCTCCTCAGGGCGACCATCACAGCGTGCCGAGTTCCATGGCATCGGATCTGCTGCGCGGACAGGGATTCAACATCATCGATCTCGGTGCCAACTCCCCGCCACAGTCCTTCCTCGATGCTCTTGAGGTCGTCGATGATCTCGTGGCTGCGGGTGTCTGCGCCACGCGTAGTGACAACGAGGCGGCCATCGAGGACACCATCGAGATGATCCACAAGAGCATCAACTGTCCGGTGGTCCTCGGCGGCGGGGCCATCACAGCCGCCACCCGCAATTGCGGCGCCGATGTCGTGTCCTTTGACGCCGACTCGATGGTTGCGGCGTTCGAGGAACTCGCTGTCCGGAACACCCGGTCACGATCGTGAACCGACGCTCCTCGCAGAGCGTCGTCGATCAGGTTCTGGAGCTGGCGATCGCTCCGAGCTGGAGTCGGATCGGGTACGACATCCGCCGACGAATGTTCGACTGGGACGCAAGCGCACTCCCCCGACTTGACGGCCGTGTTGTTGTCCTCACCGGTTTCACCTCCGGCATCGGGCGAGCGACCGCCTCACTACTCGGCACGCTCGGCGCCACGTTGCATCTGGTGGGACGCGATCCCGGCCGGGTGGCATCAGTGAGCGCCGAACTGCTCGCCGACGGCATCAAGGTCACGACGAGCATCGCCGATCTGGCGGACCTCGACGCGGTGCGGCGTATCGCCGGCGAGATCATCGAGCAGCATCCGTCGATCGATGTGCTCATCCATAACGCTGGCGCGCTTTCCCGCACCTACACGACGTCGGCCCAGGGCTACGAGACAACGGTGGCTGCCCAGGTGCTCGGCCCATTCCTGCTCACCACGCTGCTGCTCGAACCGCTGCGCTCGGCGCATGGGCGTGTTCTTACCGTGGCCTCTGGCGGCATGTACGCCGAGCGACTCTCCGTGGCTGATCTTGAAATGACCTCCGATGCCTACGACGGCGTGCGCGCGTATGCCCGGGCCAAACGCGCCCAGGTGGAACTGGCCCGCGAATGGACCCGACGTAACGATGACACCGTGAGCTTCCACACGATGCATCCGGGCTGGGCCGACACGCCCGGCGTGGTCGAATCGCTCCCCACATTCCATCGCATCACGCGCCCCCTCCTGCGCGACCCCGCCGCTGGTGCCGACACGCTCGTGTGGTTGGCCGCGATCGAAGCCTCCGAATTGGGCGAAAGTGGCGGGTTCTGGCTGGATCGTCGGCGTCGCTCGATCAGCAAGGTTCCGTGGACTGACACTCCTGCCGGTGAGCGCTATCGCCTGTGGAACTGGTGCAAGGAACGAACCGGACTTTCCTGATCCGTTGCGGAACTGCTGCTGATCACGAAGGCTGCGGTGCCGGGGTGAGAGCGGGTCGACCGCCGAGCACCTCGATGATGTTCTCGCTACAGAGTCGAACCATCGACGCTCGCGCCTCGGTGCTGGCCGAACCGAGATGCGGGGCGAGCACCACGTTGTCAAGCTCGATCAATCCCTCGGCCAGCTCGGGTTCGCGTTCGAACACATCGAGCCCGGCAGCCGCTATGCGTCCTTCTCGCAGTGCAACCACCAGTGCTGCTTCGTCGATGAGCGCGCCTCTGCCCGTGTTGATGAGCACGGCAGTGGATTTCATTCGAGCCAATGCAGCGGCGTCGATGATGCGGTGACTCTGCTCGTTGCGCGGAGCATGCAGACTCACGAAGTCGGAAGTAGCGAGCAGTTCATCGAGCGGAAGGAACTGTGCCCCGAGCGCCGTTTCGATGGTGGGGTCGACCCGGCGGCGATTGAAGTACCGCACCGCCATGCCGAAGCCATGCGCCCGCCGGGCCACAGCCTGTCCGATCGCGCCCATCCCGATGATGCCGAGCACGCGACCGGCAACCGGCTGTCCGAGCAATTGGTCCGGCGCCCAGCCCTGCCACTGACCGGCCCGCACCATGCGCTCGCCGGCGCCGAGTTGGCGGGCGGCACCGAGCATCAACGCCCAGGTGAGATCCGCGGTGGCCTCGGTGAGCACATCGGGAGTGGTGGTGACCTCGATGCCGCGGCGCCGGGCTTCGGCAACGTTGATGTTGTCGAACCCGACCGCGTAGTTCGCGATTACACGAAGATTCGGTGCGGCGTCGAGCAGCTCGGCGTCGATCCGGTCGGTGAGCATGCAGAGCAATGCATCGGCCGAGGCCACACCGGCTCGCAACTCGGTATCGGTGATGGGTCGGTCGTGGGTGTTCATCTGCACGCGGAACCCGGCAGCCTCAAGTAACGATGCTCCCGGTGCAGGCAGTGGTCGGGTGATCAGGACCTCGGCGCTCATGACACTGCCCCGGGCTTCGGTTCGGACTGCGGCGAGGGTTCGAAGGAGACGGCAACACCGAACGCAGCTCGTCGCGAAACCCGTCGCAACGCTCCGAGGATGGGGCGGCCGGCCACCAAAAGGAAAAGTGCCGTGAACACTGCCCGGGGAAGATCGAAACCAAGCGACGTCGTGAGGTGGAACGCCCAGAAGTGGCCGAGGTTCTCAGCCAGCCCGGCACCGGGTACGAAGGAGATGGACGAACCGGTTCCGGTGGCGAACGGCCAGAACCACAGATTGAGCGCGAGTCCGTAGCCGAGCGCGGCAACTGCTCCGTACACAGCAAGCATGACGACCTCGGCCCGACCCCGCAGCGCCGGCAGGCACCCAGCGAAGAATCCGATCCACGCCGCGCCGAACATCTGGAAGGGCAGCCATGGGCCAACACCACCGGTGAGCAGGGCCGACACGAACAGCGTGAGCGCGCCGAGCACGAACCCGAAGCCCCGGCCCAGCACTCGGCCGGCCGGCACCAGCAGGAAGAACACCGGCTCGAACCCGGCCACACCGCCGCTGGGGAGGCGAAGAGCAGCACCACAGGCCGCCAGCACACCGAGCAACGCCACCGCCTTGGCATCGAGTTCGCCATCGGCGAGTTCGGCCATGATCACGCACAGCAACAACGGAACGAGGATCACGAAGATCCAGGGAGCATCGCCGGAATGGGCGAGATCGACAGCGCTGGAACGCGATGCGAACAGCGGCCAACCGAACGCCACGACTCCGAGGGCCGATGCCGCCAGGAGCAGCGCCGACGCGCGTCGACGCAGCCGGATGGCTCCGCTGCCCGAGGTGTGGACAGGCAACTCAGACGGCTCAGGCGGTACACCGGTGTGCGCGACAACGGCCATCAGTGACCCTCACCAGTTGACGCAAGTGCGTTGCTGACCTCGGCCACGGTCATCCAGGTTTCGGGGGCAAGCACCTTGGCGATCTGCGGCGCGAACACCGGCGAATGCACCACGACATCGCGGGCGGGTCCGTCGGCAACGATTTCGCCCTCAGCGAGGACCACGGCTCGATGTGCCACTGCGGCCACAACCTCGACATCGTGCGTGGCCATGACAACAGCCCGGCCTTCTGCAGCAAGAACTTCGAGCATGGCGATGAGCCGTTGCTTGGCTCCGTAGTCGAGACCGCGGGTTGGTTCATCGAGCAGCACGAGTGCCGGCTCGGCGCCGAGCACGATGGCGAGCGCGAGCGCCAGGCGCTGACCCTCGGAGAGATCGCGGGGATGGGCACGCGGATCGATGCCGGGTACGAGACGGTCGAGCACGGCCCGGGTGGTGCCGGCGGC